>JAJPJW010000122.1 GCA_021324075.1 Pseudomonadota bacterium | reverse complement strand
TTCCCCTGTTCGTCGCTGAGGGGCTGAAATCACCCGAGCCTATTTCTTCCATGCAAGGGGTAATGCGCCACAGTTTTTCCTCCCTGGTCCGTGAAGCTTCGGCGGCCCACCGCCTGGGCATTCAAGCGGTGCTTTTGTTCGGGATTCCGAAGAAAAAGGACGCGGCGGCCAAAGAAGCCTATAACCCCAACGGTGTCATTCAGCGGGCTGTGAAGCTCTTAAAGAAAGAAACGCCGGCTTTGGCGGTGATCACCGATGTTTGCGCCTGTGAATATACCTCCCATGGCCATTGCGGCATCATTTCCCAAGGTGACGTGAATAATGACCAGACCTTGGGGCTGCTCCAAAAAATCGCGCTTTCCCACGCCCAGGCCGGTGCGGACATGGTGGCCCCCTCGGACATGATGGACGGACGAATCCGGGCCATCCGCCAGGCCCTCGACCAAAAAGGCTTTTCGATGACCCCCATCCTGAGTTATGCGGCCAAGTTTGCCACCTGTTTTTACGGTCCCTTCCGCGACGCGGCGGATTCGGCGCCCACCTTTGGGGACCGCAAGACCTACCAAATGCCCGCTTCCAACTCCCGGGAAGCCCTTCGGGAAATCCAACTCGACATCGAAGAGGGGGCGGATCTCGTCATGGTCAAGCCAGCCCTGACGGCCCTGGATATCATCACCAAGGCCCGCTGGCGGTTCCAACTTCCCCTCTGGGCCTACCATGTATCGGGGGAGTACTCGATGGTGAAGGCCGCAAGTAAACTGGGCTGGCTTAATGAAGAAGCGGCCATGGCCGAAAGCCTCCTGGCTATTAAAAGGGCCGGCGCCGACCGGATCATTACCTATTGGGCGAAGGAAGCAGCCAAGTTTTTCAAATAAACGGAACCCATGCCAAAACCCCTCAAAACCGACCAGTCTAAAAAACTTTTTCAAGCCGCCCAAAAACATCTTGTGGGCGGGGTCAACAGCCCGGTACGCGCGTTCAAAGGCGTCGGCGGCACGCCCCTTTTCTTTTCCAGAGGGAAGGGACCCTACCTGATCGACGTGGACGGGAACCGCTACCTGGATTTGGTGGGTTCCTGGGGGCCGTTGATCCTGGGGCACGCGGATACCACGGTCCTCAACCTCGTCCGCAGAACCATCCGAAAGGGCCTCACCTTCGGCGCGCCTTCCCCGTTGGAGACCCAACTGGCCGTCCAGGTTAAAAAAGCCTTCCCATCGGTTGAAAAAATCCGTTTTGTCAGTTCCGGCACGGAGGCTGTTTTAAGTGTTTTGCGGTTGGCCCGGGCCGCGACCCAAAAAAAGCGAATCATCAAATTTAACGGTTGTTACCACGGACACGGGGACAGCCTCCTGGTGGCGGCGGGAAGCGGGGCCGCAACCCTGGGACTTCCCGATAGTCCCGGCGTCCCCGAGGAATTTGCTTCGCTGACCCTCAGCTTGCCCTATAACGATTTGGGTGCGGTGGAATCCGCTTTTTCCAAGTACAGCGATATTGCGGCGGTGATCGTGGAACCGGTAGCGGGGAATATGGGCTTGGTCCCGCCTAAACCCGGGTTTTTGAAGGGCCTTCGGGATTTGACGGCGAAGAACCAAGCCCTGCTTCTATTCGATGAAGTGATGACCGGCTTCCGGGTTGCCTTCGGCGGGGCCCAGGAGCTTTACGGCATCAAACCGGACCTGACGACCTTGGGCAAGGTCATCGGAGGGGGAATGCCGGTTGGGGCCTATGGCGGAAGGCAGGAGCTCATGTCCCAAGTCGCACCGGAAGGGCCGGTATACCAGGCGGGAACCCTCTCGGGGAACCCGGTGGCGATGGCGGCGGGTATTGCGACCCTGAAAAAACTGGCCGAGCCCTCTTTTTACGAGAAACTGGGAGGGAGCGCCGCCTTCGTGGAAGAAGGCGTCCGAAGGGCGGTCCAAAAAACCGGAGCCCCCGTCGTATTCCAGCGGGTGGGCAGCATGGCGACGCTGTTTTTCTGCCCCCACTCGATTGAGAATTATGAACAAGCCAAGAACAGCGACCGTAAAAAATACGCGGCCTTCTTTTGGGCCATGGCCCAAAGGGGCGTCTATATTCCGCCATCCCAATTCGAGGCCTGGTTTTTCTCCGCCGCATTGACGCAGGAGAACCTCAAAAAAATCGTCAAAGCCATCGGTGAAAGCCTTAACGAGGCCCTTGAGGCGAATTGACGGGTGATGTTGCGTATCTTTTTGGTCACAAGCCTGGAAAATCTTGCTAAACTTTGAGGACCTAAGGAGGGATCGCGTGAAAAGTTACGGAATGAGCCTGCCAATATCGGTTTTAGCGTTATTTTTCCTGGTGGGTGGGATTTCAAGCTCCTTCGGCGACGAGGAGATCGACCTGGGCGGGAGTACCGCCGCTGCGCCGGCCACCACGGCCGCCCCCAAACCTGCCCCGACTGTAGCCCCGGCCCCGGCAGCCCAACCCAGCCCTACGCCCGCTTCCCAAGAAATCGAGATGGAAGACGAGAACGAAACCACGACCCAAGCGGCGCCCCAACCCACGCCCACGGTTTTTGAAGTCCACGGCACGGTGAAGATGAAGGATATCTATGACGCGGGCAAAGCCGCCTATCAGGAGAAGGATTACGAACGCGCCATCCGTTATTGGAAAAGGGCGGTCGGCATGAAGGACCCCTATACCCCGAAATTCTATTACGCGGAAGCCTATGCCATGATGGGGGTCATTTACCAATACCATATCATCCATTACGGCGACGCTTACCACTGTTACGCGGCAGCCCTGAAGTATGAAAAAGGCAACAGCACGGCCCGCCGACACATCAAGCAGGTTTCTAAGTACCGCCACCGGAAGGATTAAGTTTGACCTCATTGAAGCCCGGATGGAAACTAGCTTTCCTGTTGCTGCTGGCAGGACCTGTTTTGGCGGACGTCCAACCTATTTCCCTGACCTTTTTCGGCCTTTATGGCAGCCCGGTCCAGCCCCTGGGGTTGGCCTCTTCCACCACCGATATCCTGGGTTTCAACGTGCTAGGGGAATGGAACCCGTCTAACTATGCTTCCTTGGGGTTGGGTTTTGAGCAAGCCAACTTCTATACGGGTCCAGGTTTTAATTTCCAAACCGTCAATTTGGAGGGAAGGTTCTTCCCCCTCCAGAACGGAAAAGACAAGTTTTCGCCCTATTTGTATGGCGGCGCGGGTCTTAGCCTTTCCTCGGATGGAAGCCCCCAGCTCAAAGCGGGTTTGGGAAGCCGGGTGTCCTTCATGGGACCTGTTTACCTTGATTTAGCCGTCGGAAGCCATTGGATCCAGGCTCCGGGCAACTTTCAATACGTGGATGTGCGGGCGGGCCTAAGTTATTCGATCGAATTCAATCCCCAGCCTGCCGCCAAGGCGACGCCCAGCCCGACGGCCCTTCCGGCCACCCCGGTCGCGACGGCCGCCCCGGCAAAGGCGGCCTCCCTGCCCACCCCTCTTCCAACCCCAGCCGCAACGGCATCTGAAACGGTGATTCCGACGGCTGCGCCCGTAGTCCACCAGGCCCCTGTGACAACCTTGGCCCAGGGAAAGAAGTATTTCAAATTAGGTGTTAAGGCTTATGGCAAGAAGGATTACAAGTCGTCCTTTAAGTACTTCAAAAGATCACTCGAGCTGAAAACCAAACGCAAGCACGCCCCCTATTACGCCCAGGCCTATGCCAACATCGGAAAGCTTTACCAGTTCCACGCCTCAACGGTGAAAAACCACCTTCAAAAGGCCCTTGATAACTATCAAAACGCCTTGAATATTGACCCGAAGAACAAAGATGCGAGGCGGTATTTCAAGAAGCTTCGGCTGAAAGTAGCCCGACTGGCAAAGGCGCAGTCCCAGCCGACTCCCGCCACCGCCGTTGACACCCCTGCTTTGGGGGCACCTTCACCACCATTACCCGCAAAAACCCCTGCGCCTTCGGCGTCCTCGGATTCGATCACGATCAATTAAGCTTTGAATCAATGAACTGCGCTTGAATGACGGTGGGGCGGGCGGCTTTCCGGAAGGCAATCCCTACCTTAATTCACGAATTGGCGGATCCGCTCGATCTTGGTGGCTTTGCCCGTTTCCTTGTCCACGGAAATGACCGCAGCCTGGAAAAGGTAGGGAAGCTCTTCAGAAACTTCAAAACGCGAGGGGGCACCGGTCAGGAAGCGGGAAAGCACCTGCTGTTGTTTCATGCCGATGACGGAGTTGGGGGAGCCCGACATGCCGATGTCAGTCAGATAGGCCGTCCCACCCGGCAGGACTTCCTCGTCGGCCGTCATAACGTGGGTGTGGCTGCCGGTCACCGAGCTCACCCGGCCGTTCAGGTACCAGCCCATGGCCCTCTTTTCGCTGGTGGCCTCGCAATGCATGTCCACGATCACCACCTTGGCTTTTCCCTGGATTTCGCCCAAAGCCCGGTCGGCGGATTTGAAAGGGCAGTCGATGGGATACATGAAAACCCGGCCCATGAGGTTCAAGACGGCCACCGGGGTCCCTTTGCAATCATAGAGTCCCAACCCGCTCCCGGGGTTTTCGGAAGGATAATTGTGGGGCCTCAAAAGCCGGGGGTCCTTGCCCAGGATTTCCCTGACTTCCTTCTTGGACCAGATGTGGTTCCCGGATGTGACGACGTCCACGCCCATATCCACCAGGGCCTTGAAGGAATCGGGCTGGATGCCCGTGCCGCCGGCCAGGTTTTCGCCGTTGGCCACCGTGAAGTCAATGGAGTAGTCCGCCTTGACCCGGCCCAGGCAGTTATGGACCGCATGGCGGCCGGGTTTTCCGATGATGTCCCCGATAATCAAAATGTTCACGGTTTATCCTTTGACGGTTTGGTCGTGCAAGAGATTAATGAAAAAAATAGGGAAACACAACCCATAGCGAAAGGACAAAACGAGTCATTTACCGCAAAGATGGAAGTTTTTTTCGGTCAGTAAGGCCTTTAAGGGAATGTCGTGGGCCTCATCGGGTATTCGCTCCACCACCTGGAAGGAATAGCCCAAACCGACGGTCAGGGTCGTCTTCTTGAGCAGGGGCAGGACCCGGTCATAGTAACCCTTGCCGAAACCCAGGCGGTGGCCCCTGAGGTCGAAGGCCAAGCCGGGAACCAGGGCGATGTCGATCTCCTCCCAGGGGGCGGGATGGCTTCCGGTGGGTTCCAGAATGCCAAAGGCCCCGGTCGAGAGCTTTGTGAAATCGGAAACCGCATAGTAGTCAAAATGGGTCTTGTCCGCCGCCACCCGGGGCAGGTAGAGTTTTTTCCCAGATGAGAGGACGCCTTCCAAGATGGAGTAGGTGTTGATCTCGCCGGTTGTGGAAGCGAAGGCCCCGATTCCCCGGGCTTTCTGGAATTCAGCAATCCGGCTCAAGATGTTCCAGACCCCTTGGGAGGCTGTTTCAGCCAAGCCCGGGTCCACCTGGTTTCGCAGTTGTTTCAGTTTTTCCCTCAGACCGGCCTTGTTTTCGGGCTGCGGGGAGGGGTTCTTCACTTTTTTTGTTCCTCGGCCGGCTTGGGCCGGCCCTCCAGTTCCTTCAGGTGTTCCAGCCAAGCCTTGATCTTGGCCTCGTATCCCAAATTCGTGGGAATGTAATAGCGCCCGGGGTTGGGGGCATATTCCTGTTTGACATAGTGGTCGGGGAAATCATGGGCGTATTGGTAGCCCTCGCCGTGGCCCAAGGTCTTTGCGCCGGAATAATGGGCATCCTTCAAGTGGACCGGCACTTCCTTGGTGGTTTCCTTGTAAACATCCCCCGTGGCGGATTCCAGGCCCATATAGGCGGCATTGCTTTTGGGGGCGCAGGCCAGGTAAACAGTGGCTTGGGCCAAAGGAATGCGGCCTTCGGGAAGGCCGATGAATTCCAGGGCTTGCTGGGCCGCCACGGCCAGGGGAAGGGCCTGGGGGTCGGCATTCCCCACGTCCTCGGACGCCGAAATCACCAGCCGCCGGGCGATGAACCGGGGATCCTCCCCGGCATAGAGCATCTTGGCCAGCCAGTAAAGGGCCGCGTCGGGGTCCGAGCCCCGGATGCTTTTGATGAAGGCGGAAATGGTGTCGTAATGCTGGTCGCCGGAGGCGTCATATTGGACCATCTTTTTCTGGATGGATTCCTGCGCCACTTCCAGGTCGAAGGTGATGCGGCCGTTTTCAGCGGGTGGGGTGGTCAAAACTCCCACTTCCAGGGCATTCAAAAGCGTCCGCCCGTCTCCCGAGGCTGCTTTCAGCAAATGGGCCCGGCCTTCGGCGGAAAGGTCCACCAGGTATTTTCCCAGGCCCCGGTCCTTGTCCTGGAGGGCGCGGTCCAGGATGGCCGAAAGGTCCCTTTCCCCTAAGAGCCTTAGCTCGCAAACCCTGGACCGGGACAGGAGCGCGGTATTGAGGGCGAAGAAAGGGTTCTGCGTTGTCGCTCCGACGAGGACCAGGTTGCCTTGCTCCAGGTGGGGAAGGAGGGCGTCCTGCTGGTTTTTGTTGAAGTGGTGGATCTCATCGAGGAAAAGGATGGTGGACTGTTGGTAGAGCTTCTTGTGCTCGATGGCCTCTTCGACGACTTTCCTCAAATCGGCCAGGCCCGAAGTGACGGCGTTCATGGCCACGAACCGGCTTTTGGTGCGGCGGGCGACCAAGCGGGCAAAGGCGGTTTTTCCCGTGCCGGGGGGGCCGTAAAGGATGAGGGAGACGATACGGTTGGCTTCCAAGAGGCGCCGGAGCAGCTTGCCCGGGCCCACCAAATGTTCCTGACCCACGTATTCTTCGAGGGAACGGGGCGACATCCGGATGGCCAGGGGCCGGCTGGGGGATTCCTCGGCGGCGGATTCAAATAAGTCCATGGGAATATGATGGGGTGACGGGGTGAAAAAGGCAACCGATAGAAAAAACGAAAAAATAAAAGAACCCACCGCCTGTGCCGTTTGAAAAGGTACTCTTCTGAGGCCTGACTAAGTCAGGTGGGCGCCCGCGCAAGCGGTTCATCTGCTTCCGAAGAAGACTATCCCCGATTGGTAATGAGCACCCGTTTTTGTTTTTTGTGGCTCAGAATTTCCCATCCCAAGCTCGAACACTGCAGTAGGTTCAAGGGATTATTTTAAAAGCCCGTCCCCGCTTGTCAAGGCGGCTTACGGTTAAGCTTCGACGAATAACCACATATTTGTTGACTGAAACAAATAAGTTACCGCGACGTTTCGGCTTTTTCTTATCGGTTGAGAATTTGGGGCCCCTGTATGAAAATACTCCGCGTTGCGAAACGAGGCTGAAATGATGAGGTTGGAAGTCCGTTCTTACCAGGCGCCCCGGTGGATGGCGCCGATTTTGATCCTGGCGGCCCTGGCTCTGGTCCCTTTCGCCCTGATGCTGGCCCTGGGCTTGGCTGCCGCCGCCATCGGGATTTCGGCCTTCCGGCTTTTCTTGCCGGCGGCGGGCCGTTCTGAAAACCCCGCGACTTTTGGATCTCCGCCGCACCATTCCTTGAAATCCGGTTCCGTGATTGACGCCGATTACGAGATAAAGGACGAAAATGAAAAAGAACAGCGCCGTTAAGACCCCCAAAAACCACCGCCATCCGGTGGACCGGTCGATCGCCGAGCTGGAGCTTTACAAGGGCGTCCGGACCGAGGACTTCGAGCAATCCTTCCAGGAAAACCTGAAATACCGCCTTATCAAGGAACCCACCACCGCCACCGACTATGACCGTTATTTAAGTTTAGCCTACGCCATCCGGGACCGCCTGGTGGAAAACTGGACGGCCACCCAGAAGACCTACCGCGAAAAAAAGGTAAAGCGGGTTTATTATTTTTCCCTCGAATTCCTGATCGGCCGCACCCTGGGAAACTCGGTCATCAATTTGCAGGTGGAAGACAACGTGTCCAAGGCCCTCCAGGCCTTGGGGCTTACCCTGGAGGAACTGCGGGAAGTGGAGATTGACGCGGGCCTGGGTAACGGGGGGTTGGGCCGCTTGGCAGCCTGTTTCATGGACTCCCTGGCCACCCTGGAAATCCCGGCCTATGGCTACGGCATCCGTTATGAGTACGGCATCTTCCGCCAAAAAATCGTGCGTGGCTACCAAGTGGAGGAGCCGGACGAGTGGCTCCTGATGGAAAACCCCTGGGAGAAGGCCCGGCCCGAATATACCTACCGCATCAAATTCGGCGGGCATGTGGCGCAAAGGACCAACCGCTCGGGTGTGATGGTCTTCGACTGGGTGGATACGGAAGACGTGCTGGCCACGGCTTACGACACTCCCGTTCCGGGTTTCGGCAACAAGACGGTCAATAACCTAAGGCTTTGGTCGGCGAAGGCCACCGAGGATTTCGAACTCGACTTCTTCAACAAGGGCGATTATTTCGCCGCCACCTCCAAGAAAACCCAGACCGAATCGATCTCCAAGGTGCTTTATCCGAACGACAACAGTCCGGAGGGGCGGGAACTGCGCCTGAAGCAGCAGTATTTTTTCGTGTCAGCCTCCATCCAGGACATCATGAGGCGCTTCAAGCGGGAACACTCGGATTTAAGGGAACTGCCCGACGCCGTGGCGATCCAGCTCAACGATACCCACCCTACCATCGCGATCGCCGAGTTCATGCGAGTCTTGATGGATTTGGAAGGCATGGATTGGGACCAGGCCTGGGAAATCACCAAGGCCGTCTTCGCCTATACCAACCACACCCTCCTTCCGGAAGCCCTGGAAAAATGGTCCCTGGCCCTCTTCGGCCGCCTTTTTCCCCGGCACCTGCAGATCATCCAGGAGATCAACGCCCGGTTCCTGAGGGAAGTGGCCAACAAATACCCCGGCGATACGGACCGCCTGAGGCGCATGTCCATTTTTGAAGAGGGCAATGATCCCCACGTCCGCATGGCCTACCTGGCCATCGTGGGCAGCCATTCGGTCAACGGCGTTTCGGCCCTGCACACGGAGTTGTTGAAGAGCACCGTGGTTCCGGATTTCTTCGACTTCTTCCCGGAGAGGTTCAACAACAAGACCAACGGCATCACCCCCCGCCGGTGGCTGCGCAAGTGCAACGCGGGATTGGCTTCCCTCATCACCTCCCGCATTGGGGACAAATGGGTCACCGACCTGACCCATCTGAAAAAACTGGAAAAGTTCGCGGAGGACAAGAAGTTCCAGGAAGAATGGCGCCAGGTCAAGCGGCAGAACAAGGAACGGCTTGCCTCCATCATCGCTTTGGAACAACGCCTGGCCGTGGACCCCGAATCCATTTTCGACGTCCAGGTCAAGCGCATCCATGAGTACAAACGGCAGTTGTTGGATGCCCTTCACCTCATCACCCTTTACCGCCGCATCAAGGAAAACCCGAAGGCGCCCTTCGTGCCCCGGACGGTCTTTTTCGGCGGCAAGGCCGCGCCCGGCTACCACATGGCCAAGCTGATCATCAAATTCATCAATGCCATCTCGGAG
>JAJPJW010000029.1 GCA_021324075.1 Pseudomonadota bacterium | reverse complement strand
TTGAGGAACCGGTATACCGAGCCCTTGAGGTGGTTGATGTGGAGGGTGATGAAGAGAAGGCGAGGAGAATCATCCTGGAAGAAGGTTCCAGGCCTTTCGACCTGTCCAAGGGGCCGGTGATCCGGTGGAAACTGGTGAAAACGGGGGAGAAGGACCATGTGCTGGTGGTGGTGATGCACCACATCGCGACAGATGACTGGTCGATGGGGATATTTGAAAGGGAACTGGAAGGCTTGTACAAGGCCTATTCGGGAGGGAAGGAATCGAACCTGCCGGAGTTGAAGGTGCAATACGCGGACCATGCGGAGTGGCAGAGGGGATGGCTCAAGGGGGAGGTTTATGAGCGGCAGTTGAGTTACTGGAAAAACAAGTTGATGGATATAAAACCTTTGGAGTTACCGACGGACAAGGTGAGGCCAGCAAGGACTAAATACCGGGGGGCGGAACGTACATTCGAGATTGATGAAAAGATATTAAAAGATCTTAAACGGATATCAAGAGTTGAAAATGCGACCCTGTTCATGACCTTATTGGCGGCATTCAAATTGTTATTGCATCGGTATAGCGGACAACGGGACATATCCGTGGGGACATCCATTGCCAACAGGAAACATGAAGCCATTGAGAACGTTTTCGGTTTTTTTGTCAATTTTTTGGTCATTAGGACCAAGATCGATGGCACTTGGAACTACAGAGAATTATTGAGGGAAGTAAGGGGCGAGGTTTTAGGAGCCTATGATCACCAGGATTTGCCGTTTGAAAAACTCGTTGAAGAATTAAAACCCGAGCGGGACGAAAGTCGTTCCCCATTGTTCCAGGTAATGTTCGTCTTTCTGAATACGCCGGCTACGAGAAATCTGTCGTTAAATAAACTGAAACTGGAACCTGTCTTGACGGATTTTAAGACTTCGAAATTTGACTTGACTGTATTTGTTTGGGAGTCGAACGGCAAGTTGGTAGGTAGCGTGGAATATAACACTGACTTATATGAAGCTGATTCGATCGAAAGAATGCTGGGACATTACTTGGAAATATTGGGTTCGATTGAGGATGCTGGGGATGGCCCGATTAAATCAAAGCGGATTTTGAAGGCCGGGGAAAGGAGGGAAATAGAGGCTTGGAACGCGACAAAAACGGAAATTCACAGCGAAAACAGTTTTCAGCTCATGTTTGAAAAACTGGCTGCACTCAACCCGGATTTGGTCGCCGCGGAGTATGAGGGCCAGAACCTGACCTATGAAATGTTGAACGAAATGGCGAACCGGTTGGCGAATCACCTGAGGAAACAGGGGACTGGACCAGAGGCGATTGTTGGAATTTGCATGGAACGGTCTTTGGAAATGATGGTTGGTTTGATTGGAATTCTTAAGGCGGGTGGGGCCTACCTGCCCTTGGACCCGGATTATCCAAGGGACCGTTTGAGGTTCATGGCGGCTGATGCCAAGATAAAAACAGTTTTGACTCAAAAAAAATTGAGCGGATGGATGGAGGGGCTTGGCATAAGGGAAATATTTTTGGATGACCCGGGAAGTGAGTGGCGGCATGAAAGCGCCTCGAACCCAGGAAATTTGACCAAACCGTCGGATTTGGCTTATGTGATCTATACATCTGGCAGTACGGGAAAGCCCAAGGGTGTGTCGATTGAACACGGTAGTTTTAACAATTATCTCGAATGGTGTAAGAGAGAATATATGGCTTTTTCTGAAGGAGGGAGCATTGTTCACACATCGATCGGGTTTGATTTGACGGTCACAGTCCTCTTCGCGCCGCTAATTGCCGGGGGAAAAGTACGGCTGCTTGCCAACCAATCCCCGATCGAGCAGTTGAAAAAGATCATAAGGAATGGGGAGGCGATAGGTTTGTTAAAAATGACCCCGTCGCATCTTTTAATCCTGAAAGAAGAGTTAAAGGAAAACCGGGGAATTTTGGGAACATTGATTGTGGGCGGCGAGGCCCTTGAAACGAATCACCTGGAAGGCTGGCTTGAGACGGTTGGGAAGTTGAAAGTTGTAAATGAATATGGGCCGACTGAATCGACGGTTGGGTGCAGTATTTGGGAAGTCAAGCCGGACAATGTGGGGTTGGAAACCATTCCCATTGGAAAACCCATTATCAATACCACCCTCTATATCCTCGACGCCCATATGAATGCCCAGCCCGTTGGCAAACCTGGCGAAATATATATAGGCGGGAATGGCCTGGCGCGAGGATATCTTGGCAAACCGGGGTTAACGGCCTCGAGATTCGTCCCTGACCCGTTTTTAGGCGATGGTGAGCGGCTGTATCGTACGGGTGACCTTGGAAAATGGCGGGACAGCGGTGATATCCAGTACCTGGGTAGGATGGATCACCAAGTCAAGATCCGTGGATTCCGGATCGAATTGGGGGAAATTGAGACTGCTTTGGAAGAGTGCCCGGGAATCAAACAAGGGGTGGCCGCTGTAACAGGGAGCGGCGGCAATAAAAAAATTATCGCATATTACGTCCAGGAAAAAGACCACGAGGTAAGGATTGAGGAACTCAAAAGACATTTGAGGAGCAAGTTGCCCGAATATATGGTTCCTGCAGGATGGATAGCACTCGAAGAATTTCCTTTAACCACCAACGGGAAGGTGGACCGCAAAGGCCTGCCGAAGGTGGAAGGGGAAAGAGATGGAAGTCGGGTGTACATTGCCCCGCGCAACGCCACAGAGGGGGCGATGGAGGGCATTTTCCGGGAAGTGTTGGGGGTGGATAAGGTCGGGATGGATGATGACTTTTTTGAACTGGGGGGCCACTCCTTATTGGCCGTACAGTTGATCTCAAGAATTAAGAACGTTTTCAAAACGCACTTGGATTTACGGGAGATATTCGAGCACAAGACGATCGATAAACTGGCCAAGCGTATCGAGGAGGGAAGGCATGGCGGAAAAGTGGAAGAAACTGACAAAATCGAGATTGTGGACAGGTCAAAACAATTGGAACTGTCCCATGCACAAGAACGACTTTGGTTTTTGGACAAGTATGAGCCAAACCATTTTTTATACAACATTCCAACGGCGTACAGGATAGAAGGCCGATTGGATGAAAAGGCGTTAGAAAGGGCGTTGAACCAAATTGTGAAACGCCACGAGGCATTGCGAACCAGGTTTGAAGAAAATCTGGGGACCCCGGCACAGGTAGTGATGGAATTTGAATATCAAAGCCTGATCGTGCATGGTGTTGAAAATGACTCTGATTGCAAAAAAAGAGTAGAAGAAGAATGCCGCCGCCCTTTTGATCTGGGAAAAGGGCCTGTGATCCGTTGGAGCCTTTTTAAGTCCAAGAGCAAAGAATACGTCTTGGTTGTGGTCATACACCACATCGCGAGTGATGGTTGGTCATCGGGAATATTTGAAGGGGAATTGTGGTCTTTTTACCGGTCTTTTTCCGAAGGTAAAGAAAACGGCTTGAGGCAGCCGGCAGTTCAATATGCCGACTTTGCCGCCTGGCAGAGAAAAGCACTGACGGAAAAGATATATCGGAAAGAGTTGGACTATTGGAAGAAAAAACTGAATGGAATCAGGTCCTTGGAACTGCCGGTGGACAAGGCGAGGCCCGTGAAGCCGAGCCACCGTGGCATGACCAGCGAATTTGAAATAGGGGAGAAAGTCCTTTCTGGGCTTAAACGAGTTTGTGTAGAAAAGGGAGTCACTCTCTATATGCTTTTGTTGGCCGCGTTCAAAGTATTGATTTTTCAATATACGGGACAAGGCGACATAGCCGTCGGAATTCCTGTGGCGGGACGCGGACTCGAACAGACGGAATCATTGATGGGTTTTTTTGTGAATACGTTGGTGATCCGTACGAAAGTAACGGCTGATATGAGCTTTACGGATTTAATAAACAAGGTCAAAGAAAATTTGTTGGAAGCCTATGACCACCAAAACATCCCATTTGAAAAAATTGTGGAAGAATTGGCGCCCAATAGAAGTGCCGGTCGCACTCCCCTTTTTCAACTGATGTTTGTGCTTGAGAACGTCCCAACCCAAAAAAGCTTTGAAATTCCGGGATTGCGGCTGTCGCCGTTCCCATTCGAAATGCCGATATCCAAATTTGACCTCACAGTGAGCCTTTTGGAACAGAAGGGGAAATTACATGGATCTATGGAATATCCGACGGATCTGTTCCGGGCTGGAACAATAGGCCGGATAAAAGAACAGTATGTTGAACTCCTGAAAGGGCTGATTTGACATGCGGGACGACATAAAAATTGGGATGTTGAAAGGAATGAAGGCTGAGGAAGAGAAAACCATTTTGCAAGAGTGGAATCGAACCGGCCGTGAATATCCCAAGGAAAAATGTGTCCATCTATTATTTGAGGAACAAGCAAAGCGGTCGCCGGGGGCGGTTGCGGTTTGGTTTAAGGAAAACTGCCTGACTTATGAAGCCTTGAACCGCCGTTCCAATCAATTTGCAAATTTTCTCCGCAAGAAAGGGGTCGGGCCGGAAGCGATAGTTGGTGTTTGCGTGGAGCGGTCAGGCGACATGTTGAGCATGTTGTTGGGGATCTTGAAGGCTGGCGGGGCATACCTGCCGTTGGACCCGGAATATCCTCCGGAACGATTAAAGTTTATGGTTCGGGACGCAGGATTAAAAATACTTCTGACACAAAACCACCTAAAAGAAAAATTCAAAAGTTGCGTTGGGGTGCGAATACTCGCCGATGACAACTGGATCGAAGTTGCTGGAGAAAACCCTGAAAACCCTGAGAACCGAGCGACGGCAAAAAACCTTGCCTATGTAATGTATACATCGGGCAGTACCGGTGAGCCGAAAGGGGTGCTCATCAACCATCAAAATATCGTCCGCTTGTTGTTCGGAACCCAATATGCATCTTTAAATGGAAATAGCCGAATAATGCAGGCGGCGCCCATATCATTTGACGCTGCAACGTTCGAAATTTGGGGTGCCTTGCTTCACGGAGGCCAATGCATTCTTTATCCGGATAGGATTCCGGAAGCCGACCGCTTGGAGCATTTTATAAAGAAATACGACGTCAACCAACTGTGGTTGACGTCGGCGCTGTTTAATTCTGTTGTTGATCAAAAAGTGGAAGCTTTATCAGGCGTGCGGCAATTATTGGTGGGGGGCGAAAGCCTATCCGTTCGCCATGTTTCCCTGGCTAAAGAGTCTTTGAAGAATAGTGAAATCATCAATGGCTATGGACCTACGGAGAGCACAACATTTTCCTGTTGTTATTCAATCCCCCGAGACGAAATCCAAGAATTGACCAGCGTACCCATTGGGAAACCCATAGCCAACACACAGGTTTACATACTTCGGCGTGACTTGGAAGTGGAGCCGATAGGAGTACCGGGCGAAATCTACATCGGGGGAGATGGCCTTGGCCGCGGTTACCTGAATCGGCCTGGATTGACAGCGGAGAAGTTCGTGCCTAATCCGTTCAAGGCTGACGGCGAGAGGCTGTACCGGACGGGCGACCTGGGGAGATGGCTGGAAGACGGGAATATTGAGTTTCTCGGCAGAATCGATCAACAAGTAAAAATTCGTGGATTCAGGATCGAATTAGGGGAAATCGAAACCGTTATCAACGAGTTCAATGGGGTAAAAACGGCGATTGTGACGGTGGCGACAGGGGTAAGCGGGGATAAATATTTAAGGTGTCATTACATTACGGATGGAAGCCAAGTCAAGATCGAGGAACTGAAGCATCATTTGAGGGAAAGGCTGCCTGAATACATGGTGCCGACGGCGTACATGAGGTTGGAGAAGCTGCCAATGACGCCGAACGGGAAGGTGGACCGGAAGGCTCTGCCGGAGGTCGAGGGCGCGGGAGAGGGAGGAAGTGGTTATGTGGCGCCGCGGAACGCGACGGAGGAAGTGCTGGCGGGGATATGGCGGGAAGTTTTAGGTGGGAAACGGGCGGGAGTTTACGACAACTTTTTTGAAAACGGCGGCCACTCTTTATTGGCGACCCAATTCATATCAAGGGTAAGAAGTGTTTTTGAAAAACAGATGGATTTAAAAACCATATTTGAACATCCGACCATTTCCGAAATCGCGAAGAAAATTGATGAATCGAGGCATGAAGAGACGCGATCGCCACTGGGCAGGATCAAGCCCGTGGACCGGAACAAGCCGCTGGTGCTGTCGTACGGGCAGGAGAGGTTGTGGTTCCTGGATAAATATGAGCCAAACAACCCGTCCTACAACGTTCCTGTTGTTTTTCGGATCGAGGGGGACTTGAACGTGAAGGCGCTGGAGGCGGCGTTCAACGAGATGGTGAGGCGGCACGAGGTGCTGAGGACGCATTTCAGGGAGAAGGAGGGGGTCCCGGAACAGGTTATTGAGGAACCGCTATACCGTGCCCTTGAGGTGGTTGATGCGGAGGGCAATGAAGAAGCGGCGAACATCGTCCGCAAGGAATGTAACAAACCTTTCAGCCTGTCCAAGGGGCCTGTGATCCGGTGGAAACTGGTGAAAACGGGGGAGAAGGACCACGTGCTGGTGGTGGTGATGCACCACATCGCGACGGACGGCTGGTCGATGGGGGTTTTAAACAAAGAATTAACACGCTTATATCGAAGCTATGTCCAGGGTGTTAAGGATGACCTGGGAGAATTGAAAATCCAATACGCGGACTATGCGGGCTGGCAGAGGGGATGGTTGAAGGGGGAGGTGTATGAGGGTTTGGTGGGGTATTGGAAGGGGAAACTGGAAGGG
>JAJPJW010000199.1 GCA_021324075.1 Pseudomonadota bacterium | reverse complement strand
TAAAACCCGATCCTTCTTCCTCGGCCACCCTGTTCTCCACACCCCGGTTTCCGGCAGGCGAAGCCAAGGCCCTGGGCGGCAGCGGCCAGGCTTTTCCCGTATACGAGGGCGCGGTCACGATTTATGCCGATCTTCAATTGGGTCAGGCTTTGCCCAAGGGGAACCTACCCATCCCCCTCAACTTGAGGATCCAGGCCTGCAACGACCAGGTTTGCCTGGCTCCCACCACGATGCCCGTGACCCTTTCGGTGGAGGTAGCGGACTTGAACAGCCCGGTGGCACCCTTCCAACCCGAACTGTTCCGAAACAACCTGGCAGCCCAGGGAGGGAGCGAGCCCCAGCAAAACATCATCGCCAAATATTTGGCGGCCAACGGCATTCTCCTGACCTTTGTCCTCATCTTCCTCGGCGGCCTTGCGCTCAACCTGACCCCTTGCGTCTACCCAATGATCCCCCTGACGATTTCTTATTTTGGCAACCAGAAGGCCGAGAAAGCCGGGGTGATTTTGGGCCGGGCGGTGGCCTATGTGGTGGGTATTTCCATCACCTATTCTTCCCTGGGTGTGACCGCGGCATTGACCGGCAAGATCCTGGGTTCCACCCTCCAATCCCCCTGGGTGCTGGCCGGGATTTCGACGGTCCTGGTGGCCCTTTCCTTTTCCATGTTCGGGCTTTACGAAATCCAGGCCCCGGCCTGGCTGCTCAACAAGATCGCCTCCACCAACACCCAAGGCTGGTTGGGCGCCCTGGGGATGGGCCTGGTCTTCGGCATCGTGGCCGCACCCTGCGTGGACCCCTTCTCCATCGGGCTTTTGACCTTCGTGGCCGCCAAGGCCAACCCCTACCTCGGTTTCATCATGTTCTTCACCCTCTCCCTGGGCCTGGGTTTCCCCTATGTCTGGCTCGGGTTCTTTTCCAACGAGCTCCAACGCCTGCCCAAGTCGGGCATGTGGATGGTTTGGGTGAAAAAGATCTTCGGCCTGATCCTTTTCGGGATGCCGCTTTACTTCTTGAACCCGATACTGCCCAAGGACTTCAACCACTTCGCCGTACCGGCCTACCTTTTGGTTTGCGGAATTATTCTGGGATGGATTTTTTCCGGCAAGGGAGTGACGCCGGGGTTCAAATGGTTCCAGCATTCCCTCGGGGCCACCTTGGTGGTTTTGGGGCTTCTGGTTTACCGGGCCTGGCCCCAACCGGTGGAATTGCCCTTTCAAAACTACGATCCCGTCCTTCTCCAGGAAGCCCAAAAGAAAGGGCGGCCGGTCTTCGTTGATTTCTCCGCCGCTTGGTGCCTGCCCTGCAAGGAATTGGAGATCAAGACCTTCTCGGACCCGAAGGTCCATGAGGTTTTGAAGAACTGGGTTTTGTTGAAGGCCGACTTGACCCAATATTCTTCCGCTCCCGTGGAGGAACTGAAGAAAACCTACGGCATTATGGGCGTCCCGACCCTTGTCTTCGTGGGTTCCAACGGCCAGGAACGCAAAGACCTTCGCGCGGTGGGTTTTGTGGCTTCCGAGGAATTTCTTCAAAAAGTTTCTCAAACCGAACTTCAAAAAAATTAATTCATTTAGCCTTAACTTGCTGCTTTTTGCTAATAAACTTAGCCTTAAGTTAGCGGTTTAATAATGGTAAAATTGTGGTAATAATGTGGAACTTCTCTTAAGGAGGCTACCATGTCACCTTCGGTTTTCTCAACGGTTACAGAAAAAGACTTTTTGAAATTGTTTAATGGTAATGAGCCCAATTATCAAAACGTAAATAAGTTTACGCGGTTTAAAAAAGAAGAAATCTCTAAAGCGACCGGCATTTCAGTAAATTCGATTCGATATGATAAAAACATACCTCCGGAATTGCGCGATAGGTTTATTGAATGGGGAAATCTCCTAAATTTAGTAGCGGGCTTTTTTAAGGGTGACGTTCATAAAACGGCACTTTGGTTCACGGTACAAAATCCGTTGTTAGGCAATATGTCGCCACGCGATATGATTCGTTTTGGTCGTTATAAAAGATTAATGTCTTTTGTTGTGAATGCCCTCGAAGAAAATCGTCCTCCAGTAGACAAATAATGTCCAAGTTTCGACGTCCTTGGCACCATAAACCACAACCACCACATCATCCGCCGTTGAAAAAAGTTACTTATAATCTTGATCGTTTTACTCTGGAAGATATAAAGCAAGGCAAAGAAAGACAAAAAGTTTTTAGCCGTACCTATTGGGATCGAGATAGCGAATACGCCTATCAACGTTCATTGATTAAAGATGAAATTAAAGTGGCTTTGGTTGCAGCGGCCATCAAACCGTTTACATTCACAAAGTTTCAAAGAGCCGTTAAATATAAATGGTCTCTCGATCCTTTGTCCTCAGAAGGTAGTCTGAGAGATGGGGGCGGTCGTTTTAATATTGGTGATATTGACCAAGCGCGGTTTCCGACGTTTCCGGCTTTGTACTTAGCGCAGGATAAAGACACTGCAATGCAGGAAATGTTTCAATGCGAACCTACTGGAAAAGAAAATTTAACCTCGCATGAGTTGGCTCTGACTAATTCAAACTCTATCACAATTGTTTCGGTATATGGATCTCTCGAAACAATAATTGATCTTTATGAGCCTGAACGGTTACAAGGTTTTATTGATTTGATAAAAGATTTCGATACTTCGGCGGCGTTGAAAACTGAATTGAAAAAACTTGGTGACCGCTCAAATCAAGTAAAAACCATCGAGGAACTTTTATCTGCGATTTATGAACCTCATTGGCGAAGCATGGCAATGCATTTAGACCTTCCGGGCGCATGCCAAGTTTTCGGTCAATTGGTTGAAGATGCGGGGATCGAAGGTATCCGCTATAAATCGAAATTTACTGGAAAATCATGCTTGGCAATATTTCCTCAAAACTTTGTTGAGCCCGATTCATTTGTCGAAATTATGGATCAGTGTCCTCAAGGAGTGAAAAGGAGACGTCTTTCCGCTGAAAAAAAGAAACCATCTGGTGGGTAAAATCTTGAACATTGATTTCGGATTTTCCGGTTATTGTCTTGGGTTTGAGAAGTTTTCGTTATTCATTTTCATAAGTATCTAATCCCCAAAGAATCCTTATTTCCAACCAAAGGTTCTATTGAGAATTCAGCCCTCGCTTTTTTGCCCCCGTTTTACCCATCCCAGGCTATGACGGATGGTGTCCCTCCACTGGCCCGACACCGACTTGGTGCTCTGGTGGTAACAGCCGGCCAGGATGACCAGGATCACCACAACGATCATCCAGCTTCCAAAGCTCCATTCGGTGTAGCGCGCCAGGATGGGCGCGATGATGACGGAGACCAGGTTCACGACCTTGATCATGGGGTTCAGGGCGGGCCCGGCCGTATCCTTCAGGGGATCTCCCACCGTATCGCCCACCACGCTGGCCTTGTGCCGCTCCGAGCCCTTGCCCAAATCGTGCTTGGGGTCCCTGGGTTCATCTTCGATGGCTTTTTTGGCGTTGTCCCATGCGCCGCCTGCGTTGGCCATGAAGACGGCCATCAGCTGGCCTGAAAGAATGGAGCCGGCCAGGAAGCCGCCCAGGGCTTCCACCTGCAACAGGATGCCAACCAAAATGGGGACCAGCACGACCAGGAGCGCCATGGGCATCAGTTCCCGCTGGGCCGCCATGGTGCAAAGCTGGACGATCTTATAGTAGTCGGGCTTGACCTTGCCGCTGAGGGCGCCGGCCTTGAACTGGCGCCGCACCTCCTCCACGATCTTGGAGGCGGCGCGGCCTACGGCCTTCAAGGCGAAGGACGAGAAGAGAAAAGGGAGCAGGCCCCCCACCAGCATTCCCACCAGGACCTTGGGGATGGAAATGCGGATCCCCACCGTGGCCAATTGTTCGGCCAGGGGGAGGCCCACCTGCGCCTGCACGCCGCTGACATCCACGATATAGGTGCCGAAGAGGGAAACGGCGGCGATGACCGCGGAGCCGATGGCCACGCCTTTGGTGATGGCCTTGGTGGTGTTGCCCGCTTCGTCCAGGCTGTTCATGATGCGGCGGGCCGCGACGGTTTTAGCGTCCTTGCGCTTGGTCCAGGCCATTTCCCCGATGCCGTTGGCGTTGTCCGCGATGGGGCCGAAGGAATCCATGGCCAGGTTGTCGCCGGTCAGGGCCATCATGCCCACGCCGGTGAGGGCGATGCCGTAAAGGATGTAAATGAGCCGATCGGAGAGGGGCAGGGTCGTCAGCGTGCCGAAGATGCCGTAAGAAACCACCAGGATGAAGGCCACCACCAGAAGCGACCAGGCGGCGGATTCAAAGCCCACCGAAAGCCCGGTGATGATGACGGTGGCGGGGCCCGTGCGGGTGGATTCCTTGATGTCGTTGACGGGTGCGGAGGAGACCTCAGTGAAATAGCGGGTCAGCACAAACAGCACCACTACCAGCACTGTGCCCAGGGAAACGCAGAAGCAGGGCCGCCACCAGCCGCCGGGGGAAGACTGCAGGTAATAGACCGCAATGGTGGCTGAGAGGACAATCGAACCAAAGGCTGAAATGATGAAGCCTTTGACCACGGGGATCAGGGCGTTTTCTTTGGATTTCCCCCGTTCCTTGGCCCGCACCATGATGCCGCCGATGATGGAGGTGAAGACCCCACCGGCCAGCACCATGAGGGGGTAGAGGATCCAGGCCATCTGCTGGGTCAGCTCGAACAAGGCGATGCCCAGCATGAGCACGGAGACAATGGTGACGCCGTAGGATTCGAAGATGTCCGCGGCCATGCCCGCACAGTCGCCCACATTGTCCCCCACCAGGTCGGCGATGACGGCCGGGTTGCGGGGATCATCCTCGGGAATGCCCGCTTCCACCTTGCCCACCAAGTCGGCCCCCACATCGGCGGCCTTGGTATAAATGCCGCCGCCGACCCGCATGAAGAGGGCCACCAGGGTGCCCCCGAAGCCGAATCCCAACAAGGCGTCCGGCGCGGCGGTGCCCAACACCATGAAGACGACGGTGGGGCCCAAGAGCCCCAAACCGATGGTGAGCATGCCGGTGACGGAACCGGCACGGTGGGCGGTGTGGAAGGACTCGGCAAAACCCGTCCGGGCGGCCTGGGTGACCCGCACATTGGCCTTCACCGCCATGCGCATGCCGATCTGACCCACGGCCAGCGAGAAGAAGGAACCCATGCCGAAGGCGATGACCCGGGCGAGCCCGATGGCGATCTTCACGTTATCCGGTGAAAGCCCCGCGAACCTTCCCAAGGCTTCCTTTGACGGCGGGATGATGTAAACGGAAAAAAAGAGGGCTACGGCCAGGAGGGCCATGATGGGGAGGATCCTCTGGAGCTGCTGTTTCAGGTAGGCCTTGGCGCCGTAGCTGATGGCCAACCAGATCTTCTTCATTTCCCGGTCGCCGGTGCTTTCCTTCAAAACCAAGGCCCGAAGATAGAAGGCATAGGCCACCGCCAACAGCGAGATGGCACAGATGGCCCAGAGGGATCTTTGCTCGAACAGCGAGAGGCCTTGCATCATGGCGGACCTTTCCAAGGCGTAGTTTGGAGTTTCGGCAAGCCTGTTTTCTGTGAAAATTCAGGGAGACGCCGCCATTTTAATTTAAATTGATGAAGTCTTGTTAGGTTTGTTTCGAAAAAGAGGGAAAAACACCGGGGCAGTCCGCCACCTTTGGCCACGGTCCTGAAGAAGGGGTGGGGCGCCGATAGGGTGGAGTTTTAGTCTTCCTCCACCAGGGCGAATTCCCGCTGGAGGGCCCCACAGGAAGGGCACTTCTCGGGCAGGCCTTCCTTGCGGTGGATCAACTGGCCGCAGTGGGAACAACGCCACATCAGTTCGGTGGAATCGGTGACGGCATCGTACTGATAATTATTGAGGATCTTGATGCTGGGAGTGGATTTGGTTTCGGTGGTCATGGGGCACCTCGTCTTTTCCTTGATAATTCCAATTTATGGCCGGGCATGCACGGACGGGAAGGGGTCCGCGGTTAAAACTGGAATCAAGAGGGCGGGTTATGTCGGGTGCTTTTCCCTGAATTGGGCGACAGCGTTATCGACGGATTTTTTCAGATCCGCCACGGCATCGTCCACCCCCCGACTCATGTCCTTCCAGGCATCCCCCGTCGACTTTTCCAGTTCCACCAGTTTTTTATCCACGACGGCCTTTTGCGCATCCAATTTCCTGACCTCGTGACCCAGGTCCTTTTGGACGTCCTTTCCCCCTTTTGAAACGTCCCGCTTGAACTGGTCGATCCTTGTTCCGATTCCCTTCAAGTCCTTGTGGACCTTGGCGTCGTAGTCTTTCTTCAGTTGGCGGGTGTCCCGGTCGATCTTCTTGTCGGAAGAATCGGCCGCCATGGATGAGCCGACGGCGAATATCCCGGCCAACAAACCGATGACAATAAAGGATTTATTCATGGCAGAACCTCCCTGGAATGACATCACCTTTTCGCGACCGCGCCCAACACGAACAAAATAACCAAGGCGCCGACCACGGCCGCTATCAAATTGCCGACGAAGCCGTAAACGGCAAAGCCCAATTGGTTGAAAAGCCAGGTTCCAGAAACCGAGCCAAGAATGCCGATCACCAAATCGCCGGCGAGCCCAAAGCCCTTACCTTTTTGCATCTTACCTGCGAGCCAACCCGCCAAAAGCCCCACCACCAAAACCATTACCAGACTATTCATGCCAACCCTCCTTTTGATTTGCTACACCGCACGGTTGTGCCGTGCGGAACAAGGAGGTTGGTATCGTGACGATTTCATTTTTTCTTTACTCAATCGAAAATCGTCCATGGAAGCCTCCTTGATTGGCTAGTCCAACAAAGGCTACGGCTTGAAATTATTCTAGGGAGGCAAATCTGGGGATGTAAGGGAGCGGGAGCAAAAAGACAGTTAACCGGTTTACACTATTCATCCTTATTTAAAATGGGACTTGGCCCTAAAGTGGAGAATAGTGAGGGTGTACCGGCCTTCAAACGATTGCTGAAAAGTCGAAGGACTTCGTTATTCCCCGAGCTTTCGCAAGGTGTCGAAGGAATAAAGCCCGGTTCCGTGGCCGTCGGACCATTGGAAGTGGAGTGCGTAGCGGCCGACCGGTGAAACAGCCGTGATGCGCACGGCCGGGTCGATGGTTTCCAGGCTGATCAAGCGTTCTCCCGTTACTTCGTTCACGCATTGGGCGCAAGGGCACATGCTTCTCAAATAACGGTTCGGGTAACGCATGGTGGAACCGTCGTCCCAGGTGATGGTCGTGACTTGGGGGTCTTCGGTGGAGACTTCCCGTGGGCGGGCAGAAACTTTGGCAGTCGCTTCGTTAATGATGGAAAGCTGGGAAGCCATTTGCCTGGCAATGAGGGCGTAGGATTTACCGGAAGGAGCGTCTGGATGGGCGGCCACAGTGGGAACGCCATAGTCGCCATCCGCGGCAATGATGGGTTCCAGGGGTACCTCTCCCAGGAAGGGCACGTGCAGTTCCTCGGCCATTTTTCTCCCGCCGCCCTTCTTGAAGATGGGTGTCACTTCATGGCAGTGCTCGCAGACGAAGCCGCTCATGTTTTCCACGATGCCGATGATGGGCACCTGCACGGACTGGAACATCCGCAGGCCCTTTTGGGTGATGGTGCGGGCCACATCCTGGGGAGTGGTGACGATGACGGCGCCGGCCAGGGGTACGGATTGGGTGAGCGTCAATTGGATGTCCCCCGTGCCGGGAGGAAGATCGATCAAGAGGTAATCCAGGTCCCCCCATTCCACGCCGCCCAGGAACTGCTGGACCAGTTTGCTGGCCATGGGTCCCCGCCAGATCAGCGCGGTGTCGGACTCCTGCTGCAGCATTCCCACGGACATGAACTTGATCCCATGCTTCTCGAAAGGGATCATTTTTTTGGTGAGGGGGTCGGCATCGGGCTGCTGGCCGACAACGCCCAGCATGCGGGGGATGGAAGGGCCGTAAACGTCGGCGTCCATCAGTCCTACTGTGGCGCCCGCCTTGGCCAGGGCCAGGGCCAAATTGGCCGAGACGGTGCTCTTGCCGACTCCGCCCTTCCCGGAAGCCACGGCGATGAGGTTTTTCACCGTGGGCATATTGAGGTTCTTGATCCCGGTGGGGGCTTGGCGGACGTTGGAGGTCATTTGAACTTCCACGCTGGTGACGCCGGAAATTTTTTTCACGGCCTCGGCGGCCTGGCTTTTAAACTGGTCCTTGACCGGGCAGGCGGGGGTTGTCATTTCGATATCAAAGGCCACCTTGCCACCGTCAATCTTCATGTTCTTGATGAAGCCCAGGGTGACGATGTCCTGGTGCAGGTCGGGGTCTTGGACAACCCGGAGGGCTTTTAAAACATCCTGTTCATTAACGCTCATTGGGATGGGGCTCCTTGCTGGAAGTGCGATAGTGTGTCATTAAAATCGAGTTTCAGGCTTTAAAAAGCAAGGCGGCTCGAATTCCGCCGGGGGCAGGGGCGCTATAGTAGCGATTCCGTCCTACCGAGAAAAGTTTATTTTCGCGTGAAATAAGCTAAAATAAGCCCCGCGTTCTTTCTCTTTCGCCATGCCGCGATGAAAACTCAAATAAAGGCCCATACAAAATGAAGGCAGTGATCATGGCCGGCGGGTTCGGCACCCGCATGAGGCCCCTTACCATCAATCTTCCCAAGCCCATGATTCCCATGGTCAATCGGCCGATCATGGAAATCATCGTGGACCTCCTCAAAAAGCACAAACTTACCGACCTCATGAGCGTGGTTTTCTACCAGCCCGAAGTCATCACCGAGTATTTCCGCGACGGGGCGGATTTCGGAATCCAGATGCAATACAAGGCCGCCGAATCGGACCTGGGCACGGCAGGCTCGGTGAAGAACTGCCAATCCCTGATCGGCAAGGAAAGGTTTGTGGTCATTTCAGGCGACGTCCTGACGGATTTCGACATGACGGCCGCCATCAAGTTCCACGAACAAAACAAGGCCAAGGCCACCATGATCCTGACCCGGGTGGAAAACCCCCTGGCCTTTGGCGTGGTCATCACCGGCAAGGACGGCAAGATCCAGCGCTTCCTCGAGAAACCCACCTGGGGCGAGGTATTCTCCGACACGGTCAATACGGGCATCTACATCCTGGAGCCGGAAGTCCTCGACCTGATCCCGGAAAAGATTGATTACGACTTCTCCAAGAACCTTTTCCCCCACATGCTCAAGGAAGGAATGGCCCTCTACGGCTACGTGGCACAGGGTTACTGGGCCGACATCGGCAATTTGGACCAGTACCGCATCGCCCACCAGGACGTCTTCGCGGGAAAGGTGGAAGTGAACATCCCGGGCGCGCGCCAGAACAAAGTGGGCAAGGAAATCTGGACGGGCAAGGGAACCCATGTGGACCCTTCGGCCCAGCTTTCCGGCACGGTCATCCTGGGCGACAACTGCAACGTGGGTAAAAACGCCAGGATCACCAATTCGGTCCTAGGCGACGGATGCCAGGTGGAGGAAGGGGCAGTCCTGATCAACGCCACCCTCTGGCGGAACGTCTCCATCGGCGCCGAGGCCCAGGCTCGCGAATGCGTCATCTCCTCAGGCACGGACGTACAGGAGAAGGCCAGCATTTTTGAGGGTGCCATCATTTCGGATAACTGTACCATCGGCAAGGAAGCCGTCATCAAGGCGGGCGTCAAGGTCTGGCCCAACAAGGTGGTGGAGGACGGTGCCCAGCTCTCCACATCCCTGGTTTGGGGCGACAAATGGGCCCGGTCCATTTTCGGCCAGCACGGCGTCACGGGCATGGCGGGCATCGACATCACCCCCGAGTTCGCCGCCAAGCTCGGTGCGGCCTATGGGGCATCCCTTCCCCAGGGCTCGACGGTGGTCACGGCCCGCGACATCCACAAGACCAGCCGCATGATCAACCGCGCGCTCATTTCGGGCATTCTATCCTCGGGTGTCAACGTACATGACCTGCAGGACATGCCTATCGCGGTGGCGCGTTACGCCGTGCCCAAACTTTCCAATGCGGGGGGCCTCCACACAAGAAAAAGCCCGTTCGACAAGCAATTCGTCGACATCAAGTTCTTCGACAACCGCGGGCTGGCCCTTTCCTCCGGCAAGGAAAAGGGCATTGAGAACCTTTTCTACCGCGAGGATTTCCGCAGGGCCACCATGGAGGAGACGGGGGAACTTTCCTTCCCGCACCGGCTTATCGAGTTCTACCACGAAGGTTTCCTGGAAGCACTGGACGTAAAGGGCATCGGCGAGTTCAAGCCGAAGGTGGTCATCGACTACGCCTTTTCCGCCGCCGCCCCGATCTTTCCCTGGCTGCTGGGCAAGCTGGGCTGCGACGTCGTGGGCCTGAACGCCTACATGGACGAGACCAAGCTCACCAAGACCCAGGACGAGTTCAACGCGGCCCTCAAGCAGTTGTCCGACATCGTGCCGACCCTGCGGGCCCATTTCGGGGTCCTTTTCGACGCGGGCGCCGAAAAGATTTTCGTGGTGGACGAGAAAGGGCATTTGTTGGCGGGAACGGAGCTCCTGGCCCTTTTTTCCCTCTACACCTACCACCGCCACAAGGGCGCCAAGACGGTGGTGCCGGTCAACGGTTCCCACATCCTGGACGACCTGGCCAAGGCCAACGGCGGCAAAATCCAAAGGACCCGCATCAATAATTACTCGCTCATGGAAGCGGCCGCCCAGAAAGACGTGGCTTTCGCCGGTGAGTCCGACGGGGGGTTCATTTTCCCGGCCTTCGCCCCCTTTATGGACGCCATGATGTCGACCGCCAAACTGATGGAATTCATCGCCATTGAGGGCAAGCCCATCTCCCATTACCTGGACCAGATTCCCAAGAAAATCCAGGTCAGCCAGAAGGTCCCCTGCTCTTGGGAAATGAAGGGAACCATCATGCGGCACCTGATCGAGGACACGGAGGGCCAGAGCCGGGAACTCATTGACGGCATCAAAGTGTCCCAAAACGGTTCTTCCATCATGATCCTGCCGGACGCCGACATGGCCCTTTTTCACGTGACCGCCGAGGCCGAGAACGAAAAGAAAGCCCAGGAACTTGTCACGGCCTATGTGGAAAAGATTAAGAAGTGGCAGGGGTGATTGGCCAAGCGGAGGTTTTTTTAAGCCCGCCGTAGGACTTCCAAAAAAGCCTCTCCATAGCGCTTCAACTTCGTCTCGCCTACGCCGGGGATGCGGGCGAATTCGGTTAAAGTCTTGGGTCTTTGGGCGACCATTTCCCGCAAGGCGCTGTCGTGAAAGACCACGTAGGCGGGCAGGTTTTGTTCGTTGGCGAGTTGGGCCCGCAGGGAACGTAGGGCCTCAAAGAGGGTGGCTTCCTGGCCATCCAGAACAACAGGTTCTCGGGGAGTCGATTTGTCCCTTCGGGATGTCTTTTCGATCTTGCGGGCGGGCGGGTCTTCCCTCAGCCAGACCTTTTGTCCCTCCTTCAGCACGGCCCAGGATTTCGGGTTCAGCTTGAAGGTGCCATAGCCTTCCAAATCCACTTCCAGGTAGTCCGCCGCGACCAATTGGCGAAAGACCGAGTCCCATTGCCTTTTCTCCAGTTCTTTTCCGACGCCGAAAACACTTAACTTGTTGTGGCTATTCTGGATGCCTTTTTCGGTCTCCTTGCCCAGTAGAACGTCGATCACATGGCCCGCACCGAAGCGCTGGCCGGTGCGGTAGACGGCAGAGAGGGCTTTTTGGGCGGCGATAGTGGCGTCCCAGGTCTTGGGGGGCTGGAGGCAGTTGTCGCAACCGGCGCAATTGCCGTTATGGTCCTCGCCAAAGTAGGACAACAAGGATTGGCGGCGGCAATTGACCGTCTCGCAAAGGCCCAGCATGGCGTTGAGCTTTTGGCCGCCGAGCCGCTTGAAAGCTTCCGCCCCCTCGCCGCCCTCGATCATCCGCCGGAGTTTTACCACGTCGTCCAGCGAATAGGCCATCCAGGCCGATGCGGGTTCGCCGTCGCGGCCAGCCCGGCCGGTTTCCTGGTAGTAGGCTTCCACACTCTTGGGAATCCCCAAGTGGGCCACGAAGCGCACGTTGGGCTTGTCGATACCCATGCCGAAGGCGATGGTAGCTACCATGACCATGCCGTCCTCACGCAAAAAGCGGGCCTGGTGTTTGCGCCGTAAATCCGGTTCCAGCCCGGCGTGATAAGGAAGGGCGGTCACGCCTTTTTGGCTCAGCCAGGCGGCAATTTCTTCCGTATTGGTGCGGCTGAGGACATAGACGATCCCGGCTTGACCGGAATGGTTTGCGCGGATGAAATCCAACAACTGCTCCCGGCCCGCGTCCTTGACGGTTATCTGGTAGCGGATGTTCGGGCGATCGAAGCTGGAGGAAAAGACTGGTTCTTGCGTGAGCCCCAGGCGTTCCCGGATTTCTTTTTGGGTCTGGGGATCAGCGGTGGCGGTGAGAGCTAAAAGAGGCGCAGAGCTGAAATGATCCCGCAAATGGGTGATTTGGAGGTACTCGGGCCGGAAGTCGTGGCCCCATTGGGAAACGCAATGGGCCTCATCCACCGCGATAAGAGCCAATGGGAGGTCCTCGATAAAATCCCGGAAGCCGGGGCTGTTAAGGGTTTCGGGGGCGACATAAAGCAAATCCAATTCGCCCTGCTGGGCTTGACGGCGGATCTCGTTTTTCTGGCGGCTATCCAGGGTGGAATTGTAAAAGGCGGCGGCGACGCCGTTTTGCACCAGCGCGTCCACTTGATCCTGCATCAAGGCGATGAGGGGGGAAATGACTAGACCCAAACCGGGCCTCAACATGGCCGGTATTTGGAAACAAAGGCTTTTGCCCCCGCCGGTAGGCATCAGCACCAAGCAAGAACCACCGCCCAAAACATGGTGAATGATTTCTTCCTGACGTCCGCGAAAAGATGGGTATCCGAAGATCCGGTTAAGGAGGGAAAGAGGGCTTTTATTTGTTGAAAATTTCATAAGGGCAATTGTTTACGACAACTTCCAAAGTCTAACATGATAACGCCTTTTAGAACCGGTTCCAGCGGCTTAAAAGCGTTGCATGGACAAAGTATTTTCCGTAAACTTTCCCGGCTTTCCGATCAATTCCCCAAAAGGATTTTAACCATCGTGGCAAAAATTACCTTTGGCACATCCGGCTGGCGCGCGATTTTGGCGGATGATTTCACCTTCGCCAACGTAAAGATCGCCGTGGCCGCCATCGCCCAGCACCTGCAGCAAACGGGGGAGGCCCCCAAGGGTGTGGTGGTGGCGGGGGACTATCGGTTTCTTTCCGAGGAATTCATGAAGGCCACGGCCCAAGTCCTGGCGGGCCACGGTATCACTTCCTATATGTGCCCTATCGGCACCCCCACCCCCGCTGTTTCCTACGAACTCATCCGCCGGGGGGTGGCGGGGTCCATTAATTTCACCGCGAGCCATAACCCCGCCCAATACCAGGGCCTGAAATTCAACGGCTCGGACGGCGGGCCCGCCCCTGTGCAAGTGACGATGTCGCTCGAATCCCTGGCCGAAACTATCGCCGCCAAAGGGGGCAAGGTTCCCGAACTGTCCTACGCCCAGGCGGAAGAAAAGGGCCTTATCGTCTCCATCGACCCGAAAGAGGAGTACTTCAAGCGCATCCACCAGATCGTCCAGTTCGACGTCCTCAAGAAGGCAAGGCTGAAAATCGTGGCGGATGTCATGCACGGCAACGGCGCCGGGTACCTGGACAGCCTTCTGCAGGAGGCGGGGGTCAACCTGAAGTTGCTGCATAGCGGCCGGGACCCGCTTTTCGGCGGCCTTCACCCCGAACCCGGCGTGGAGCAATTGAAGGAAGCCGCCCAGTTGGTGAAGACCTGGCCGGCCCACCTGGGCCTGGCCAATGACGGAGACGCCGACCGGTTCGGAATCATCGACTCGGACGGGACCTATATCACCCCCAACGAGGTCCTGGCCATCCTTTTTGACCATCTTTTGAATACCCGCGACTGGAAGGGCTGCGTGGTCCGCACGGTCCCCACCACCCACCTGATCGACGCCATCGCCAAGGCCCATAACGTCCCCTTGAAGGAAACCCCGGTCGGATTCAAGTACATCGCCGAAATCATGGCGAAGGAACCCATCATCATCGGCGGTGAGGAATCGGGGGGGTTGACGGTACACGGCCACGTGCCGGAAAAAGACGGCATCCTGGCCTGCCTCCTGATGGCCGAGGTTGTGGCCCAGGCCGGAAAGAACCTTTCGGCGGTCCTCAAGAGCCTCTACCAGCAATACGGAGGTTTTTACACCGACCGCCTGAACCTGAAACTTAAGGACGGCCTTAAGGAAGTCATGACCGCCAAACTCAAGGACCACCCTCCCACCGAAATCGCCGGCCAAAAGGTCGTGGAAATCTCCCGCAAGGACGGCACCCAATTCATCCTGTCCAATGGGGAATGGCTGGCCGTGCGCTTTTCAGGCACCGAGCCAATCATGCGCTGTTATATGGAAGCCCGCAGCCTGGAAGGTTTGGAACGGTTGCGCCTGGCTGGAAAAGAACTGACTAAGGTTTAAGGGCCTTTTCGATAGCCAATCCAGTCCAAGTACCAATCCCCCCTGTTTTAGGATAAAATTAACCAGGTTTATCCGTTTACCTCTTGTGAAGAGGGGGCCCTATGCTCGAGCATTTTCCTGTCTTGAAGGACATTCAAAACAAAGTCAAACGCCTTGTCGGAACCGTTATCCTCTGGGTTTTGTTGACCGTGGGAACGGGGATCGTGGCCACCCAGTTCATCCCAGACCCGACCGTCGTCCAATACATCGTCATGGGGGTGGGGGCCCTGCTCCTGGTTTGGTGGGCCCTGCTTTCCTGGCTTATCCGAAACCGCTTGGCGCTGGAAATCCAGGACCTCTTCGCCGCCAACCAGATGATCCCCTTCAATTTCATCCGCTTCAAGAGTTCCATGCCCTGGAACGTTTCCTCCAACCTGGAGAAGCTGGCCAAGGCCTGCGTCAACGAATACAAATCCCTGCATGAAAAGGCCAGGCTTTCCAACCAGACCTTGGAAAAATACGTCGGGACTTCGGTGACCGAGCGGGCCACCAAGAAAGCGCTGCAGTCCGAACTGGGCGGGGAACTGCGCCGGGTTTACGTCCTGTTTTCCGACGTGCGGGGTTTCACCCATATGACCGAACAGTTGAAGCCCGAGGAGACGGTGGAGGTCCTCAACAAGATGTTCACGGCCATGGAGGAGGTGATCACCCAGAACGGCGGGGATATCAACAAATACATCGGCGACGCCATCTTCGCCTATTTCCGGCGGCCCTACGGCAACGAGGGCGAGGCCGCCAAGATGGTCCTGCGTACCGCCATCCGTATGCACGACCGCTTCGAGCTTTTGAACCAGACCTTCAAGGTGGCCTACAGCCAGGAAGTCAAGATCGGCCTGGGCATCGGGATCACGGCCGGGGAGGCCATCATGGGCAACCTGGGGTCGTCCAACCGGATGGAATTCACCCTCATTGGGGACACGGTCAACATGGCCTCGCGGCTCTGCGGGGTCGCCAAACACGTACAAACCCTGGTGAACGAGGAAATGGCCCAGGTGGCCAAGGATTATTTCGAGCTTTCCGCCCTACCGCCCATGCAGATCAAGGGCAAAACCGAGATGCAAACCCCCTATGTCGTCCAGGGCGAGAGGCTGGGAATCGCCAGGTAAAAAAAGGTAGAATGGGGCCGGACTTGGAACGGCCCTTTCGTCCCTTGTTCCTGATGGTGCAGCACCCATCCACGCCCGGCGGTCGCCATGAAAAAAAAACGTAAGACGAAAAAAGCCCCCCAAAGAGTGAAACCCGCAGTTGGCGCAGCCTACCGGCATTTCGGCCTGAAGGTCGACCCCTTCACCACCCTTTCGCTGCAAAGCCACAACCTGGATTATTTCGTGGGCCGGACGGCCCTGATCGACCGACTCCTTTCCGCCCTTTTTTCGGTTTCCAATATCGGCGTGGCGGGCGAACCGGGCGTGGGGAAGAGCAGCCTGCTGCAACTGCTCAAGGGCCGCGTCCCCAAGGAGTTCCACTGCGTCAGCATCGGCGTACCCTTGGATGACGCCTCCTATTTCCTGTCCGAACTGCTCCGGGAAATGCTGGTGGCCATCCCATCGGTGCCAGGGTTGAATTTCAAGGAGATGGGACGCCGGCTCGAAACAGAAGACCTTACGAAGAACGCCGTGTTTTCGCTCATCCGGGCCATTACTTCCCGGCTCAAGAAGCCCCTTTTGGTTTTTGTCGACGACCTGGAAAAGATCAAGGGCGACCGGGTCCAACACCTGACCCGTTCGGAACGAACGCTTCAATTATTGGAAGAATTGAAGGCCCTCCTGGAACTTCCCAAGGTGGGGTTCATCATGGCCCTGCAGGAGGAGTTCTATGCCAAGGTGGGCCAGGTCGTCAAAGAGGGGGCCGAGCCGACGGTCCTGGGCCTTTTCAAACACATGGTCTTGGTTGAAAAATTCACCCAGGCGGAACTAAAACTCATCCTTTGGACCCGGCTGCGGCGGGCGGGGTTCAAGGGGGAAGTGGATGATTTCCTGGAACCCGAGGCCCTCATCCTGGCCCTGTCCCTGGCCGGGGGAAATTCCCGCCGGTTTCTTTACCTTCTTTCCGAGGGCATGTACCGCGGCTTCCAGCGCAAAGGCAGACGGGTGGAGTTCCAGGACCTTTTCGAGGCCGTCAACGAACACCTGAAACTGGACCTGGTGTGCAAAAAGCTCCTCTACTTCCTGGCTAAATCGGGCCGGGCAGTGGCCTCCAATTCGGACCTACAGGCCTTCATGGGGCTGGACATGATCTCCATTGCCCGGCGGCTGGAAACCCTCTCCAAAAACCGGCTGGCGGAGACGGTGGATGTGGCCGACGGCGCCAAGGTTTTTGCCCTTCCCGGAAGCCGCGAGGCGGCTCCGGAGGAGACCCTGCGCCCTTCCCCGAGGGTCATCCAGACGGCCAGCGGGGAAAAACTTTTCAACCTTGCCCAAGACAACAAGGACGGGGAAGACCGATGAAATACGTTGTGGCATTCGTGACCACCCCCGGCCGGGCGGTGAGCGAAAGATTGTCCAAGGGTTTGGTGGAGGGCCGCCTGGCGGCCTGCGTCAACCGGGTGCCGGGAATCATCAGCCGTTACCGGTGGAAGGGAAAAATCGAAACGGCCCGGGAGGAACTCCTCATCATCAAAAGCCGGAAGGACCGGCTTTCCAAGCTGGTCCGTTGGGTGAAGGCCCACCATCCCTATACGGTCTGCGAAGTCATCACCCTGCCCATCACCGGGGGGAACCTGGATTACCTGCGGTGGATCGACCAGAGCCTCCGTTAAACCGCCTTTAAGCACTCTTCCACCAAAGGACCTCATGTCTTCCCTCGAGTTGAAGCAAAAATCCTTCCAATGGATCATCTTCACCCGCTGGGTGAGCATCCTGGCCGTCGCCTTGTTCGTGATCCTCCTGGACAAAAAAATGCCGGACCGGATTTTCGCAGGCGCCTGGGCCGTCATCACCGCCGCGGCCTTTTATAACTTGATCCTGCACCTTTTAAGCCGGGACGAACGCCTGGCGGGACCCTTGACCTTCATGGGGTTCTTCCTGGACGGCTTCCTGACCAGTTGGGGCATCGCCATCTCAGGCGGGGCGGTCAGCGCCTACATCCCCTTCTACCTTTTTATCATCATGGCCGCCTGCCTCCTGCTTTCCCCACGGCAGGCCTTGGCGACGGCTTTGGCCCAATTGTCGATGTTCCTTGCCACCCTGTGGTTTTGCTACCAGTACCACGTCCCCTCGGAATTCGTCCCCCATAACTCGAGCCTTTTCTTTGCCTACCTGGAATCGGCCCCGCCGGACGTCCGGCGGGGTATTTATGTCGAACAGGCCGTCCGATGGAGTTTTTATTTCCTCCTGGCCGCCGGTCTTTGCGGTTCCCTGGTGCGGCAAGTTTGGAACCGGGAGGAGAAACTCCGGGGGAAGGAGCGGGACCTGGAGCAAAAGCGCCACCTGATCCAAATGGGGGAACTGACGGGCCGCATCGCCCACGGGGTCAACACTCCGCTGGGGCTTATTTCGGGCAACCTGGAAATGCTGATGGCCGAAACCCGCAAGAAGAGCCAGGCCTACAAGCGGTTGGCCCAGATCGAACAATACGTGCAAAGGGCCATCCATACGGTCCGGGATATCCTCAACTACAGCCGCCATACCCTGTCGGAAATCCAGCCCACCTCCCTGCCTGATGTCCTCCAGTCGGTGACGGCGGCGGTGCAGCCCAAACTGCGCAAGGTCGGGGGAAAGCTCATCCTGGACGTGGATCCCAAGCTGCCGCCGATCACGGCTTATCCGGAGGGGCTTTTCCAAGCCCTGTTGAACCTGGTGGAAAACGCGGTGGATTCCATTTCCGCCGGAGGGCTGATCACCCTCTCGGCCCATTTTCACTACCGCAGGATGCGGCTCAGTGCCGAAGACAAGAGGGGTGAAATCCGGATCGTGGTGCGGGATACGGGAAAAGGAATTCCCGCCTCGGAGATCAAGAGGATTTTCGAGCCCTTTTACTCCACCAAGGGCTTCGGCAAGGGAACGGGGCTGGGCCTGGCCATCGTCAAACGCATCGTGGAGGAACACCATGGGGACATCAAGGTGGAGAGCCGGGTGGGGGAAGGAACCATGTTCACCCTCTTGCTGCCGGCAGGGGGCCTGGGGGTGGAAGGGACCGACAATTCGGAAGGTTTTTACTATAATAAAGACAGAGGATGATTTGAAGGAACGGTCGCCATGAAAAAGAAGACTAGCAAAAGATCCACCGCCGTTAAAAAGCCAAAAAAATCCGGATTGGGCAAGGCCCATTTGCTGGTCGTGGATGATGAGGTGGATTTCGGGAAGATGGTCCAGAAAACCCTCATCCAAGAAGGTTACCGGGTGGATGTGGCGGCCAATGCCACCCAGGCTATCGCCCTCCAACGGAAGCATTCCTACGACCTGGCCGTGGTCGACATGCGGATGCCGGAAATGACGGGCCTGGAGCTCCTTCAATACCTGAAGGTCCGGGACAAGAAGATGTTCGTGATGATCATGACCGCCTATGGTTCCTTTTCGATCGGGATCGAATCCCTCCGACGGGGAGCCTGTGACTACCTGGCCAAGCCCTTCCAACTGAAAACCCTCAAGGAGAAGGTGGCCGAAGCCTTGCGGCGCCGGGCCCAGTTCCTGGAGGAACAGCGGGTATTCCCCCAGCGGGCCGCCATGGACGAGTGGTAAAGCCTGAAACAAACCATGACCAAGAAAACCGCACCGGCTTCCAAGCGCCGAAATATCCCCGATCCCACCATCGCCCGGCTTCCCCGGTATTTACGGAGCTTTCCTGAGTTCGTGCACGCCAACCGGTCGGTGATTTCGTCCAAGGAATTGGCGGCGGCTTCCGGCATCAACCCCGCCCAAGTGCGGAAGGACCTGGCCTATTTCGGCCAATTCGGCCAGCGGGGCATCGGTTACGACGTCAAAACCCTCGACGCCAAAATGCGGGAAATCCTCGGCCTCCACAAGGTCTGGCGGATCGCGCTGGTGGGAGCAGGCCATTTGGGCACGGCCCTCCTTCAATACGGCGGGTTCACCAAGGCGGGTTTCCGCATCGAGGCGGCCTTCGACGTGGATCCCTCCAAAGTAGGATGGGAACTGGAGGGTGTCCGTATCTGGGCCACGCCGGCCATCCGGCAGGTGGTCCGGGAAAAAAAGATCGAGATCGGCGTTTTGGCCGTGCCCGCCAGCCAGGCCCAGCGGGTGGCGGATGACCTGGTGGACGCAGGGGTGAGGGCCATCCTCAATTTCGCGCCCTGCATCCTGGCCGTTCCCAAGTCCGTTTTGGTCCGGGGAGTGGACCTGGCTTCGGAGCTGGAGCATTTGACCTATTTCCTGGATAAATCCAGGGAGAAGTGACCGGCCGTCAAAAGCCCAAGAATTTTGTTTCAAAATTGTAAATAACATGATATTTTTCGAATTGAAACGATTTCACGTTATTCACGCCAAGTTTCAGGGGATGAGATGGCCAAAGCCGAAAAAGTGATCGAGACCAAGACCTTCCAAGGGTTCCGCAAAATGTACCATGTCTTGGCGTCCTCCCTTTTCCCCCTCAGCTATCTTTACCCGCCTTTTGGTTTGAGCCTGCCCGAAACCAAAAAATGGCTTTTGATTGTGTCGGGCGGATGCTTCCTGGTTTCCTTCCTCTTCGACTTTCTGCGGCTCCGTGACCACAAATTCAATTCCCAGTTCATGAAAGTTTTTTCCGCTTTCATCCGGCGTACCGAAACCAACCGTTACAACGGCTCCACTTTCCTTTGCTTCGCCTTTTTCGTCGTGATCTTCCTCTTCTCCCGATATGTGGCCGTTACCGCCATGTTGTTCCTTTCCCTGGGGGATGCGGCTGCGGAATTGGGCGGCAAGAATTTCGGACGGATTAAAATTTTTTCACGGTCCATGGAAGGGGCGACGGCTTTTTTCATCGTGGCTTTCCTGATCGCCTATCCCTTGTACCAGGACTGGCGGATCGCCGCCTTGGCCGCCTTTGCGGGGGCCATGGTGGAGTTGTTTTCCTTCGAAGTGGATGACAACCTGACGGTCCCGATCGGTTCAGCGGTAGCCCTATCCCTGGTTTTGGTATTGTTCCACCTCGGCAACAACCTCTTCTCTTTCTAGTTTTCCCATAGCTGAAAAGAACCAAAGTCATTTGCAGTTTCCTGCCAGCTAGGGCGTTAAAAAACTAACGACCTGCCAAAATAATGTCCTGAAAAATCCGTTTATTTTGTTCCTTTTCCAGGATTAAAAGACCTTTTAGCCGTCAAAAGGTTATGAAGGGATTGGAAATAAGGGTTTTTGGCGCCAGGGTAACCCGTTACCTCTTGGCATGCTTGATGCTCTTATAAAAGATTAAGGTTGAGTTACTCGCTCGTTAGCGATGCCTCGGAACCGTAAGACGATTTGGTACCCGACCTCTTTTCCAAGTTGTAGAGCCCGGGAAAGGGGAAACCTGGCCAGCCTAGGATGCCTGGAATGGCCGGGGGCAATTGCCCAATGCCCATAAGGATGCCGGAAAGCGAGGAGGTTATGGATGAGAACTGCCTGCGAATCAAGAAGCTTCTCGATTTATATCGGGAGGGAAAGCTGACGGACGTCCAGAAGGCCGACGTGGAATATCATTTGCTGGTTTGCCCCGAATGTATCTTCCTGTTGACCCTGGTGCCGTCGCTGAGCCCGGAATAAGCCCCGTTTTTGCCCTCATTTACAATCTTGATATCGGGCTTTGCCCGGTGGAAAGGAAATAAGGGCGGCACAGTTTTCCTTTTGGGCCTCCGGCCCGTTCAAATTTGAAGAAACTGTGGAATAAACGATCCTAAAAAAGTGCCCGCCCTGCCCGGCGGGCTTTTTATTTTGTAAGGAATTCACTGAGCGCATTTTACAAGCCGAGGGTTGACTTTCCCCGGTTTCCCCGCAAGAATCTCCCGAAATTTAATCATTTTGCCAGGGTTTCCGGCGCAAGCGGCGCGGGAAGCCCTTATTGCATTTGGGACAAAAATAGTGGAAAGCCAACCCATACCAACTTCTTCAACGGAAGCTTCCGTTCCTAAAGCTTTTTATCCCTTTGAAAAACTATCCTGGCCGGCGGCCGAAGAGGCCTTGCGTTCCCTTAAGGAAAAAAAGCCGAACACCCTCATTCATGGCACCCCCGGGTCCTCAAAGGCATTCCTCCTGGCCTGGTTCTACCAACAACTGAAGGAAAAGAACCCCTGGCTTCTGTTGACACCCACCCGGGAAGAAGCCCTGGTCCTGCAGGACGACCTTTCCAGCTGGCTGCCCCATGTGCCGATCTACCTTTGTCCTTCCTGGGAGGCCCTTCCCCACGACGCCGAAACCCCGGACCCGGAACTGGTCGGTGAACGGCAAAGGGTGTTTTACCAGTTGCTGCAGGGGGAAAGCTGCATCGTTGTCTCCCCCCTGATGGGTGCGCTGCAATGCACGCTGCCGCCCGAGGAGTGGATCGACGAAGTGACCATCCTTAAAAAAGGACAGGATGCGCCCCCGAACCTGAAGGAGAAGCTGGTGGCCCTCGGTTATGAGCCGGTCACCCAGGTGGTGCGCCTGGGCCAGTTTGCCATGCGGGGCGGCATCCTGGACATCGCCTCACCGGGATCGCCTTCGGGCCCGGTGCGGTTGGAATTCTTCGGCGATACCTTGGATTCGGTCCGGCCCTTGGACATCCTCAACCAGCGCTCCAGCGGCAACCTGGAGGAGGTGCACCTCTTCCCGGCCCACGAGGTCGTCCTGAAGGACGAGGCCCGCTACAACCTGCGCCAGGCTTTAAAGAACAAGGTCAAACAAGGCAACGAGAAGGCCCCGGCCCGTTGGGCCACCGACGCCTTGGAACTCTTCAACCAGACCCACCAGTTTCCCGGTTGGCAGTGGCAGGCGGTAGGCGCCCTGGAGAAACGAGCCAGCCTTTTCGATTATGTCCCCGAAAGCACCCGGGTCCTGCTACTGGAGCCCCTGGCCTTCGAACGCAAATGGGAGGAACTACAGGACGTGCTTTCCGGCTGCAACCGGCAGGCGGCCGAGGATGGGGCGGACCTTTTCGACGCCCAGGACCTTTTTGCCGATACACGCTTTCTCCAAAACGCCCTGAAAAAAGGAAAAGGGACGGCGCTGGCGCAGATCGACCAGGATCTTTTTGGGAAGGCACCCGATTTCACCCATCCGGTGGCAGGGCGGTCCCTTCCGCCTTACTACGGCAAGTTCGCCACCTTCACGGGCGAACTTAAAAAATGGCTTGCCGCCAAGTCCCAAGTGCTCCTTTGGTGCCACAACAAGGGGGAAAGGGAAAGGCTGACCGAGCTCCTCAAGCAGGAAGGAATCATCGTCAAGGACAACCCCCAGGTTGTCCTGCCGCTGGGGGAGGTGGAGCAAAGTTTCGCCTTTGACGACATCGGCCTCCACATCCTCCCCGATCACGACCTTTTCCGCCGATACCGGGGCCGCAGGCACCGGCGGGTCCGTTCCGTTTCGGGCGGCAAACCCCTCTCTTCACTCAATGAAATCTCCATCGGCGATTGGACAGTCCACGTGGACAGCGGCATCTGCCTTTACCGGGGCCTGACGCCGCTGACCATCGACGGGGTGACCCGCGAGTACATCCAGCTGGAATTCGCCGATAACGAGAAGATCTACCTGCCCACGGACCAGATCGAATTGATCCAGCGCTATATCGGGGCCGAGGGTGCGCCGTCCCTGACCAAGCTGGGCGGGGAACAATGGACCCGTGCCAAGGCCAAGGTGAAGCGGGAGATCGAGGCGGTGGCCCGGGAACTGATGGCCCTTTATTCCACCCGCCAGGTCCTGAAGAAAAAGCCCTTCTCGCCCGACACCCCCTGGCAGAACGAATTCGAGGACGCCTTCCTTTATGAGCTGACCCCCGGCCAATACACCTCCGTAAGGGACATCAAACGGGACATGGAATCGGAAAGGGTCAT
>JAJPJW010000067.1 GCA_021324075.1 Pseudomonadota bacterium | reverse complement strand
GGGCCGCGGGTCCTGCGGCGGCGGGGGCGGCGACCATCGGCATGGAGGAAACCGGGGGCGCGGCGGCGGAGAAGGGCATGCCCGGCCCGCGGCGCAGGTGGATCTTCACCCCGCCTTGTTCAAAGGCCAGCTCGCTGATGTCCGCGTCATTCATCAAGAGGATGACGTCCTGCACCAGGGCCAGCTTGGGGCTCACCTTGAGCTTCTTGGCCGGCGCGGCGTCGCCGTTCTTTTTCTTCTTTTCCGGTTTCGGCGCCTCGTTCTTTTCCGGGCTAGTCGACATGTCGGCTCCTTTCAAAGGAAACGGCTTGGGGGAATCAGACTCTTTCTAAGTATTCCCCGGTGCGAGTATCGATCTTCACGACGTCCCCCTCTTTCACGAAAAGGGGAACTTGGATGGTGGCGCCCGACTCCAGGGTGGCGGGTTTGCTGGCTCCCGAAACCCTATCGCCCTTGATGCCGGGTTCGGAGGAAACAATCTTCAGTTCGACCGTGATGGGCAGCTTCACGCTGATAGGGCGTTCCTTGTAGAAGAGGACCTCGATGTTCATTTGGTCCTTGAGCCATTGGTGGCCCTCGCCCACCTCGTCCTCGGTCAGTTCCAACTGTTCGTAAGTCTCGGTGTCCATGAAGACGAACTTTTCGTTCTGCTTGTAGAGGTACTGCATCTCCTTTTCTTCCACCGGGGGCTCGGGCACCGATTCCCAGCTGTCCATGGTCTTATCGGTAACCGTGCCCTGCTCGACGTTCTTCAGCTTGAGACGCACGAAGCCGCCGCCCTTGCCCGGCTTGACGTGCTGGAAGGAGACAACGCGGTAAAGAATCCCGTCAAATTCGGCCAGGTTGCCCGACCGAAGGTCCATAACTGACTGCATTTTCGACTCCTCGACGATTAATGGGAAAAGCCCTTGTTTTTCAGGCAATTCGGGGTAAGTAGCTCAAAAACCCTTATTTTTATGGGTTTTTAACGCAAAAGAGGCGGCATTTTACAGGAACTTGGCTAATCCGTCAAACCTAGACCACCTCTAGGCTAGGGCCATTAACGAAAAGCCTTATTTTAAGCCTTTTCCCTCTCCCCTTGCGGGAGAGGGCAGGGTGAGGGGTGGTTCATGGGTGAAAGTCGATTGTTGGATCGCACTCCAGCTTGAGGGTTTCCCCTAGATAAGGAATCCCAAGCCGCCAGGCATGGAGTAGGAGCCTGGGGGCCCCTCCGACTGGCCGCTCCTGGCCGTAGAGGGAGTCCCCCAGGACAGGGTGTCCGGCCTGGTAGAGGTGGACCCGGATCTGGTGCCGTCGGCCGGTAAGGGGTTCCACCTCTAGGAGAGAGGCTTTTGCTTCAGTCTTAACCTCTCGATAGCCGGTCTGGCTGGGCTTGCCCTTGGGGTCCACCCCCATCCGGCCGGACCCGAAGGTCTTGAGGGGGTAGTCCAGCTGGCCTTCCGTCCTTTCCATCTTCCCTAGCACCCAGGCTAGGTAGGTTTTATGCACTTCCCTGCCCTCCCAAAGAAGGGAGAGTTCCCGGTGGGTCTTGGCGTCTTTGGCGAAGGCCACCAGGCCGCTGGTCTCCCGGTCGATGCGGTGCACGACATAGGCCTTCTTGCGGATGTTGCTGGAAACCTCATCCACCAGGGGTTTGCCCTGCCCTTCACCCCGGCCCGGAATGACCAATTGCCCTGCGGGTTTGTTGACGACGATGAGATGAGAATCTTCGTGGATGATTTGGAGTTTATTCATAAAGTTTGTTTGTCATGGCGAGGGGGCTATGTTTTAAGCCGACGTGGCCATCTAACGCGTTCCAAAAACTGCAGTTTTTGGATTCGTATGGATTGCTTCGTCAGGCCAAAGATCGGCCCGCCTCGCAATGACGGCTTGACGCTTTACTTCTTCCTTTTTCTTTCCCGGTCCTTAAAAACTTCCTTCGCCGCGTACATGGCATTCATGGCCGCTGGAAAGCCGGCGTAAACCGCCATCTGAAGGATCGCTTCCACGATCTGCTGCTTGGTGACCCCGACGTTCAAAGCACCCTTGATGTGGGACTTGAGTTGCAATGGCGCATTACCAAGAGTGACGAGAGAGGCAATGGTCAACATCTGGCGGGTCTTCAATTCCAACCCCGGGCGGGAGTAGATGTCGCCGAAGGCGAACTCCGTTACGAACTTCCCCAACTCGGGGCTGATATCCTTCAGGCTTTCGACCGTGGCCTTCGCCACCGGCCCGTGTATTTCCTTAAATTTCCTCCAGCCCTTTTCGTAACGGTCATTCGTCATTTTTCGGCTCCATTAATGGCTTTCCAAAGGAAAATTCCTAAGATCGCAAGAACACATAAAAAAACCAAAAAAATTCTCACCCAAAAACCAATTGGATCCTCATCCCTTTTCAAACCGACATAAGCATGCATTGAAAAAATTCCAGTCTTTAAGGAAAAGAAAATCAAGGCAATCAAAGTCAAAACGCCTATAAGTAAACTCCATGAATCAACATCATGGAATAAATAGTTCAACCAATTCATATGCATAGACTTTCTTTCACTTCATTCGTCGATGAATCTCCGATGCCACAGTTCCACTAGTAGTAAACCATACAAAAGCAGATGGTGGTCTTTACGGCCGGAGAGGTGTTCCTGCAGGATTTCCTCGGTCTTGGCGATGTTGAAATAGCCGCGCTTCTGGAACTTTTCGGAATGGAGCGTATCCACCAGTAAAGGCCGCAGCTCCTTGCGGAACCAGGAGGCCAGCGGCACCCCGAAGCCCATCTTCTTTCGGGTGATGATTTCCTTGGGCAGGTATTTGGAAGCGGCTTTCTTGAGGATGTATTTCCCGGTGTTTCCCCGAAGCTTCATGGAAGACGGCAGGGCGAAGGCGAATTCCACCAGCCGGTGGT
>JAJPJW010000019.1 GCA_021324075.1 Pseudomonadota bacterium | reverse complement strand
TCAACCCTTGGCGGCGCCGGGTTCTTCCTTCTTGATGTCCAGGTTCATGCCCACGATGTTCGCACCGGCATCCACGTAGAGGATGTCGCCGGTGACCGCGGAAGACAGGCTGCTGGCCAAATAAACGGCCGTCCCCCCGACCTCATCCTGCGAGACGTTGCGGCGCAAGGGCGTCATTTCCTCCGAGGCCCTGAGCATGCTCTTGATGCCGCCCACGGCGGAAGACGCCAGGGTCTTGATCGCGCCCGCCGAGATGGCGTTGACGCGGATGTCCTTGGGGCCCAAGTCGTAAGCCAGGTAACGCACATTGGCTTCCAAAGCCGCCTTGGCGACCCCCATGACGTTGTAATTGGGGATGACTTTCACCGAGCCGTAATAGGTCAGGGCGATGATGCTGGCCCCCGGGTTCAAAAGGGGAACGGCCGGGCGGGTGATGGCGATCAGGCTGTAGGCCGAAATATCCATGGCCAGCTGGAAACCGGCGCGGCTGGTATTGGTGAAGGTTCCTTTCAGGTCGTCCTTGTTGGCGAAGGCGATGCAATGCACCAGGATGTCGAACTTGCCCCAGGCCTTTTCCACTTCCTTATAAAGGGCTTCGATCTGGTCATCCTTGGCGACGTCGCAGGGAAGGATCAGCTTGGCGTTGACCGATTCGGCCAGGGGCCGGACCCGCTTTTCCAGGGCTTCTCCTAGGAAGTTGAAACCCAACTCGGCTCCTTCCGCGTGCAGAGCCTTGGCGATACCCCAGGCAATGGACATTTCGTTGGCCACCCCGAAGATGAATGCTTTTTTCCCTGAAAGTAATCCCATTCCTTTTCCTCCTAACGCGGTTGAAAGCCCCCGGCTTGGCTTGGGGGCGGGCCACCCTGCCGTTTCCCCATAAAAAATGGGGCCTAAGGCCCCATGATGGAAAACGGTATGACCCTCATCCCTATTTCATCGAGTCCGACTCGATTTTCAAATCGTGAATGAGGTTAACTTAGCGGTTTTCAGGGCCAGTTTAAAGGCAAAAAGAGGGTGCTTTTTGTCGAATTGTTGAAGAATAATAACCCCGCCACAGCCCGGACCCTCACAAGGAAGAACCATGATCAAGCACATCGTCCTTTGGAAGTTAAAGGAAGGCGTCGACGGAAAGTCCAAGCCGGAAAACGCCAGGGAACTGAAAACGGCGCTGGAGAACCTCAAGGGGAAGATCCCGGAAATCGCCGCCCTGGAAGTGGGCCTTAACTTCAACCCCGTGGACACGGCCAGCGATGTTTCGCTTTATACCGAATTCAGGAGCCGGGAGGACCTGGATAAATACCAGAAGCATCCCGAACACTTGAAAGTCGTGGAGATCGTGAAAAAACTCACGGCTGAGCGCCGCGTGTCGGATTACGAAGCCCCAATTTGATATAGAAGGGACCTGCCATGCCGAAAACGACCAAGCCCAAGATGAAAGCCGCCCCCAAGGCGGCGAAACCCGCCGGAAAGGCCCAGGGAAAACCGGCAAAGGCCGCCGGTAAAAGTCCTGCCAAAACCCTGAAGATCGCCACCTTCAATGCCAATTCCATCCGGATGCGCATGCCCATCCTCCTCGACTGGCTCAAGAAGGAAAAGCCGGACGTCCTGGCCGTCCAGGAAACCAAGGTACAGGACGTGGAATTCCCGAAAGAGCCCATCGAGCAGGCGGGATGGAAGGTGGTCTTCCACGGGCAAAAAGGCTACAACGGCGTGGCTTTCATCTCCCAACAGCCCCTGGAAAAAGTCGACATGGGATTTTACAAGCAAGCCGAAGAGCAGGCCCGGTTCATCACGGGTGAATACGCCGGCGTGCGCCTGTTCAATACCTATATCCCCCAAGGCAACGCCATCGACTCGGACAAATACCAGTACAAACTCAAATACTTGGCCGACCTGAAGAACTATTTCGCGAAGAACGTCCCCAATTCCAATCCCGCCCTCTGGATGGGGGACATGAACGTGGCGCGCACCGAGATCGACCTCAACAACCCGAAGGGCAACAAGGAGCATCCCTGCTTCCATATCGACGCGCGCAACGCCTTCGAGGAAGCCTTGAACAACAAATGGACGGACCTGTTCCGCGAAAAGGTCAAGGAGGGGGGGCACTACACCTTCTGGGACATGCGCTTTCCCGGGGCCTTCGAGCGCAACGCGGGCTGGAGGATCGACCTGATCGTCGGCACCCCCCCCATGGTGGAGAGGCTGCAGAAAATCTGGATCGACACCAAACCCCGGGGCCTGGAAAAACCCTCCGACCATACTTTCTTGGTGGCGGAATTCAGTAAATAACCGTGGGATGAAAACTGAAGAACGGGCCGAAAGAAAATCGAAAGGCAATTTAGCCACAGATGCATGGGATTCATGGGATGGCTTAAAACCCAAGGATAAATTTTAAAAGATAGGGTTGGGCTTTCCTGCGGGAAAGAATGAAAAGGCCTTTTTATTTATCCAATGTATCCCATGCATCTGTGGCTAAAAGGGTTTGATTTTTTCTTGCCGCCCTGACGATGACCCCGGTTATTTTTCTTTGAGGGGATTATTCCAGGCGAATTTTCCACCCTTGTCCAAAAAGGGCTGCTCCAAAAGCATGAGCACGGGCAGGTACTTCTCGTCGTGGAATACGTCCAAGCCGACCTTCATCTTCTCGTGGCCTTCCTTCGGCTGGGCCCGGTAGGTCCCCAACAGGCGGTCCCAAAGGGAAAAAATAAACCCGAAATCGCTGTTGGTCTCGGCCGGAAGGATGGAATGGTGCACGCGGTGCATATCCGGTGTCACGACCAGGAACCTCAAGGCCCTGTCCAGCCAGTCGGGCATGCGGACGTTGGAGTGGCTGAAGAGGGAAGAGACGTTCAGGACCAGCTCAAAAATGAAAACGCCGAAGGCGGGCGCTCCCAGGAGCAGGACAAAGAAGGACTTGACGAGCATGGAAGCCGCCATTTCGACCGTATGAAAACGCAGGCCGGTGGTCACATCCACTTCCAGGTCCGTATGGTGCATGCGGTGGAATTTCCAAAACAAGGGGAAGGCGTGGAAGGCCCGGTGCTGGTAATAAACCACCCAGTCCATCACCACCAGGGTGAAAAGCACCGAAAACAGCGCCGGCACCTCGACCCAATTGAACAACCCGAACTGCTGGCTTTGGGCCAGATAGGCGGCGCCAATCGCGGCGGCGGGGAACAGCATACGGAGGACCAAGGCGTTCAAAACCGTCAGGGCCAGGTTGTGGGGCCAGCGCTCCTTGCGGGGGATTTTTTCCTTCCGGCGGGCCCCCCGGAATTCCCAGAAAGCCATGAGGGCGAAAGTCCCCAGGAACCAATAAAGCCGGATGTATTTTTCATGATCCAAGGCAGCCAACTGCGCGTTCCAGTCCATTTTTTGCCTCCTTAACCTAAACCCTAGGGCAAGTATATCCCATTCGCCCCTATCCCGCCGGTATTGGGTACAACCCCGTTTACCCCCAGGAAGCGGGGTCCCTTGGGGCCCCATCCCATCCCCCAAGACCCTGAGGTTCCCGGCAAATCCTTTTGGCCCGGCCTTTATTGACTAATGAAAACCTTGGGGGGATAATCATTTCAGTGATGCGCTTTCGTGATTGAATTGGAGTTGCCGCTCCCGAAATTTCGATCCCTTAACAACGATTATCTTCTAAAATGAATACCTTCGGAGCGGCCAAAATGGGTTTACCTCGCAAGCAATCCCTTCCATCCAAATATTTAAAATATCGTGAAACCTTTCGGCGTTTTTTCGCCATGCCGGCCCCTCCTACCGCCCCCCTAACGGCCGTCCAAAATAATAGGGGATCAGCGCTGGTCATGGCGGCCATCTTCATGGTGGTGGCGGCTGTTTTGGTGACCGTTGGCACCCAACTGGTCGCGACCGCCCGCAAACAGGCCAACCAACAGACCAATGCGGTGGCCATCGCGCAAAACGCCGCCCAAGCGGGCCTACAGGATGCCATCGGCTGGTTCAAACGGCAGGTCACCCAGCCCGTCGCGGCCAATCCTCTTTCCCTTTACGGGGTAGCGCCCAATCCCACGCCCACCTATCCGGCGACGATCGTCACGAATACCGGCTCCATGGCCGTCAGCTATTCGGATGAGGCCTTCTTCCCGGTCTACAACACCGCCAACCCTGTTTCCACGGACACCATCGATTCCTCGGTGGGCACGACCATTGGGCTCGTCAACGAATTTTCCCCGGACGGGGCCAGCAGCGTTTCGCAAGCCACCACCGACGGCAGCCAGCCCCGGTGGGAAAGATACGAGGTCCAACGCCAGCTTCCCGGCGCGCCCGTTTCCAACGCGGTGCACGACATGACCGGGGAGAGGATGTTCCAAAAACTGGACGGTCTGGGCTATGACTGGACCATCCAAGCGACCGGCTACTATTACATCCGGAAGGATTTCACCAAGAGCGTCTCCGCCCCCTATTACTGGGTCAAGGACTACAAGACGCCCCCCAACCAGCTCCTGGGGACCTGCAAGATGGCCACCGAGATCCGGAAGATCTCCACGACCTTGCCCTGGGGTGTCAACGCCGCCCTTTACATGCCCAATGCCGCCCTATTGAAAACGGGCACGGAAACCTATGTCTCGAACGCCAGCCAAAACGGTGTCTATTCCTACGCCTCCACCGCCACCGCCAAGCCGGTGACGGCTGGAGCCAAGGAAGTGGTGGGAAGCGGCGTCACCGAATCAGGCACCGTGGACTTGAGCTCAGCCGACGTGTTCGGGATGTTGATCACGGTCTTCCCCAACTTGGACTCCGTGGTCAAACCCACGACGGCCACGAACTTCGCCAGCATCCCCGCGCAAAGCATCATTTATTACAACGGGAACCTCACCATCGACCCGGCCGGGGCCAACCCCAATTTTTACCTCATCGGGCCCGGCGGAAGCCAGACGGGCCTGCTGGTGGTCAACGGGAACTTCACCATGAATTCCACCGCGTCCCAGCAGAACGGTTTTTACGGGCTGGTCTACGTGACGGGGTCGGTGAACCTGAACGGAAGCGTCATCGAAGGCGCCCTCATCGTGGGCAACGCGGGGACCGGCGTCACCCTGGCCTCCGCCAGCGGGAACCCCGCCGCCGTCTACTACAACAGCACGATGCTCCAAAGGATGCAAACGGTGGTTGCGGGCTACCTGGAAGACGTCACCGCCCGGAAAATATTCCTCGCGGTCGCGAACTAGGTTCCAGGAAAGGCAAAAAGGACAGTTACCATGGCCATTAAAAAACTGAACGCACAGGGCATGACGATCATCGAACTCCTGATCGCGGTGGGCATCATGGCCACCCTGGCTTCCTCGGTCGTCCTGGCCCGCCAGTACATGGCCAAACAGACCCAAAAGACTTCGGATAAGATCTACGCCACCCAGAAAGCCATCCAGATGTTCGAGGAACTGCGGGCCCTGGCCGCCCAGGGCGGTACGGCGGGTTTCGCGACCTTGGACAATTACAACGACGGAAGCGCCTACGAAAACATCCTCACCACGGACAAGAGCGTGACGGCGCCCACGGACCCCTTGAGCGCCAACAAGACCGTCGGCTACTGGAAATTCTGGCGCCAGGTCTCCATCACCCACGTCACCCAGGACCCCTTCGCCCGCATCGTGAACGTCCGGGTTTACGGGGGGCTCGCCGGCAACAAGGCGGATACGGGGACCCTCTTGGCGGAAGTGGGCGGGATCCTGCGGATCACCTATACCCCCGTCCCCCCCACCCAAGTCTACGACGTTTACGCGCTGGCCCTTTCCAACGAACTGGGGTGGTTCACCAACGTCCCCAATATGCTGCATGCCTTTGAATCGGCCGTCAACGCCGTGACCGTCATCAACCCGGGGCTGATCATCCGGCAGCACGAAATCAGCCAGACGGCCTTCGGCAGGGACTTTTTCTACAACCCCTATATCAACCAGGCCCAGGACACCATCACGGCCGTCATGCCCTGGAGTTATTTTTACACGGGCAACACCCCCGCGACCTCAGGCAGCACCTCGGGCACGGACACCACCTTTTTCGACCCCGTCCAATTGGCGCAGGTGGGCGGCATCAACGTCGACGGCACGGTCCAGCCGGTCAACGGTTTTTCCATGTGTGACATGTACAACGCCGGCATGCGGTACCCGGACGAGGTGGCGGCCTATAACGCCGTGTCCCAGCAGGTCTACAACCAAGCCGCATCCCTCAATATTACCGGCACCTCCGGCTACATCCCCTATCCCATCACCCTCCGGATGTTGCTGGAACAAATGAACAACCAGCCCGCGTCCATGATGAACCCCCTGGTCATTTCCATGCACGGGGAGGTCCTGCCCCTGGTCAACATGCACAACTACTCGGACGCGGCCAAGGACCCCTTGAACGTCAGTGGCGCGGGGGGCCCCAACCTGAGGGTGGTGACCCATCCCGACCTTGTCCACTACCCCTCCTTTACCGGGGGCTCCACCCGGGCCGTTTCCCTCCGGGTTTACGCCTATTACGACGGGCTCATTTATCCCGCCGCCGCGACCTTGGACGCGACCTATCCCATGTCCCCCAACACCTCCACGGCTTCCACCATCACCGTTTATTTCCCCTCCCTCCGGCTGCTCCCCGGCGATGTCAATGTGACCGCCATTCCCGGCGGATATAGCGGGGGGACCGCGGTGAAATATGTGGACGTGCCGGGGCTGGCATCTGGAAGTGGGAACGCCACCATGGGCATGTACTGGACCATGGGCAACCCCAACGTGACGGACACATGTGTCACCTTTTTCAACACCCCTTCCCGGTGCGCGACGGTCATCTCCGGCGGCGTCACCACCGGGCTTTATACCTCCGAGCGGCTCTATAACGCCGAATATATTCCCTGTTCGGTGGATACCAATAAAAATTATTCCACCGACCTGAGCACTTCCACCAATGCCGCCAATTCCCAACCCGTAAACACGGCACGGTGGGTCTTCAGCTTCAAAACCCAAAACGGGGGCACGGCCCTCCCGGACGGGCAATACGCGGTGGAAACGCGCATCGGGTCGGCCAGCACTCTTTACGGCAATTACAACTACACCGAATCTCCCGTCGGCCCGGCCCTGGCCAATACCGCCGCGGCCACCGCATTGATGGCCGACTTGTCCCGCACCTACCTCTGGGTCGGCACGGGAAACAACTCCGGCGTCACCTGGGGCGGATCGGGCGTGACGCCCTTCACCGAACGCTACCAATACAACGGGGACCCCCGGCACGAACCCTACCTGGACTGTAAATTCGGCAACAGCTCCACTGGAACGAACACGGCTGATTCGGGCACTTCCATCGATTCGGACAGCTACAACTGGTATTTCCGCCAGGTGGGGGTGTCCGGCGACAACTACTCGGGTTTCGGCAAGACCGCCGCGGGCTTCGACGGCCAGCCCACCGGCGCCAATCCCAACGGCGACATGCGGGACATGCCACGCTACTATTACACCTACCGGCGGGGCCTCCTGCAGACCACCGGGATTTTCACCAACCTCAACGGGTGGACCTGCTGGCACGCCAGCGAAGGGGGGGAGATCGGGGGCACCTACGATCCTTTCGCCAGTTCCCTCAGGTTCATCGACACGCCCTGGGACCCGGCTGCCAGCGCGGTCCAAAATATCGACGAAGAGCAAAAATCGAACGATTGGGACCCGGCGGCCATTTCGGGTTCCGCCACCCAATCCACGGCGCGGGTCATCATCTATAACAATTCCAAAACCCTCGACCCCAGCAAGACCTGGTTCGCCAAGAGCTGGATCGGGGAAATGTACCCCGATTCCACCCTGGCCGCCTCCGCCAGCGTTTCCAACATCTCCGTCAACAATTACGCGGCGGCCTGGGTTTCCTTCGGCAACCTGCCCACCACCCAATTCTGGCGGGTGCCTTATGAGGCCGTCTCCTGCACTTCGGGCGGCACTACCAATGGTTTCGACACCAGCCGGCATTCCCAATGGGGCGTCGGGTCCAGGGGGCCGGCGGCCTTCCTGAACGGGGCGGTGGGCACCTCGGGCGCCGCCACCAACTACGGCCTGGCCAGCGACGGCGGCGGCGGCGTGGGCAACCAGTCGGACATCACCAACCTGGGCGTCAACCTCTACAACACCACCAACTTCGTCATGGGAAGCCCGGTCAGCGCCGCCAACACGCGCCCCTGGAACTGCTATTTCGACCTGAGCAAGGACAGCTCCAAGATGCCCCCCAATTGGACAGATACCTATTACCAGGGCTTGAGGACCATCCTGTCGGTGCCCAGCGTCCCCGCCTCCCTGACCTCGAACCCGTCGCGGATTGTTTACACCTCGGAGGACACCACGGAAACCGGCGACCTCCATTCCTCGCCCGTGACCTGGAACACCCTGGGGGTCGTCGAGATGGATTACATCCCCTCCGCCGGAACCACCCAAACGGGTTACTTCAACCTTTCGGGCCTGGCGCCAGCGGGCGCCTCGGGCGTCACCCCGCTGGCCCAAACGGGCATCAACACCATGCTTCGGACCTTCTTGGACGGGGGGCTCCTCCACGCCGCCGGAACGGCGGGGCACATCCCCCAACTGCCCCTTTTCCAGGTCTCGACGGGCAATTCGGCCAACCAATTCACCAACCCCGCTTCCGTCACCCTTTCCTGGTCCTCCCCGGTGTCCTGGCCCTTATCCACCCCGGTCAGCCAGACCCTTTGGACCCGCTGGGCGGGCGCCAACGGCGCGGCCAACTGGTACACCGAGGAATACCCGAACTACAATCCCGCTTCCATATCGGGCGGCCCCGTGACCAACAGTACCTACGTGGAGCCGGTCTCCCTCTTCTACGTTCCCATGTGGTCCTCCAATGGAAGCGTCTGGATTTCGGCCATGGACAACGCCACCACCATCATGCCGGGCAATTATTACGCCCCCGCCGGCTGTTCCACCACCCAGATGGCGGTGACCTGGAGCACCCCCTCCGGCACATTCCCCCAAGCCACTTACGAGGTCCGGGTGGACGGGTTCCGCCAGGGTTACCCCCTCCATTACAGTTACCATGAGGTGGATGACATCTCCTTCACGCGGTGAAAAACATGGAAAACAGCGACCAACCAAAATCCAAGATCCAATATTCAAAACCCTCCGGCCTTCGCAGGCCCTTGTCGGAAGGCGGTTGGACCCTCATTGAATTGATGCTGGTGATGGCCATGATGGCCATCATCACGCCGGCCATGACCTATCTTTTCGCCAAGGTCAGCCAGGGCATGGCCGCGGACGAGATGCACACCGAACTCCAGCAGGGGAACCAGACCCTGCTCAACCACCTCCAAGTGCGGCTCGCCGCGAACAGGCATTTCTTCTTCAACGACAACACCTCGGGAGGCGTTTCCTTTTTGCTCCGCCTGAACCTGACGGGGGCGCCCGCCACCATCGCGGGGTGGACGCTGTGCCAGCCCCAACCCCAGCCCACGACCCTCATTACGGGTTCGGTGAGCCCCAATGCGGCGGGTTTCGTGAACAGCTCCGTGGGCAACGCCCTCTTTTTCGGGGCCTTCGACTGCCCGCAGACGATCTTTAAAAGTTCCGGCGGCCCCCCGGAGATATCGACCTCGCCCATCACCATTTTCGGCGCTGGTGTGACGGATTCTACCGGGACCCGGCAAACCGCCATCATCGACCTTTACCGCTTCTATTTTTATTACCTCACCAGCACCAACACCAAACAGCTTTACGACGCGACGGCCTACAGCCTGATCGAGTGGCAAAGCATCCAATATCCCGATTACACCGAGATCGCCAATTACAGCCAGGATTCGGTCTTGGAAGGGAACATCCTGGCCGGCATCAAGGCCCTCAACAGCGCGATGACGGTGGCTTGGGATCCCACCCAAACCGACCCCACCCTGGCCTTCGTGGGGTACCCATCGGCCGCTTTCGGCACCGCCTCCACGGGGGTGACCGCCCTGCAAAGCGCCAGCTATAAGATCGCCATGGACAACACCGTCAACCTCACCAAGACCCGGTCCGGCATTTTGACCACGGGCTTCCGGTACGGCATCAGCCCCAACACCAAAAATTGGAGATCCTGCCCGGTCCAGATCCCCCTTTTCGCGGCCGTGACCACGGCCGGCATAGCCTTTCCCAACGGTTTCGAAGTGGCCGCCACTTCCAACCCCTCGGGGCGCCAGGTCATGGTCCGCAGCGTTTGGGTGGCCGAGGGGGCCAGCGCCCCCGGCAGCCGGGCGGTTTACAACGACATCAACATGGTGGATGAAATCTCGGATAATTATTGAGCCCCGCCGGACTGCCCACCGGCAAAATTCATGGAAAAAGCCTTTTTTAAGGTAAACTTAGCCTGGACCAGCTGAAGACAGGATAAGGGCGCTTGTTCTCCCTTCAATCACCCTGAAAAACCAGGGATGGACTGGGACGAGGTTGGGCAACAGGTTTGTTTTAACGAAACTGTGTTTTTGGCAAAGCAGACGGATAAAACGACCATTTTTTAGCCACAGATGTCCCACAGTTCTTTAACGGAGTTAATGGTCTGTGGGACTATACCAATCTCCTTTAAGTTTCAAAAGAGGATCGGCATGCATGGGATTCACAGGGATAAGGCAAAAAGCCAAAAAAGATTCTTAGGTTGGGTCTGCCTATTTGGACTTATCCATCTGAAGTCATCCCATTTATCCCATAAATCTGTGGCTAAAAGCCTTTGCTTCAGGAAGTGCATAGTTCTGCATTTTAAAGAGTAAGAGGTGGACTTTTCGATGCCGGTATTTAAGCCAATCCACGGGCCCCTGTGATGAATCTCATCGCATCGGCCCCCCTACAACGGCGGACGGGACCCGGTTTTTCCCCCCGCTTCCTTCTCCCGGCCCTGGTGCTTTTGACCGCAGGCCTAGGCTCCGTTCCCGCTTTCGCCCAGGCCACCCATTTTAAATTCCTGGTCCCGCCTTCCTCGGCTGCGGGCCTCTACACCACGTCGGTAGGCAGCAACGCCATCACCGTCGAGGTCCAGGCGCTGGATTCGTCCAATGCCCTCGTCACGGGTTTCAACCACAGCGTGGTGGCCGGACTCTACAGCACAGCCACCAGCCAGCTTTCGGACCCCCTCGCCGTCTACGAGAACGCGGCCACCACCTTTATCGGTTCCATGCCCATGTCCTGGGTCAACGGCACCGCGGGCTTCAGCGTCACCTTTGAGGCCGGTTCGGATTCGGAACAGATCGTCCTGCAGGACCAAAGCGGAAGCCCGGTCGTTGCGGGCACCACCTACCCCGGCAGCCTGGGGGTGACCACCGGGGCGGCCATGACCGTCCGGGGATTCCTGAGCCAGCCCCTTTTCCCCCGGAACTTCCATTTTAACGGCACCAGCGAGAACCCCCCGACCGACGATACGCCCTTCGTTTATACGTCGGGCGGTTCCACCGACAACCTGGCGACGACCGACAACACGGTCACCTTTTTCGGCCCCGGGGATTACGGCGATATCGTCCCGAAAGCCGGGGGCACGGCGGGTGGTTCGGGCATCGATACCAAGGCGGCTTGTTACCTCATCCAGAATTTCAGCGGAGGTTACGCCGCGGGCGGGGCGGGGGTCTCGGTGCGGCTCTGGTTTTCCACCTCGGCCGGCACGGCTCCCGTGAGCTACCAGGTGATCCTGGATTACGACGGAAGCCTGACGGACTACAACAACCCCGATTCCACCAAGGACACGGTGCTCCAAGGAGTTGTCACCTGCGGGGTGGGGTACGGCTTTTTCACCGCCGCGCCCACGACCCTGGCCGGTTATAAGTCCTATCAACCCTTTATGTTGAGCAACGCCCAGGCGATTTTCCGGGTCTGGACCGCGGCGGGAAAGAGCGTCACCATGAAATACGCCAATGCCAACGTATTTCCCACGGATGACAATAGCATTTCCTTCATTAAGATCCCCTATTCCTCCCAGAACATCCAACCCCTGCGATCGACGGTGACGTCGCCGAGTTACACGGGAACCCCGCCCAGTCCGCCCTTCGTCCTGGCCGGCTTCTCCCCCACGACCCTCATCGACACCCTCACCAACCAGTACAGCAGCGGCTTGACGCAGGTTATTTTCCAGATTCCCGCCGACCCCCTGGGGACCACCAACTGGGTGATCAGTTCCGTCCCGCCACCCACCGGCCCCAATCCGGGGTCCTCGACCGGGGTCCTGCAGGCTTCCGGCACGACCTCGGGTGCGGTCACCGTGAATTTCAACCCGTCCAACCCCCTCACTCCCAATGAAATCGTCCCCGTCACGATCATCGGCCAGTCCCCCGCCACGAATTATTCCTGGCCCATGAGCCTTTTGGGTGCCACCAGCAATACGGGGTCCAACGCGCCCGTTAATTCCGCTTCCGTTACCGTGTTCACCTTGGAGGCTCCTGATAAACCGGGCTCTTTCTCGGCCCTGCCCGCCAACTTCGCCGGCACGGGGGGGCAGATTTCGCTCTCCTGGAGCCAGTCGGTCAGCCAGAGCCCGCTGGGCTACGTCCTTTCCCGGAGTCCCGGGGCGGCTTCCGGCAATCCCTTCGGCGACCCCATCACCCTCCCCAGCGGGTTGGTCGTGAGCAACGCCATCACCCTGCTTCCCTCCACAACCACCAGCTACCTGGATTCGACCGTCACCAACCTCACCGGCTATACCTATTCCATCCAATCCTTCAACAACGTGACCCAATCGGCCGTCGCGAGCACGGGTCCCGTATCAGCCTTTGCCGACCCCAATCCGCCGGGGTCCGTTTCGGCCCTGACCGGCGGGTCCAATGTCCAGCTCAGTTGGGCCGCGCCCGCTTCCGCGGCCGGCTCCTACGCGGTCACGGGCTACCAGATCTACCGGGGCACTTCCCCGGGGGCGGAAAACACCACCCCCATCGCCCAGGTGGGGCTGGTGACCAGCTACAACGACCCGGGTCTGGCGACCGGGCCGAATTACTACTATTACCTTTCCAGCATGGACAACCAGTACAGCGGCGGGCCGACCCTGGGGCCCCACGACAGCGGTCCCTCGGCCGAAACCACGGGTTTCCCGCCGGGCAATCCCCCCAACAACGTGGGCGTCACGCTGGCCGTGATCGGCCCCCCGGCCACCCTGGCGGTTACCTGGACGGCCCCCACCAATGATTTGAACGCCATCACCAATTATTATATTTGGAAGGAAACGGACAGCGGCCCCTTCGCCGCCTTGGTCACCGTCGGCTCGGCCGCCGTATCGGTTTGGGATGGGCTCGTGACGACCGGGCATACCTACAGCTATTTCGTGCAGGCGGTGGACAGCCTCAACAACGTCTCGAACAACTCGGCCACGGTGACGGGCCAGGTGGGGCCGTCGCCCCCCACAGGCCTGCTCCCCACAGGTTATGCCAGCAGTGTGACAATGACCTGGAACTCCAACCCGCCTGCCGAGAATGTGGTCAGTTATGTCATCAAGAGTAATGGCGTGCCCATCACCGTTGTTCCTGCACCGGCAAGCGGCACGGTGACCGGCTTCGACTCTACCGTTTTCGACGCTGTACTTATTGAGGGCAACAACTACGGCTACCAGGTGGCGGGCATCAACAACACGGGCGTCACCGGCACCTACTGCACGGCGGTAACCTCTTCCTTGCTGCCCTTGACCCCCCAAAGTTTTGTCGCAAACCTCACCCAGCCGGTGACCCAGTTCAATATTAATCTTAGCTGGTCGGCCCCGGTTTCCGGCGGCAATGTGACCAATTACAACATCCGAAGCGGTACCAGCGCCGGGAACATTTCGACAGCAGTGACCTTGGGCCTTGTGGCGACTTCCTATCAAGTTGTCGAACCCACAACGTCGGCGGGAACGACCTTTTTCTTTTTGGTCCGGGCCCAGGACCCCGGGGGTGTCAGCTCTGTTGCGGCCACAGTGGGCCTCCAGGTGCCGCCCAACCCGCCCACAGGCTTGTCCTCCAATTCCACGGCGGCCACCATCACGCTCAATTGGAGCGCCAACGCATCACAAGAAAATGTATCCCATTACACCGTCTACCGGTCCACCAGCCCCACCAGCGGTTTTACCAATATAGGTACTTCTACGACGGCCAGCTATGCGGACGGGTTAGTGGCCGCCGATACCGATTATTATTATAAAGTCACCGCCACCAACCCAGGCGGCGGGGCAGTGACCATTCCCGGCGGCGAAAGCCTATTTTCCGCTTCCGTTACGGCCGCCCTGGCGCCTCCGGTGCCGGCGGGGTTGAACGCCACCCTGAACCCCGCGAATGACAACGTCGTTTTGGGCTGGACGTCCCAAACCGGGAGCGACCCGATCCTTCAGACTTATACCCTGTACCGAACCAAAAATGGCGGCGCTCCCACAACCCTGCAGACCGCCGCCGGTACGGTCGTGGCTTACACGGATACGGGAGTCACTTCCGCTGATGCCGGAACCACGGTCTTTTACTACCTCTTTGCCACCAACAACGCCGGCGCCAACAGCGTCCCGGAGGGCCCCATCGGCCTGCAGGTGCCGCCCAACCCGCCCGCCATCCTCCCCGCTTCGCCCTCTTCCGCGGCCGTCACGGTCAATTGGACGGCCAACCCGACGCAAGAGAACGTGTCCCAATACACCATCTACCGCAGCGCCCTTCCGGCGGGAGCGCCATCGGCTGTCGGTACGGCCACGCCGGGCACGGCCACCAGCTTTGCCGACCTGGGGCCCCTGTCCCAGGGCGTCACCTACGCTTATTACGTGACCGCCACCAACCCCGGCGGCGGGGTGGGGGTCCCCGGCGGGACCAGTTCGGCCTCCTCCACGGTCAATTCGGGCCTCGGCGCCCCGGTGCCCAGCGGGCCCGGGATCGCCTCCATCGACACCTCCAACAACATCGGGGTGACCTGGACCAACGTCACCTTGACCGTTCCCAATGCCACGGCGGTCAGCCTGATCGGCGGCCCCACCAGCATTATCGGCTCGGCCAGCGCCACCAACCTCGCGGCCACGGCGGTCACCTTTTACGATAACGGGGTCTTTTCAGCCAGCGTCACAGGGGAACAGCCGGACACCACCTACTATTATTGGCTGGAAACCCTCAATACCTTCGGGCCCAGCTCGGCGTCCCTGCCCGCTTCCCAGCTTACCTATCCGGCGGCGGTCAGTCTTGGCACTGTCGTTTTGAATTCCAATGGCTCAAGGTCGGTCAGCTGGGCAACCGTCGGAAATGGGGATGTGACTTCCTACAACATCTACCGCGAACAGATTGGAGGTTCGGGATTCGTTTCCGTTGGTTCGGTTCCGGCCGCCGGACTCAATTTGCCGGTGACACTCAGCAACCCCACTCTTCCCGGAAAACAATATGGCTATAAGGTCACGGCCGTGAATGGTACGGGCGAGGGAACCTTCCAGAATGTCGTGACCATCGGTGTGCCCCCTTCCGATCCGTTGCCGGTAACGGCCGTTTCCGGCCTCAGCACGGTCCCGGAAGTCGGCCTGTCCTGGCCCGCCAACGCCGCGGGTGAAGGCGTCACCGTCTATTCGGTCTACCGGGGCACGACCCCCAATTGGTCCGCCGCCACTTCCATCGCGGGCGGGGCCGTGACGACCTATCTGGACAACACCGGACTTACCGGGGGAACCACCTATTATTATTGGGTGGAGGCCCAGGACGGGGACGGGGTTTTCAGCCTTCCCACCAGCCTGACCAGCTCGGTGACCATCGCCGCGGCGGCCCAACCCAACGCCCCCACGGGCCTTTCGGAAACCGACGGAAACGCCTCGGCCAACCTCACCTGGAGCGCCGCGGTTTCCACCACCTTCCCCATCGCGGGTTACAACCTCTACGACTCGCCCAACGGGGGCGCCACGGTCAAGGCCAACGCCACCCCCGTGGCCGCTCCGCCCTCCGTGGTTTCGGGCCTCACCAACGGTGTTTCCTACAACCTCTGGGTCCAGGCGGTGGACAGCCACGGCAACCTCAGCCCCCTCAGCACCCCCGTGTTGGGCCTGCCCGATTCGCCCCCCGGTATCCCGGGCAGCGTATCCGGGTCCAGCGGCAATAACGAAACCCAGGTCACCTGGAGCCCCAGCGTGGCGGGTACCTTGCCCATCGGCTCCTACCTGGTCGAGAAGATCGCCGCCGGCGTCACCACCACGGCCTCCGTGCCCGGCAACCAGACGGGCTACGTGGATAGCTTGGCCGTCAATGGCAATGCCTATACCTATCTCGTGGAGGCGGTGGACAGCACGGGCGTTACCACCGGAAGCCATGTGAGCGGATATTCCTCGGCGGTGACCGTGACCGCCGGGTTGATCACCGTCAATCCGCCCAGCCAACTGACGGCCCTCGGGGGAGTCAACCTCGTGAAACTTTCCTGGGTAGACCCCTCCACCGGGTCGCCCGTGACCGGGTACCAGGTCTTCCGCGCCGAAACCGCGCCCTCGGTAACGCCCTATACCTTGCTGACTTCCACCGCAACCGGCACATCCCCCCTGTCCGACGCGGTCACCAATGGGAATACCTACGGTTATTATATGGTGGCTTATTCCTCGGGGGTTCCCAGCGCCAGTTCGGCCACCATTTTCGCTACCGCCGCCGCGCCGCCCGCAGCGCCCTCACCCGTGTCCCTCTTGGACGGCGGGCAGGAAAACCTCAGCTGGGGGGCTTCGCCCAGCCAGGGGGCGGTCACCATTTCGAGTTATTACATTGTCAGTTCGGTCAATGGCGGGACGGCCGCCACGATCGCATCGACCAGCGGTTCCGTGACGACCTATACCGACAGCAGCCCCAGCATCGGGCAAACGGTGGTTTACCAGGTAGGGGCGGTCAATTCCAACGGCACCACCGGTGTGCTTTCCACGGCCCAAACGGGTTATACCTATGCTCCTATGACCATCACCGGCCTGACCAGCACCGATTCCATTTCCACCGTAACCCTCAACTGGGTGGGACCGGGCACGATCACCTGGGGACCGGTCCAGTTCAATATCCTTCGGACAACCTTGACGGGTGGTTCTCCCACAACCATTCTTAATGCCACATCCCCGTATGTGGATCCTGGTACCTTAGGTCAACTTTATCTCTACACGGTCACCGCAGTGGACGCCAAGAACCACGCCAGCGTGGGCGGAGGCCCGGTGACCGACGGCCCCTTGAACCCGCCCGCCGCCCCGGCCACCGTGGTCGCCACCGCGGGCAACCAGCAGATCCTCTTCGACTGGGCGCCCTCGGCCCCCGTTTCGGACAGCCTGCCGGTTTCCTATTACCTTCTCTCTCTCAATGGAGGGGCCCCCGTCAGCCTGCCTGCGACCGTGACGTCCTACCTGGATTCAAGTCTCATCAATGGAACCGGGGTGACCGCCGTCGTCCAGGCCGTGGATGCCACCGGCAACCCCGTCGGCAACCATATCAGCGCCGCCGTCACCGGCGGGCCCGTGACCACCAGCGGCACTCTTTTGAACCCGCCTACGGGGGCCGCCGTCACAGCGGCAAGCGGCAGCACCAATGTGCTGACCTGGACCCGCCCCAACGACGAAGGCTTCATCGTGACGGGCTACAACATCTACCGGTCCAACAGTTTCACGACGGTCTTGGGAAGCCCCATCGCCACCCTGCCCAACCCGGCCTTGAACCCGGTCACGGTCTTCATGGACAACGGCGTCAGCGCCAACACCACCTATTACTACGTTATCACGGCCAATTACCAGCAAGGTTCATCCATCGTCGCCAGCCCGCCGTCCAACCACGCCTGGGATACGACCCCCGCGCCGCAGGCGGGCGTGCCCCCGGTGACCCCGGGCCAGATGGCCTTCGACGCCAACCTCTTGAAGCCCCTCACGGGCCAGGTGTTGAACATCTACTTCATCGCCCCCAACGACGGGCCGGCGGAAATCGACGTCTATAATGTCTCGGGCAACCCCATCCGCGCCCTCTTCGCCGCCGCCGCGGCGGGCAAGCAGGAAAGCCTGGCCTGGGACGGCAAGGACCGCAACGGCAACACCGTGGCTTCGGGCATCTACCTGGTGGAGATCAAGGGCCCGGGCATCCACTTGGTTAGGAAAGTACTGGTGGTTAAGTGAAAACCAACCGGAAGGTAGAATGGATAATGAAGAATGTAAGATGGTGGAAGAGTTTTCAATCTTTGATTGAAAACTTCCGTCATTATTCATTTTTAATTGTTCATTTTAAATTGAGCCTATCCCTCCTCGCATTTCTCTTCCTTTTCGCGGTACTGGGCCGCCAACCGCTTCAGGCGCAAGCGCTTACGTCCGGGGCCGACTTTTTGAAGATCGACAGCGGGGCCCGCAGCGAGGCCATGGGCGAGGCCTTCACCGGGGTGGCCGACGACGTGGACGCCCTGACCTTCAACCCGGCGGGGATGGCGCTCTTGGACAAGCCCCAGGTGGGCTACCTGCGCATGCTCTACCTCTCGGACATCGCCTATAACTTCGGCGGGGTGGCCTTGCCGGTGCCCGACGGGGAAAACACCTGGGGTTTCGGCGCGGGTATCGTCAACCTGGGCACGCCCAATTTCGACAGTACCTTGGGGTTGGCACCGGCGGTTTCGGCGGCCGACAACGCCGTCCTGGCCTCGGTGGCCTACCGCTTCAAGGACATCATCGCCTTCGGCTTGACGGGGAAATACATCTTCCGCGACATCGCGGGCTATAACGCCCAGGCCTTCGGCGGTGACGCGGGCGTGCTGGTGACCCCCGTGGACAAACTCCGTATCGGCCTGGCCCTGCTCGACGTAGGCCAGCAAGTGCAGTTCATTTCGGCCGGAGACCCCCTGCCCACCACGGCGAGGATGGGCGTTTCCTACAAGATCCTGGATATCCCCCACCATTCGGTGCTCCTGTCCGTGGACGGCGGCTACCAGTTTGGAAGCCAGTCCTTCCTGGGCGGCGCGGGCCTGGAATACTGGTTCGACAAGACCCTGGCCCTCCGGGGAGGCTACACAGGGGACGCCTACCAACAGCACCTGACCGCCGGGCTGGGCATCAACGTGGACGTGGCGGAATTCGACTATGCCTACGCCCCCATCGGCACCCTGGGCGACACCCACCGCTTCTCCCTGACCTTCCGCCTGGATACGGGCGAAAACGGCCTGGCCGCACCCACGGGTTTCGCAGGGAACACTTCCAACGGCGTCCTTTCCTTGAGCTGGAGGCCCGCGCCTTCCTCCGAGGTGGTGGGTTACAACCTTTACGTGAGGAAACCCGGTTCGGACAAGCTGACCCTGGCCAACAAGCGCCCGCTCAACCAAACTTCAATCAAACTGAAGAACCTGTTGAACGGGCAGAATTACGCTTTCGCCCTGACCTCCGTTTCGGCGGCGGGGCGGGAAAGCACGCCGGTACAGCTTTCCGTCGTGGCAGGGGCCGCTTCGGCCCTGGCCCCCAGCTTGATGGCTCCTACGGGTTTCAAGGCCGCCCTGGCGGGGGAGGGCTTCGCCCTGATTTGGGACCCCTCGGCCTCGGCGGGGGTCGTGGGTTACAACCTCTATATCGCCGACGATGCGGGCCGGCCGGATAAGAAGCTATCGGCCCAACCCACGACGCAGACAACGATCACATTGAAGAACGTGAACCCCAACCGCGTTTATCCCTTCGTGCTGACCGCCGTCAACCAGGCGGGCGGCGAAAGCCCGGCCACCCCGGTCTTGAAGGTGAGCCTGACGGATTTGAAAAACAACATCTTGTCCCAGTTCGTGCCTCCCTCCCATTTGAAAGTCCAACTAGTGGGAGGCAAGATCAATATGTCCTGGGATTCGGCCCCGGGCGCGGCGAAATACAATATTTACGTGTCCCACGACGGCGGCGCCAACTTCAACCTGCTTACGCCCCAGGGCTTCAATAAAACCGAAGTCGTCATGGGCCACATGAAGGCAGGCCAATCCTATACCTTCGGCGTCAGCGCCCTGACGGCCGACGGCAAGGAAAGCCAGAAAGCTGTCCAAAACCTCTCGGCGCAATAATCTTAAAACTTTATTTCGGGAGTCACATGTAATGACGGATTTTTTATTGCCCGCGGTTTTTTCATATTTCATCGCCGCAGTCCTGTTTATTGTTTTTCTACCCCTCATCCGGAAAAACTCAGGAACCGAAGTGAAAAAAAATGAAGGTGGGGGCAGTAAGAAAAAAATTTTTATGCTTTTTCTGGCCAGTTTGGCATTTCCGATTATTTCAATCCTTGGATTTTTTTTTGGCGCCATGTATGTGTTGGGCCTACTGGGGAAAAATCACTTTTTTTCAAAAGAAATGGACGCCTTCATTTTTTTACCAATTTTGGCCGCGTTATCTTTGTCCGGTTTTCCTTTTTTTATAAGGATGATCCGATTGTTCCGGGACGATACCAATGCGGTACTTATGACTGTTTTTTTCTTGCCTTATGGGCTTATCGTCTGGATGGCATGTTTTTTCCTAGTTGCTTTGATGTTTTATGGTGGCAGTTGTTGATGAAAAGCCCATTTTTTGGGCCTTTATTTAAAATCCGAGATAACCGAAATTTTATGGATACAATTCGTTGTGTAAAAAAATTTAGGCCACCAACGGATGGACTTTAAAATTAAGCCGCTATTTGTGCAAATATTAAGTAAATCGAACATTTGCTTGTTGCGTTTAACCAAGGGTTTTATACTTCTTGATGACGTTTTTAATGAGTTAACAAACCAGTATTGATTCGGACACATATTTTTATGGTATTTCGTCCTATTAAAATCGATTTTTATTGTCCGCTTTTTTTACGGCGGCTTCGCATCATTCAGTGTTCGTTCACTGTTATCGGGTTTTTGTTTGTTTCCTGCCCCGCTTATCCTCAAAACCTCAGTCAAGCAAGCGATTCGGAATTAATGCAGCAGTTCGAACATGGCAACCCCAAGGAAAAATCAAGCAGTGGTGAAGAACTCCTTATTCGGGGAGGCTCGCCCGAATTAAACGCCGCATTGATGGAACAAGCCAGAGATTCGGATTATGAAAGAAGTTCCTCCGCAATAAATTTCCTGGGAAACCTCCAAGCAAAAGACCAAGCGGGTTCGCTTTCCGAATTATTGGATGAAAACCAGAAGGCCAAAACACTTGTCGTGATGACGAATCTTGGAAAAATTAAAGAGGAAAAAACAAAGGCGAAGATCTTCGGTTTCCTAAACCGAACACAAGACACAGACTTTCAAAAAGTTTCCGCTTACGCGTTGGGGGAAATCGGAGGGGACGACACTCGTGTTGTGTTGAAAGACCTAATGGCGTCATCGGATATTCCGGCGGTCAAACTCGCAGCGGGGATTGCATTGGCAAAAATAGGGGATAGCTCCGGGAAAAAGATAGCGGAAGAAACCCTAGGACATGACAGAAACGAATTCAACCTGATCGCCGCACTCATGATTCTAAGCAGGGTAGGGTCGGCCGACGATTTAAGTTTGGTCCATTCGCTTGCGCAACGGAAGATATTTGCGGTTGAGTTGCGTGATTGGATCGAGATTTGCGAGGGCGAGCTGGCCCTCCAAGGGTCGAGCCCATCGGAACGATTAAGCCAACGTTTGAAATGGCTCGATTCGGATGAAAAATATGTGAGGACCTGGGCCATACAAAAAGTGGCCGCCGAAAATACCGACGAGTCAAAACAAGCCCTTGAAAAAATACTGAACGATCCTTTTGACCCCCAGAGATTCAATGTCTTGAAGGAAGTCAGACAAAACGGCCAGAGGGTCATCCGGGAGGCGGACGGAAGCTTAAGAATGCCTTGAATCGAATTTTATATTTTATGAGGGTCTAGTTTGAAATTGTCGCTATCTAGAATCATTTTAATCTTGTGCTTTTGCTCGGGCCTGGGCCGTAACGCCTTTGCGCATGATAACGTGGTCACCCACCCCAAAATAACGGCGGCGGCGGTTACTTTATTATTAAACACCTATGGTCCTAATCTTTATCCCGAAGTCCAAAAATATGGCGGCACGGATTTAGGCTTACAAAACGGTTCCGACGATTCCTACTATTCCAATCTTTACTCAATTGTTTCCGGGGCGGTTCGGGAGGACGATTCGCCGGTGTTTTCATACGTTTGTTTGAACCATTTTTACAACTCAGAGACTGAAGCACCCCTCTCCTTCCACAATGGACTGGCGGCGGTTCCTGGTTTTGTGGTTTCGAGCAAAACAAGGGCAACGACCCTGTGGAACGACGCCTTTAATATTTACGATTACAGCGATAACGCCAAAACCTACGCATATTACACGATGGGAAGGGTCGTCCATTTAATGGAAGACCTTTCCTCCCCCGCCCATATTCATAACGACGACCATTTTTCTTCCACAGTAACGGGGCCTATTTCAGGGAAAGTCATCGACTTAGGCGATGCCTATGAAAAATATTATGTACCGCCCAACGTTTCGAGCATCAATTTCACCGGGACTTCGGTTCCGAATTATTTCTCCTTGATTGGAAACATATGGGGCACCACGTCGTCCACCTTTTCCCGCCAGATTTATGACGCAAGCAGTTACCAGGCCTCCCTTGTTAAAGACGCCCAAACAAACCTCTTCGTCAGCGCGACAGGAGAGTTGGCCGACATGTTCCCGCCTAATTCCTTGTCCAGTCTTTCGGGGGTCACCTATATCGGCACGGATGTGGACGGATCGGTCTGTAATTGCTGGTATATCGACGCCGTTGGGAAGTATTACCCCACTAAAACCGACATTTACCCTTCCGGAACGCCCGAAACAGGCGGCGAACCGGATTGGTGGTCCATGGGTGAGTATGGAGGAACATCCAACCTTTATTATTTAAAAACCATCGGGAGCGCTTATCCCATGGTTTACAAAAACGCACAAGTCAATGCCTCAAAAACCCTCCCGAATTTATACGCCGATAACCTTATCGTGCCGGCCGTCAATACGGCTTCCTGGGTTATCAAGCTTTACCATGACCTGGTCAACAGCCCGCCATACCTTATAAAAGCCGAAGTGGACGACCCGCAGAACAACAACAACCTCGTCCAAGGCAACCAATGGCTGGATCAATCCGTCGTTAAAAAATTTCCAGACGAGGTTTTTGTAGCCGACAGCTACTTGATCCAACAAGTACAAAGTCGTGTATTCCAGAACCTTGTTTCATCCCCAACCCTCCTTGGTCCCAGCCAAACATGGAATGTTGTCTTGACTTTCAGCAAGCCGGTGATGGATCCCAATGCCGCCACCATTGGCAATAATCCCTTGCAACCCGCGGATATCCAGTTGGTTCGAAGCGACGGATATCTCATTACGAATCTTTCCAACGTCACGCAGGTCGATTCGGCGGGGACGATTTGGTCCGCCACCTTGCAATTGCCGAACGATCCCACGGTATGGGCGGGTTATAGAACATACTTAAAAGTAAGTGCAAAAGACGAAAACTATCATATGTATCCAGGGATCGGGGAGGTCAATGGCGTCCAATTGGATACCGATCCGGCGACTCCGGCTAAACGCACTTTTGCCCTTTACGGAACCGATGAGGTCTACAATTGGCAGGGCTATGAGGGCGGAGTGGGACAAGGCGGTCCCGACGTCACCCATGAAATCTTTCTCGTCCAATCTGTGGGTGGAACCCCCACACCCACCAATACGCCCAGCCCGACCGGAACAGCCACTTATACTCCCACCGATTCACCCACCTATACGCCCAGTTCCACCTTTACACCGACCGATACCCCGACGGATAGCCCGACCGGGACAGTGAATACCGACACCCCGACGAGCACGCCTACCAACACCTACACTTTTACGGATACTCCAACTGGGACTTTGATAACGGATACTCCGACCAATACTCCCACGGGCACCCTTACTCCGGATACACCTACGGACACGCCCACAAGCACTCCCAGCGGCACACCTTCGAATCAAACGGCCTGTTTTTCAAGCAAAGACAGTAATTATCCCCATGTCGGCGGTGATCCTAATACCAACGTTGTTTCAGTCGTGACAACTCCCTGCGTCAATTACTCTTATTGGGGGGGGGATTTGGCAGGCTGGATCAATGTTACCGAAAACACGACCAAATTTAATGATCCCAGCGGCACCATTGTTGCGAAAGGACAATATCCCTTCGTTGCGACTTTTACGGTCCCGACCGACCCTACCGTTACCCGAGTATCGGTTTCCTATAGCGGGGGCGGGGGTTATACAACATTAAACGGCGTGCCCTATAACTTGGGTTCGGGTTTCACTTATGATTTCAATTTGCATCAAGTCGTGGGGAACCCTTACTCACCCATATTCTTGAACAGAGGCCAGAACCAATTCACTTTCACCATTAATTTTGATGGTGGTCTTTACAGTTGCCTTTCCATCGCCTGGAACATTTGTGTGTCTTGGTTCGGCGAACCTTACACACCCACCGTAACCCCCACTTCTACCAACAGCCCAACTCCGTCATCAACCTTCACTTCCACGGCCACGTCCACTCCCACGTCCACCCCCACCGGTACTGCCACGCTTTCCCCGACGGGAACAAGAACGCCCTCCCCGACGTTTACGCGTACACCCACCTTTACCCCCACTTCCACGTTCAGCCTTACCCCGACCCGTACACCGACCTTTGTGCCCACTTGGACCTTCACCCAGACCCCCACTTCAACCCTGGCAACCTCCACCCCGACTCCCACCCTGCCGGCCATCGGCATCGTGTATCTACCAAGGAATACCAATACCCCCGACCCTAATGCCGAACAACCCGGGCAAAAGTGGTTTCTGGCGACCAATAAGGCGGCTTTCGGCCCTTGGGCGGGCGCGACCAGCCTGGAGTTCCTCGGCAAGATGTGGCTTATGGGAGGCGGGAACCCATCCAACCCTTATAACGTCAACATGTGGGCCTCTTCGAATGGTGTCAATTGGGCCGTTTCCGGGGGCTTTTCAGGACGGGCCGGCCAGGTCAATTTAGTTTTCAATAATTACCTGTGGACCATCGGAGGCTTTATCGGACCGGGCCAGCCCCTTCATGAAACATGGTTTTCCCCCAACGGTGTTAATTGGTATCAAACGGGAACGGCGCCTAATTTCTCGGCCCGTGGATATTTCGGCGGGGCGGTTTTCGACAACAAAATGTGGATTATGGGCGGGACCACCGATTTGGCCAACGGCAAAAGCGACGTGTTGTATTCCACCGATGGCACTTCCTGGACAACGGCCACCGCCAACGCGCCTTTTGGGAACCTTTTTGGGTTCCAGACCGTTGTTTTCAACAACAAGTTGTGGGTCCTGGGCGGCAACAATTCCACTTCCCTGACCAGCAATGTCTGGTCTTCCCCCGACGGGATCAATTGGAAATTGGAGACGGCCAATCCAGGATGGAGTCCCAGGGAATCCTTTGCCAGTTTGGTTTATAACGGCCAGATCTGGGTTATTGGGGGCACTACCGCCAACGGATACGCGTCCGATGTTTGGAGCAGTTCGGACGGGGCCCATTGGACCCAGGTCCAGATGCCGGCGGATTTTGGCGCCCGAGGCGGCCTTGCCGCGGTTGTCCACAACAGTCAAATGTGGGTAATGGGTGGCGTGACCAACCAGCCCAATCCCAACACTTATCTTTCGGACAGTTGGTACTCACCCTCCAACCAGTATGTTGTTTCCTATACTCCCACGCCCAGTTTTACCAGCAGCCCAACCTTTGTTTCGACGCCTTGCGTGGTTTGGGTCCAGACCCCCTCGAATGAGTACGGCGGTGGGAACGCGGTGAAGGTCGACACGAGCGGGAATGTTTATGTGGTCAGCGACGGCAATCTTTTGAAATATAGCTCCAGTGGAACCTTGCTCTGGAACCTTCAAACCGGCGCCAAGGACGCGGCGATCGATGCGGCGGGGAACCTTTATGTCATACCGGCGAGCGGGACGGCCACTTCGTTCCAATATTCACTTTATAACTCGGCGGGACAACTCCAATACACAAGGACCTTTGCCGATTCAAATACCGAATATGTCCAAGGAATCGCGGTCGATCCATCAGGGGATGTCTATTTGACGGGCATTTCCGCCGGAGCCAACCCCGCCCAATCCAGGACCATGAAGATATTTCCCGTCGGAACGGTGGCGTGGAACGTGTTTACGCCCGGAACCAACCGGAGCATCGCCGTAGATCCCAGTCAAAATGCTTATACAACCGGCTCCATCAACGTCGGTACGGACGTCGACTTTAACACCTCCAAGTTCAATTTTAACGGGCAGGTCCAATGGGCGGTCACTTTCAACGGTGCGGGCGCCCAGGGCAGCCAGGTGGCATTGGACGTATCGGGTAACGTTTATGTGGCGGGCACAAACCTCATCGGGTTGCCGGCGGGAGGGTTTGACTCGGGGATATGGACCGTCAAATACAATCCTTCCGGGGGACAAATCTGGAACCGCTATTATTATTCCAACCCCGATCCCTTGGCCGGTTTGGCCTATAGCTGCCAGGGAATGACGGTGGGTCCGGACAATAATATTTACCTGTCCGGGACTCTCAATTACACCAATACTTCCAACCCCACTTTGGGCCTTCTCTTGAGTTACAACACGAACGGGGATCTTCTTTGGCAGGTCAATGAAACAAGCGCCACAGGCGGCGCGATTGCCCGGGACGCCTCAAATTACCTTTATACCGGTGAAACCATATCGGTCGACATTGGAGGAGGCGCTTTCCAACCTCAGTTGAAATTGACCAAATATGACGGCCTTTGCCGCCTGGCGCCGCCCACTTCAAGCCCCACCTCCAGCTTTACCCCGACCACTACCGCGACAAAAACGCCGACTTTCACGCCCACGGTCGGAACGGCCCCCTATTGCGGTCCGGGAACGACGTTGAATTTGAGCTGGGCCACAAAGGCCCTCTTGCCGGTTTCGATCGAAAGACTTTCCGCCGGCGTTCTCAACGGAATTATTTACACCGTTGGTGGAGAGGACAATTTTAATAATGCTCTTAATCTTGTTGAGGCCTACAACCCTTCGGCGAACACCTGGACCTCCATGGCGCTCATGCCGACTGCCAGGGAATATTTATCGGTGGGCGTCATCAACGGCAAGCTGTATGCGGTTGGGGGCGATAACCATAACAATCCCCAACTCAACACCGTGGAAGCCTATGATCCATCTGCAAACACCTGGAATGCAGTTATGTCCATGCCCACGGCAAGAAATTCCTTGGGATTGGGTACTGTTAATGGGATTTTGTATGCGGTCGGCGGGTTTGTTAATAATGGCAGTGCGGCGACGAATGTCCTCGAAGCTTACGACCCCTCAACAAACACCTGGAGCACCAAGGCACCGATGCCAACCGCCCGGGGCGGTCTTACCGTAAGCGTCGTAAACGGCATTTTGTATGCGGTAGGCGGCATCAGCTTCACCAATGGAATCGTCGTTACCAATACCGTTGAGGCTTATGACCCGATCAGCAATAGTTGGTCCACAAAGAGTCCAATGCCGACTCCCCGCGCCTTTTTCTCTTCCGGTGTTTTGAACGGATCGATATATGCCATGGGAGGAAATCCAACGCTGAGCACGGTCGAAGCCTACAACCCATTGACCGACAGTTGGACCACCCAAAATTCCTTGCCGTTTGGAGTATCGAATTTCGCATCAGCGGTGGCCAATGGAAATCTATACGCCATCGGTGGCTACAATTCCACCGTTCAATTTTTCCAATTGAACCAGGTGGCGTCCCTGATTTGCGAACCCTATACCCCCACCGCCACCAATACGGTCCTGACGGCGACCCCCACAAGCACGCCTACCAACACTCCAACACCCACTTCTACGAGTACTTTCACGCCCACCATTACAGCAACCCACTGCGGGGCAGGGACATCCTTGGATTTAGCGTGGACGACAAGATCCCCCATGCCAACTTCCAGGGAAATGTTGGCCTGTGGCGTAGCCAACGGCCTTCTATATGCCGTTGGCGGCCTTTCAACCAGTAACTTTCAGGCTCTTAACACGGTTGAAGCCTATGACCCATCCACAAATACCTGGGCGACCAAAGCTTCCATGCCGACAGCCCGAATCAATTTGTCCGTCAGTACGGTTAACGGCATTTTGTACGCTATAGGTGGTTCCAGCTCATCCGGACCCATCTACAACATGGTTGAAGCCTATGACCCCTCTACGAACACATGGTCGACCAAAACGGCTATGCCAACCGCCCGTCGGTATTTGGCAACCGGTGTCGTGAACGGAATCATCTATGCCGTTGGCGGGCTAGGTGTGGCCGATACGGATTTGACTAATCTCGAAGCTTATGACCCATCGACCGATACTTGGACAACAAAAGCGCCGATGCCTGTTGCTAATGAAAGTTGTGGGGCCGCCGTCATCAATGGAAAGTTGTATGTGGTGGGAGGCGATACCAATGCGGTTCAAATTTACGATCCTTCATCGAATTCGTGGTCTACCGCAGCTACGATGCCCGCCTCATTTGAATATACGCAAGCCTTCGTGCTAAATGGAATTTTGTA
>JAJPJW010000116.1 GCA_021324075.1 Pseudomonadota bacterium | reverse complement strand
AGCATCTCGCCTCCCCTCGCGCCTTCGCGGCATCGTGCCGGACTTTGGTTGGGGGGGAGCCTCATGAGCTGGAAATCCAAGGACCTGCTTTCCCTGGAAGAACTCTCGGCCGCGGAAATCGCCCATATCCTCGATACGGCCGCCTCCTTCAAGGAAGTCTCGACCCGGTCGGTCAAGAAGGTGCCGGCCCTGCGGGGCCGCACGGTGGTGCTTTTCTTCCACGAACCCTCCACCCGCACGCGCGTCTCCTTCGAACTGGCGGCCAAGCGGCTCTCGGCCGACATCCTGAACGTGCAGACGGCCTCCTCGTCCCTGGTCAAGGGCGAAACCCTCATCGACACCCTCAAGACCCTGGAGTCCATGACCATCGACGCCCTGGTGGTGCGGCATCCATCCTCGGGTGTGCCCCAGATGCTGGCCTCGGTCACCAAGGCCTCCATCATCAATGCGGGCGACGGCGCCCATGAGCACCCCACCCAAGGCCTGCTGGACGTTTTCACCATCCGCGAGCAGAAGGGCAGGATCGAAGGCCTGACCGTCACCATCGTGGGGGACATCACCCACAGCCGGGTGGCCCGCTCGAACATCCACGGGCTCATCAAACTGGGAGCCAAGGTGCGGGTTTGCGCCCCGCCTACCCTGCTCCCGGCGGGGATCGAAAAGATGGGCGCCAAGGTTTTCAACGACCTGGACAAGGCCCTGGAAGGCGCCGACGTGGTCTATGTGCTGCGGCTGCAGCTGGAACGCCAGAAGAACAATCTCTTTCCCACCATCCGGGAATACTCGATGACCTTCGGGGTCAACAACGAGCGCTTCAAGCGGGCCAAGAAGGACGCCATCGTCATGCATCCGGGCCCCATGAACCGGGGAGTGGAAATCTCCTCGGGTGTGGCCGACGGCCCGGCCTCGGTCATCGACGAACAGGTTACCAACGGCGTGGCCGTGCGGATGGCGGTCCTTTACCTCCTGCAGGGCGAAAGCAAGGAAGGGGTTCGGCCATGAAAAGCATCCTGATCCAAGGCGGCCACGTGGTGGACCCGGCCAACCAGTTGGACGGCGAAGCGGACGTTTTTATCCAGGGCGGAAAGATTTCCAAGGTGGGCAAGGGGCTCAAGGTGAAAGCCGACCAGGTAATCAACGCCAAGGGAAGGGTCGTAACGCCCGGCTTGGTGGACATCCACGTGCACTTCCGCGAGCCGGGCTTCGAATACAAGGAAACCATCGCCACGGGCTCCCACTCGGCCGTGGCCGGCGGTGTCACCTCGGTGGCCTGCATGCCCAACACCAACCCTCCCATCGACGACCAGTCCATCGTGCACTTCATCAAGAGCAAGGCCGAGAAGGAAGGTTACTGCCACGTTTATCCCATCGGCTGCATCTCCAAGCGCCGGGAAGGCCAGGAAATGGCCGAATTGGGCGAACTGAAGAAAGCCGGGGCGGTGGCCTTGTCCGACGACGGGGCGCCCATCATGAACGCGGAGCTCATGCGCCGCGTCATGGAATACGCCAGGATGCTGGACCTGACGGTGATCGACCACTGTGAGGATTCGCACCTCTCGAACGAGGGCGTGATGCACGAAGGGGCGGCCTCGACGGCGCTGGGCCTCCGGGGAATCCCGGCGGCCTCGGAGACCGTCATGGTGGCCCGCAATATCCTGCTGGCGGAGATGACCGGGGCCAAGTTCCACGCCGCCCACGTGTCCACCGCCGGGTCGGTGGAACTCATCCGGCAGGCCAAGAAGAAGGGCATCAACGTGACCGCCGAAACCTGCCCCCACTACTGGACGCTCTCGGACAAGTCCATCAAGAACTACAACGCCAACTTCAAGATGAACCCGCCCCTGCGCGGCGACGAGGACGTGGCGGCCATCCGCAAGGGCATCAAGGAAGGGGTCATCGACTGTATCTGCACCGACCACGCACCCCATGCCTCCACTGAAAAGCAATGCGAATTCGACCAGGCGGCCTTCGGCATCGTCGGGCTGGAGACCCTTTTTCCCCTCACCTACAGCCACCTGGTGGAGCCGGGGGTCATCTCCCTCTCCCGGGCGGTGGAGATGCTCACCACCTCGGCCTCCAAGATCATCGGCATCCAGGCGGGGACGCTGTCCGAAGGGGCGGCGGCGGATGTGGCGGTCTTCGACATCAAGAACGAGCGGAAAGTGGACGCCAAGCAGTTCAAAAGCAAGGGCAAGAACAGCCCCTTCAACGGGTGGAACCTCAAGGGCTGGGCGGTAACGACGATCGTGGGCGGGGAAGTCAAATACGAAAGAGAAGCTTAATCAGCCACAGATTCACACGGATAAACACAGATTAAGATTTAAAGCCATCCCATGAATCTGTGTGCATCTGTGGCAAATAGACCTTCGATGGAAAGGGGATTGCGTGGCCTCTAAGATCAAAAAAGCGGTGTTGGCGATGGAAGACGGCACCTGGTTCGAGGGCCTGGCCTTCGGGGCGGACGGCAAATCCTTCGGCGAGGTCTGCTTCAACACCTCCATGACGGGCTACCAGGAGATCCTCACCGACCCCTCCTACCGGGGCCAGATGGTGGCCATGACCTATCCCTTGATCGGCAATTACGGCGTGAACCACGTGGACATCGAATCCCGCAAGCCCTTCCTGTCCGGGTTCATTGTGAAGGAATACTGCAAACACCCCTCCAATTACCGTATGACCCAGAACCTGGGCGATTACCTGAGGAAGAACAACATCGTCGGCATCGAGGGCATTGATACCCGCGCCCTGACCGCCCATTTGCGCAAATACGGCGCGAAAAAAGGCGTTATTTCCACCACCGACCTGGACCCCAAAAGGCTGGTCAAACAAGCCAAGGATTCGGCGGGCCTCATCGGGCGGGATTTGGTGAAGGAAGTCACCTGCGACAAGCCCTACCACTGGACCGAGCTTCCTTATAACTTGGACAAGCCCGGGGAAAAGACCGATTCCCAGATGAACCTGTCGGTGATGGATTCCAAGACGGCGGGGATTCCGATTGCCGCTATCGATTGTGGCATCAAGTACAACATCCTTCGTAAATTGACCGCCAATGGATTCGACGTGACGGTTTATCCAGCCACCACCAAGGCGGACGTGCTTCTGGCCTCCGGCGCCAAGGGCTTCTTTTTCTCCAATGGTCCCGGCGACCCAGAAGGGGTGCCTTATGTGTTCGAAACCCTCCGCAAGCTCATTGATTCCAACGCACCCATCTTCGGTATCTGCCTTGGGCACCAGATGCTGGGACTGGCTTTGGGGGGGAAGACCTACAAGCTCAAGTTCGGGCACCGGGGCGGCAACCAGCCGGTTCTCAACACCCGCAACAACAAAGTGGAAATCACCAGCCAGAACCACGGCTTCGCGGTGGAAACGGAAAGCCTGGACAAGAGCCTGGTCTACCAAAGCCACGTCAACCTGAGCGACAACACCAGCGAAGGGCTGACGATGAAGCACAAGCCGGTCTTCAGCGTGCAGTACCATCCCGAAGCCTCGCCTGGGCCCCACGATGCGGATTACTTGTTCAAACAATTCAGGGAGATGGTGGAACAAAACAACCGCCTTTGAGGGTTTATTGGACCGAGAACAAAAGAAATCAAAATTGAAGAAGATCCGTTTTTACAGAAGAAGGGTGGTTTTGCTTTTTTTGATGTGGTTACCGTATGGGGCCTTGATGATGGCGTTGTTCAAGCTTTTTTCAATAGACGAAAAATATTTTTCGTTGCCGATGATCTCGTATATGGTTTTTTTCGCTTATTGCAGCATTGTGATGAGCTTTGCAAAATGTCCCGAGTGCGGGAAGCGATTCTTTACGAAAGAGCTTTTTGGGCCTCTTTTTGCTTATCACAACCCGTTTAGCGGTAAGTGCCTCAATTGTGGGTTGATACTAAACCCGGAGAAAGAAAAAAATGCCTAAACGCACTGACATCAAAAAAATCATGGTCATCGGGGCGGGGCCCATCATCATCGGGCAGGCCTGCGAATTCGACTATTCCGGCACCCAGGGCTGCAAGGCCCTGAAGGAAGAGGGCTACGAAGTCATCCTCATCAACTCCAACCCGGCCACCATCATGACCGATCCCGAATTCGCCCACCGCACCTACGTGGAACCCTTCACCCCCGACGTGTGCCGCAAGATCATCGAAAAGGAACGCCCGGACGCCCTTTTGCCCACGCTGGGGGGCCAGACGGCCCTGAATACGGCGGTGGCCTTGGCTGAAAACGGCACCTTGAACGAGTTCAAGGTGGAACTCATTGGCGCCAACCTGGCCGCGATTAAGAAAGCGGAAGATCGCCAGCTTTTTAAAGACGCCATGCTCAAGATCGGCTTGGACCTGCCGAAGTCTCTCACGGTCCATACCCTGGAAGAGGGCCTGGGGTTCGCTGAAGGGAACGGTTACCCGGTCATCATCCGCCCCGCCTTCACCCTGGGCGGCACCGGCGGCGGCATCGCCTATAACCGACAAGAATTCGAGGAAATCCTCTCCAAGGGGATCGACCTTTCACCCATCCACCAATGCTTGGTCGAGGAATCGGCCCTGGGGTGGAAGGAATATGAGATGGAGGTCATGCGCGACCTCAAAGACAACGTGGTCATCATCTGTTCCATCGAGAACATGGACCCCATGGGCATCCATACCGGCGATTCGGTGACCGTGGCCCCGGCCCAGACCCTTACCGACAAGGAATACCAGCGCATGCGGGATGCCTCCATCGCCTGCATCCGGGAGATCGGCGTCGATACGGGCGGTTCCAACATCCAGTTCGGCGTGGACCCCAAGACAGGCCGCATGGTGGTTATTGAGATGAACCCCCGGGTTTCCCGCTCCTCCGCCCTGGCCTCCAAGGCCACGGGTTTCCCCATCGCCAAGATCGCGGCCAAGCTGGCCGTGGGCTATAGCTTGGACGAGATCTTCAACGATATCACCCGCTATACCAAGGCGGCCTTCGAACCCACCATCGACTACGTGGTCACCAAGATCCCGCGGTTCACCTTCGAGAAGTTCCCCGATGCCGAGGACATCCTGAATACCTCCATGAAGAGCGTGGGGGAGACCATGTCCATCGGACGCACCTTCAAGGAAAGCTACCAGAAGGCCCTGCGGTCCATGGAAACCGGCACTATCGGCCTGGGGGCCGACGGGCGCGAGTGGAAGGAAGGCCGCTGGCAGAGGACCGGGGCCCGCAAGCCGCGGGGATTATCGCACGACATCCTGGACGCCCAACTCCGCAAGCCCACCTCCCAAAGGCACTTCTTCGTGCGCCAGGCGCTATGGCAAAACTACACCGTGGACAAGATCTACAAGCTTTCGACCATCGACCCCTGGTTCCTGAACGAAATGAAGGAAATCGTGGATCTGGAAAAAGAACTGGAAAGAACAACCCTTGGTAAAAAGGGTAAAGGTGGAAAGGGTAAAAAGTTAAAACAACTTCTTCCGGAAGATCTGTTGCGCAAGGCGAAAGCCTATGGGTTTTCGGACCCGCAATTAGCGTTTTTGTGTGGGGTAAAAGAAACGGAAATCCGCAATTACCGCAAGATGAACGGCATCAAGCCGGTTTACAAGATGGTGGATACCTGCGCCGCGGAGTTCGAGGCCTTTACCCCCTACCTTTATTCCACCTACGAACTGGGCAAGTCCTCCTATGCCGGGAAGGACGACGAAGCGGCCCCCACCAAGGCGCAAAAGATCATGATCCTGGGCGGCGGGCCCAACCGCATCGGCCAGGGCATCGAGTTCGACTATTGCTGCGTGCACGGGGCCTTCGCCCTGCGCGCCGACGGCTATGAAGTCATCATGGTGAACAACAACCCGGAGACCGTGTCCACCGACTATGACACCTCCAACCGGCTTTATTTCGAGCCGCTGACCTTCGAGGACGTCATGAATATCCTGGACCGGGAGCACCCCAAGGGGGTCATCGTGCAGTTCGGCGGCCAGACGCCCTTGAAGCTGGCCGTGTCCTTGAAGAAGGCCGGGGCGCCCATCATCGGCACCTCGCCCGAATCCATCGACGTGGCCGAGGACCGCAAGCTCTTCGGGGCCATGCTCAAGCGGCTCAAAATCCTCCAACCGGACAACGGCATCGCCATGAATGTCAAACAAGCCAAGCCGGTGGCCCGCAAGGTGGGATACCCGGT
>JAJPJW010000071.1 GCA_021324075.1 Pseudomonadota bacterium | reverse complement strand
GCCGTCTGGATGTTGGCCCAGGTGAGGCCCGCTCCCAAGGTGCGGGTGTCCGTATCCGAGATCGTGATCTCCCAGTTGGCTTGGTGGGTCGAATCAGGCCCGCAGGCAGGGGAGAAGTTCAAGGTGGAAATGGCCACCCCGTTGACGGCCGAGTTGGTGGAGCCAAAACCGCCTCCGAAATTAACGGCTCCCACCAGGGATGAGCTGGAGGTGTCATCCGCCCAGAACTTGATCGTAATGTCCGAGAGGGTGACGGAAGAGGAGCCCGTATTGACCACCTCGAAGTTCTCCTGGTTCTGGTTGGAACCGCAGTTCCCGAATTCCTTCAACTGTAGCGCCAGGGGACTGGTGCCGCAGACCACGCCGCCCGTGGGGCTGGGAGTCGCGGTGGCAGTCAGGGACGGGCTGGCTGTCACAGTGAAGGTTGGCGTCCGGGTGGGCGTTGAGGTGGCCGTGCCTGCCCCCGTCGGCGTCAACGTCGCGGTCCGCGTGGGCGAAGCCGTGGCGGTCCGGCTGGGTGTTGCAGTGGTCGTGGACGTGACTGTCCTCGTGGGCGTGGAAGTGGCCGTTCCGGCCACCCCCGTGGGCGTCAAGGTGGCGGTGGGTGTAGTGGTGGAGGTGGCGGTCCGGCTGGGCGTTGAGGTGGCCGTGGACGTTACTGTCCTGGTCGGCGTCGAAGTGGCCGTGCCGGCCGCCCCCGTGGGCGTGAAGGTCGCCGTCCGCGTGGGCGACGCTGTGGCCGTGAAGCTGGGAGTCGCCGTGGGTGTATTGGTGGCCCCGCTTGGGGTACAAGTGGGCAAAGCCCTGCAGGCAGGTGGAACACCGCCCGAGGCCGTGACCAGGTTGCCCTGATAGTAGAGGGCGTAATGGAGGTCGTCGGTGTAGGTCGAGCCGCTTCCCACCGAGGAGGGACTGTACCAGGCGGCTGTATTGGAGAAGGAACCAAAATTGGCCAGGTGGATCTGGGTCTGGATGGACGACCAGGTGGTCCCCGCACTCAAGGTGCCGGCGGAGGTGTTGGAAAGGTTGAGCTCCCAATTGGCCTGGTGGGTGGAATCGGGACCGCAGGCGGGTGAGAAATTCGCCGCCGAGAGGGCAACCCCCGCGACCGAGGCACAGCCAGGCCCGTTGCAACCCGCGAAATTGACCGCGCCAACCACCGATTGTCCGGTGGTGTCGTCGACCCAGAACTTAATCAATATCTGGGAGAGGTTCAGGGCCGTGGGGCCGTTGTTGACAACCTCAAAATTTTCCGAAGCCTGGTTGCCATTGACCGAGGTGAACTCCAAAAGTTGCAGGTTGACAGGGCTCGTGCCGCAGGCCACGTTGAAGGTCGGTGTGCCGGTGGCGGTGGGGGTCGAAGTGGGGGTCTGGGTCGGCGTGGGTGTCAGGGCCGGGGAGCCGGAAGGGGAAACCTCGGCCCACCAAGTCAGCCATCCGGAGGAGGAGTCGGTGGTTTCCTCAACCGTCCAAAAATTCGTGTCGTCCACCGGATCCACCTGGGTATGGCTGTAGTCGCCCCACCGGTTGTTCGGGTAGAAGGACTGGCCGGGTTGGTAAAGAACCTCGCCGCGGGTAGTGCCCGCCGGGTCCGACGCCAAATGGACCTGGTAAGCGCAACTGGGGAAGCTGTCGGCCGAGAAACGGGTGTATCCCACGAGAAAGTCGTTGTTTTTGTTCACGGCGATCGAGGGCCAAGTATAGTCCACGGTGCCCGTGGGATCGTCGATCGTGCCGGAGCTTTGCAAGTTGGCGTTGGCGTCGAACTGCAGCCAGTTGAGGGAACTGCGCGCGGGACCGGTGGTGGGGTCGACCGTCTTGACCGTCCAAATCGAACCGTTGCGGAACAGGACGCTCGTCAATGTCGGGGAAATGCCGATGGTACTGGTTCCCCCCATCTGGGGCGCGGTGATACCCGAACCAAGGGTGTCCTGTCCCTGGACGGCGCCCACCGTGACCAGGCTCTCCCCGCCGATAGGACCGGTGATGCGGAAAAGGCTGACCGGTGCGGTATTGCTGAAGGAAAAAACCAGGTAGAGATCGGGAACCGTATTGTCGTAGGTTTCAGCCACATCGGTGGTGTCGATCGGCCCGTTCAGGAAAGTGAACTGGGCGGCGCCGCCGGCGTAAAGGTCCGCCTTATTGAAGGCCCAGACGCCGTCAGAGGAAGTCGAAGTGCCGATCAGGTCGCCGTGCACGCCGATCCATTTTTGGTTGAAGCCCAGGGTCGGGAAATCCAGCCAGAACTGTTGGTTGGGATCCAGAACGATGGCGTACTGGTTCCACGAACCCGTGGGGTCGGAAGTCTTGGTGACCGCGACCAGGAGCCGCGAGTGGACGGGATCGTTTTCGCTGCAGCTGGACGTGATGATGAAACGCTGGTTGAAAGGATCGTAGCGGCAACGGTGATCGAAGGTAAAGGAGCTTCCGGCCGGAAGAACGGGCGCCCAGAAATTGTTCAGGCTCGCGCTCAAAAGCACGTTACCTGAACGGTCCTTGACGTTCATCAAGTCGTTGGTGGTGGTGACGATGAAGGAGGGGCTGACCGCGCCGTTGGTATCGGGCGGAAAGAATCCAGCGGGGTCCTGGTCTTGGCCGACGACGGTGAAAAGGGGCGCGGGTGAAATGGGTAGGGAAGCCAAGGATTGGATGAGGGGCAGGGCACTTGCGGGTGATGGGTGTGAGATACCGGAGGAAGGGGGGGTGGGTTCAAAGGGTTCCCCGATCATGATCTTGGCCCCGGGTTTGTTTTTAGGAACGGGCATACGGGCCACATCCCGAAGGTTCACGATGGATTTTTTTTCGGCCGACCCATGGACAGGCGGCGCGGCGCCCAGGTGGGCGGGCGTTGAAAAGAGGAGGAAAGAAAAGGCCAGGAATAAGGCTGGAAAAGAATCCAACCGCGATAAAAAAAACGCCGGATTGTTTTTCACGACATCCTCCTAGGCCCCGAGACGCCCCGGGAGACAAATGGATTGGGTTCAGTTGAATTGAAAAGCCCAGTGAAGGTATCAGGCTTCCGGGCGTCTGGATTTATCCTGGATAAAAAAACCCTTTATTCGTAGTGAAGGTTTGACGGAAGAAATTGAAACCGTTTAACGTTCGGCCGCAAGTGGGAGTTTCTTTAAGAGAGGTATTTGAAAAACCGTTTTTTTGCGAGTGCGCCGGCTGGAAACATTTTTAGGGAGCCTTGTTTTTTACCCGGCCATGTTTCCCCGAGGAGAATTTTTGAGATTAATTTTTTCCAACGACCCTGTGGTAACGGCGGGGAGGTATTCCCTGGGCCCGGCGGAAAATCTGGATGAAGGAACTGGCCGAACTGAAGCCGCACTCCTGGGCGATTCTTTCCAAAGTGAGGTTCCCTTCCTTGAGAAGGGCATGGGCCTTGGCCAGGCGGGCCTTGCGGATATAGGGTCCCAAGGGAAGGCCGGCCACTTTTTGGAACCATTTCAGGAATGTCGGCGGCGACATGCCGGTTTGCCGGCTCAATTTCAAGAGCTGCCAAGGCCGTTCCGGGTCCCGGTCGATTTCCATGACGACGCCCTCCACCCGGGCAGCGGTGGAAGCCTCCCGGGGACTTTCCTGATAGTGAGTCAGGGCGTCCAAGGCTTCGCGGAAAGCGGCGATCAAGTCCGGCAACAGGACCGCTGATTCCAACCGGCCCTGGAGCTTGTCCACCAGGGCCCGGGTGGAGGCGGGGTCGACCCCGGAACGTCTTTCAAAGCGCTCCACAAGCAGGTGCAGGATGGAAACCAGATAGGCGCGCGAGACTTCCGGACCGTAACCGCCGTACAGGAGCTTGCGGACCAGCGCTTCCCGGGCCAGGGTCAGCCGGGCGGGAGAGGAGCAGGACAGGGCGTCGGAAAAGGATCGAATCAAGGATAGGATGCCGGTCCCGGGCGGGGAAACCCGTCCGGGGGAGTCCTCAAAAAATACCAGATCCTTTCCCGTCTCCACCGAGTGGTTGAGGGAAAACAACGCCTCCCGGTAGGACTGAGGCAGGCTCCCGCCTTCGACCGAGAGGGAGCCGATTCCCACCCGAACTCCCACTTGCAGGGTGCGGCCGAGGTTCCGGCAAAGTTCCTGCAACCTTTCCCTCACTTCCAGGCGCGCCTGGACTGGGGAGAGACCGGGCTTGGCGGAAGAGAGGACCACTGCGCCGTAGTCGCCCAGGGGGCCGGAGGCGGCTTCACCAATTTTCCGGCAGGCCAGGAAGCATTCGTGTTGGAAGCGGCGGGCCAGGCAGAGGATGTCCAGGGCTCCGGCGTTTCGGAAGGGTTTTTGGGGCATCAGGGCCGCCACCACCGTGGGGTTGCGGGTGATCCCGATCTCTTCCCGCACCCATTGGGGCATCGAAGGATACCGGTCGGGTTTGACATAAAATTTATCCGATCCCACCATCCAGTCCACCCAGGTGGGATGGGGGATCTGGGGAGCGAAGACCTCCTTGAGCAAGCCTTCGGCCTGAGGGCGGATGTCCTTCCCCCGATCGCCTGAGACCCACCGGGCCAGGAGACCCATCAGTTGGGTGTAGCCCTCGATTCCATCCGCATCCAGGATCGGCTGGCCTAAAACCGTCCGGACGAAATAGAGGAAATCAGGGTTCAAATCCGAACCTTCGGTTCCGGTCACTTCCTTCCAATACAACCGGAAATCCGAGGGAGTGGGGTGCTTCCCGAGTACCGAACCTGAAAAAAGCAAGCCGTCGCCGCCGCTGGAAGGGACGGGGGCGAAGAAATCCACGAAGTGCCCGAATCGGGTTGCCAGGGGGCGCTTCTCCCGCAGGGCCCTTTGGGCGTTCACCCTTACGTATTCACCCCTTTGGGCCGTCTTGCCGTAGTACTGCTCAAAGTGCCAAGGTTCGGGATTCTGTTTCGCGAAGAAAAGGACCGTCCAGGTCCAGTCGCCATGGGAAACATAGTGGCACTTGCGGCCCAGGTAATTGTTGAAGATGGTTTGAAAAACGCTGAAGGTCTTGAGGTCATCTAGGTAGGCGGCCGAAGGGGATTTGGACCTTCCCATGTTCTTGTCCTTGCGCGGGATGGCCGGCGGGTTTTGAAGATTGCCGGTTCCACCGTCTCTGGCTGTATTCAAGCCGGACTCAAGGCTGAATACAACGGGGGGTACTAAAATGTTTCCTTGAAACCGGGTCCCGGCCTGCAAGAGAAATTAAAGACAGGCCGATTGAACTCGCTGTTTATGGAAGGGCTTACGAGTGCGGGTGGGGAAAGGCCGGAAACCGGACAAAATACCAGCGATCGGCCTTTACCACTCCATCATCAGGGCGTTGGAGAGGAGCTGCATGTAAGGCGCGGCGGCCGCGCAGGATTCGACATACTTCTCCATGAAGTTAGGCGCGCAGGCTTCTTTTTCGCCGAATTGGGTGAAGAAGATGAAGTCCTTGTACTTCAGATATTCCATCAGCTCATGGTCCGGGGGATAGCCCTTGGGGGGGCGTGAAAGTTTCTCGCCTTCAATGGTGCAGTGTTTCTTGAACTTCTTGTCGCCCAGCACGGCCTTCCAAGCGGAGGGGTGGCCCACCAGGTATTCCCGGATCTGTTTTAAAACCGGGGCCTCGGGCCGCCAAATGCCGCCCCCGGCGAAGACCTCGCCCGGCGCCAGGTGCAGGTAATAGCCCGGGGAATGCACATCCTTGGAGCGGGCGGTGCGGAATTGGGCCGCCACGTGCGTTTTGTAGGGTGACTTGTCCTTGGCAAAACGCGTGTCGCGGTAGATGCGGAACATGGACCCGCCCGAGGGACTGTTGTCCACGACCACCTGCCGGCTGATCCGGCGCATGTGGGGGCCCAGTTCCCCGATGAAGTCCAGCAGGGGATTGCGGACGGTTTTTTCGTACCGATCCTTGTTCGCCTGGAACCAGGCGCGGTTGTTGTGGGCCTTGAGTTCCCTCAGGAATTTGAAAAGGGCAGGCGTGAAATAGCTTTTAGGCATGGAACCCCTTCGGTAAAGGACTGGAAACTTAAAGCGAGGGACGGTCCATCATCTTCTTGGGGCGCACCCAAAGGGCGATTTCGTCCACGGCCCAAATCTCGTCGGGCATGTCGCTTTTGATGAAGACCCGGACGAACTTCTTTTTCGGGCCGATATTGGACTCCACTTCCTTGACGTTCAAGACCATCCCGACCTTACGGGTCAGGAGATTGAACACTTCGTCATTGGTCTCATATATAAATTCTGGCATGGTTCCCCCGGTTCACTCACCCGAAAGCATTCTAACGTCCCCCGGTTTTGAAATAAACGAAAAGCAAGAAGGGGCCGTTTAATAGGCTATGGTAAAGCGCCGGCGGATGTGCCTGGGGTTTTCCACCTCGTCCAGCATGGCCAGGGCATAATCGGCGGTGGAAATGCGGCCGGGGCCTTTTTCCTCCGTCAACAATTGGTCGCCCCCCAGCCGGAACTTGCCGGTGCGCTCGCCGGGCTGCAGCAAGGCGGCGGGACTGAAGAAAGTCCAGTCCAGCTCCTTTTCCTTGCGGATTTCGGTCAGGACGTCCCGCAGGCCCGAAGCCGCGTTCTTCCACTCCGTGGGGAAATGGGGAGTGTCCACCAACTGGACACCGGGAGCGACCTCCAAACTGCCCGCCCCGCCCACAACGAGGAACCGTTTCACGCCGGCTTTTTTAGCGGCTTCCATCGTGTTCAGCGTTCCCTTGAACTGGAGTTTGCCCGCGTCGGGACGGGCGGTTCCGGGGTTATAAGCGCTGATGACGGCGTCGTGCCCCTGGAGGCTTGGGATGAGGCCGTCCACGTCGAAAACATCGCCTTTGACAGCGTTCACTTGGGGATGGGGTTCCAGCTTTTCCGGATGACGGACGACCACGGTCACCTGGTGGCCCCGGTCCGTCGCTTCCTTCAAGATCTGCCCGCCCACATAGCCGGCGCCGATCAGTTCGATTTTCATTTTGTCCTCCTTTTGCGGATGAAACAAAAAAGGCCGGGGCTGGGGCCCCGGCCTCGGGTGAAAAATGGGTTTAGTTTTTGGGAGCGTCGGCGGGTTTATCCGCGGGCTTGTCCTTCTTCATTTTGCCCATCATCTCGGCCATCTTCTTCAAGCTGGCCTTGTCCATGGCGGCCACATCGAGGTTGATGTCCACGTCATTGCTCACCATCAGGTTGCCGCTGGCCAGGGTCTTGTTCCAGACCAGGCCGAAATCGCGGCGGTCGATCTTGGCGGTAGCCGAGAAGCCCGCGATATTGGCGGTCATCTTTCCGTCCTTGTCCATCGGCATCGTATCCGCGCCCAGGTACTCCACGTCCAAGGTGACGGGCTTCGTGACACCATGCAAGGCCAAATTGCCTTCCACGACGTACTTGTTGTCGCCGTCGCCCTTGGAAACCTTGGTGCTCTTATAAGTGATCGTCGGATATTTCTCCGCGTCGAAAAAATCCGGCGATTGGAGGTGGTGGTCCCTCATCTCGACGCCCGTGTCGATGCTGGCGGCTTGGATGGTCACATTGATCTTGCCGGCTTCGGGCTTGGCGGGGTCGAACGAAAAAGTCCCGTCGTAATCCTTAAATTCCCCGGGCACCTTGCTCAAGATATGCTTCACCGAGAAGCCGACGTGCGAATGGGCCTTGTCGAACCCGTATTCGGTGGCGTTCACGGAAGTGACGGCTAGGAAAGCGGCAACGGCCAACAGCGAAAGTAGCTTCTTCATCTTTCCAACTCCTTGCTTGATTTAAGTGAGGCTTAGATTTATATATACCAATATGCTTACTAAAAGAAAGTAGGTACCCAAAGGTAACTACAGATTTACCGGTGGGCCCCTTTCAATAGCTTAAGACGTTTCTCCCGGAGGAAAGTTATGATCCGTCACCGCCCGAACAAGTCCGGCCCCGTGCCCGCCGGTTGCCCCCTGGAAACCAGCCTCAAATTGCTGGCCGGCGCCTGGACGCCCCAAATCCTCTGGTACCTCCAAACCGAGCCGCGCCGTTTCGGCGACCTGAAAAGGGACCTCGGCCATATTTCCGCCAAAGTTTTGACCACCCGGTTGAAGGAACTGGAAAAGAGGGCCGTGGTGACCCGCGAGGTCAAGCACAGCTCCCCCCCGACGGTGGAATATGCGCTAACCCCCCTGGGCCATAAGCTGAACCCCATCCTGAAGTCCATCGCGGAAGTGGGAATGGACATCGCCAAGACGGAGGGCAAAACCTCCCACGCCTCCAAGGAAAAAGCCCCGGCACTCTCGTTGGGTTGAAAAGTCGGTTTTTGTTTCAAGGGAACGGAAGCGGTGGTCAGGAATAGCGGAGCTGGTCCAGGTAGCTGTTCAGGTATTTGCGGTCTTCTTCCGGCATCAACATCAACCGGACGCCGGCACCCACCCGGTTGACCCAGACGATCTCCCCAAAGGCAAAGAGGCGTTTGTCGATCTCGGGCAGGGTGATGTCCAATCGGACCACCTCACCCGTCTGTAAATTTTTGTCGGGCGCGATCTTCAGGAAGAGGCCGTCGTGGCTCAGGTCCTTGCCCAGGGCCACCCGTCCCTTATACCGCTCGGTTTCTTCCGGATTATCCATGATGCGGTATTGGATCGGAAGTTTCACCGGCAAACGGGATTGGTTACGCTTTTCAATCATCGATTTTTGGAAAAACACCTTCCAACCTCGGCAAAAAAAGATTCAACAACATGGGGTTATTTAACCAGAAAAGGCGCGAAGTTAAAGGCTGGAAACCAAAAATTACAAAAATTTTATTTTGGATGTCAGGATTCCATCCCGGGTGAAAAACTAATCCTTCTGGAAAACCACCGGTTTTGTGGGTTTGGGAATAATTTGTAGAGCCCAAGGCCGGGTGAGGACCTGGGCGGTAAAAGAACCGGCTGGCGGCGCCTGAACCCGGTAATGGACGGTTATTTGTCCCGGTTTCTCCTCCAGGGAGGTGATATGGATGGAATAACCGGCGGTGGGCCGCTCTTGGTCCATCAAGACCACCACCGCCTGGGCCGTGAAATCCACCGCCGGAGGGGTTTGGCCCGGTTGGAAGGACTGCCAGTATTTCTGGAAAGTAACGGCATCGGTCACCAGTTCCTGCGTTTCCGAGGAAGCGGGATTGAAACTTCCGCTCCAGGACGTAATGGGCGTGGGGGCTTCAGCCGGCGGGGCCTCGGCGGGGACGGCCGCCGGTGCCGGAGCCCCGGACAAATTGGCGTTGCTGGAGGGAAGGGCGGCGTTGACGGCCTCGTTTTTGGAAGCGGGCGCCAAGGTGTTGGAACCCGAAAAGGCCAAATCGGACGAGGGGTTGGCGGGTGAAGCCCCCTGCGCTTGTAAACCAGGTTTTTCCACGGCCGGGGAGGTTTTATCCATGGCCAATTCCATCCCGCCAACTTTTTTGGCGGCCCGGCTTTCCTTGGCCCTGGGCATTGAAGCCAATTGAACCGTCGGGCCCATCTTGGCTTTTTGGTCCTTGGCTGATTCGGCATCGGCCATTTGGGGCTGGTTGGGCGCGTAGGAATAGGCTTGGGCGCCGGGTTCGGTCGGCTTCGGCTGGGCGGGGATATATCCGGCGGCCTGGGTGGAAGCTTTATTGGCGGCCAGGGTGCCGCTTTGTTCGGCGCTGAAACGGCTTTCTTTCCGGTTGTTCAAGTCCATCAGGCCGGGGTTTTGGACGAAAAGGGCCACCGCCACCACGGCGGCCACCGCCATGGCGCCCGCCGGCAGCACCCAGAAGGGCCGACGGGGGAGGGGCCGGCCCTGCACCCTGGCCATAATGCGCTGGTGAAGGTCGTGGGGCAGCTTGGGTTCGGGCAGGGCCACCATGATTTCCCGCAGGCGCTTCAATTCGTCCAATTCCCGGCGGGCGTCCGCGCAATCCTTCAAATGGGCCTCGACCCGGGCTGCTTCCCGGGGTGAAAGGGAGCCGTCCAGGTAAAGGGGCAGCAGCGGGTGTGTTTTTTTACAGTCCTTCATAGCCAGTCCTTCAGTTTTTCCCGCAGGATCGCCCGGCCCCGGGCGATGCGGGATTTGACGGTGCCCACGCCGGTTTCCAGCACCTGGGCGATTTCCTGGTAATCCAAATCCTCGATGTCCCTCAGGATGACCGCCTCCCGGTAATCGGGCGGCAGGTCCTGCAGGCAGGCCTGGATGGCTCCGTTGAGGTCCCGGCTTTCGGCCTGCCGGGACGCCAGGGGGCCCCGGTTGTCCGCCACCTTGTCCCAGAAGGGGGCCTGGCCGTCTTTTTCTTCCGGCGCCAAAACCTGCACCTTCGCCCGGTTCTTGCGCGACCGGATGGCATTGCGCGAGAGATTGGCGGTGATGCTGTAGATCCAGGTGGAAAGGGAACTGTCGCCCCGGAATTTCGACAGCGACCGGTGCACGCGGATGAAGACTTCCTGGGCGACGTCCAGGGCGTCGGTATCGTCGTTCAGGAAACGGAAGGCCACCCGGTAGACCATGCGCTCATGCGCCTTCACCAGTTTTTCAAAACCGGGATCGCCCGACAGGGCTTCCCGTATCATGGCTTGGTCGTCCTCGCGGCTGGGGGCGTTTTCGGCCTGGGCAAAGGCGGCGAAGAGAATCCTTGATTGTGCCAATAAATAAGACACCCAGGGGGGGAAAAGGTTCCCTGGAAACGGAAAAAGAGAAGGAAAGGCGGTGAACATGGGGGCAGTTTAACATATGGCAGTTCGCAGCTGACAGTTCACAATTGGCAGTTGTCGGTTATCTGCAAAGGCTTTCCTGCCAACTGATAACTGTTAACTGGTTCTCGATTCCTTTGGAGTCACCCGGACCGCCAGCTTTTCCGACTTGCGGATGACCGAAAGGCCGGATTCCGCCCCCACCTTTTCGTCGGTCAGGAGCCGGTGCAGGTCGTCCATGCCTTCCACGGGCTGGCCTTCGAAGCCCACGATGACGTCGCCTTCCTTGAGGCCCGCCTTTTGGGCCGGACCGCCATCCTCGATGGCCACAATGAGGACGCCCTTTTCCACCGGCAGTTCGAAATAGCGCACGATGTTGCGGGGGATGTCGATGTTCTGGCCGCCGATGCCGATGAAGCTGCGCCGCACCCGGCCGTATTTCATGATCTGCATGGCCACCCGCTTGGCCGTATCCACCGCGATGGCGAAGCACAGGCCCTGGGCGGACATAATGGTGGCGGTGTTGACGCCCACCACCTCGCCCCGGGAGTTCACCAAGGGCCCGCCCGAATTGCCCGGGTTCAGGGCCGCGTCGGTTTGGATGATGTTGTCGATGAGCCGCCCGGACTGGGAGCGCAGGGACCGGCCCAGGGCCGAGACGACGCCCGCCGTCACGGTGGTCTGGAAACCCAGGGGACTGCCGATAGCCACCACCAACTGGCCCACCCGCAGTTTCTGGGACACGCCCAGGTCGGCGGATTTGAAGCCCGAGGCATCCACGCGGATGACCGCAAGGTCCGAATCCGGATCCTCGCCGATGAGGCGGCCCTTGAGGGATTGGCCGTCGAGGAAGGTCACTTCCATTTCCTGGGCGCCGTGCACCACGTGGCTGTTGGTCAAAATGAAGCCGTCGGGGGTGAAAAGGAACCCCGAGCCGCTGCCCGCCCTATGCAGGGAGGTTTCGGCTTCCCTCCAACGGCGGCCCTTCTGGAAAACGTCGATATTGACCACCGAGGGGCTGACCTTCTCGGAGGCGTAAATGACCGCGCTGGAATAGGCGTCCAACAGGCCCTCGTTGTCGTAGGGGGCAAGTTCGCGGGCAGGGGATGGGACGGGTAAGTTCTCGGTGGAAAGAAAACGGGCGGTGCTCATGGGGCCCTCCTTTTTCCCCTAACAATAGGAAAGGGGACGGCCAATTCCAGTCCTGTCCCCGGAAGGATGCGGGGCCTTAAGGGTTGCAAGCGCCAGGAAAGGCCCCTAATGTAGGGGCCCCATGACTGCAACCTTCCTTTATATGCTCCTGAGCGTGACGGTGGTCAGCCTGCTTTCCCTCGTGGGTATCTCCCTGCTGGCCCTGAGCCATGAGGCCTTCCACCGCATCGTTTTCATCCTGGTGGCCCTGGCCGTTGGGGCCCTTTTCGGGGACGCCTTCCTGCACCTTTTGCCTGAAGCCTACGGGGACCCCGCCCACAGCCTCCAAACCTCCCTCTGGGTGCTGGCCGGCATCCTGCTTTTCTTCATGCTGGAGAACTTCCTGCACTGGCGGCACCAGCATTCGGATGAACATGAGGAAATCCAACCCTTCGGCTACCTGAACCTGGCCGCGGATATCAGCCACAACTTCATCGACGGCCTGATCATTGGAGCCTCCTATTTGGCGGGTTTCAAGATGGGGCTGGCCACGTCCCTGGCCGTCGTGCTTCATGAAATTCCCCATGAGTTCAGCAACTTCGGCGTCCTGGTGAAATCGGGGTTTTCAAAAGGGAAAGCGCTCTTCCTCAACTTCCTCACAGCCCTGGCCGCCTTGGCCGGGGGCCTGATCGCCTGGTGGGTGGGAGGTAACACGGGGGAATTCATCCACCTGCTGATTCCCCTGACCGCGGGCGGTTTCATCTATATCGCTGGGTCCGACCTGGTACCCCAACTGCACAAGGACGTGAAAAGTTTGCGGGCCCTCCTGCAATTCGTGGCGGTCCTGGCCGGTGCGGGTTTGATGCTGCTGCTCAAAGTCCTCGAATAGCGCTTAAAAAATATTTTCCGACCGGTCCCCGGATGTGTTTCGGGGGCGTTAAACGCGTTAACACGCCACGCATAAAGCAGGCCAACCCCCCCGGTGCCGTTTAACCCGTGAAGTACATCGATTTTTCAAAGTGCAGAATGTCTAGGTCCTTCCCGCTCGGCGGAGATAAAATAAGTGCATTCAAATTCAATTCATCGCCTACCTGTAGGACCGGCCAGTGGCCTGGCCGGGCTTTTAAGCAACTAACCCCATTAACAACCTTACGCTTCTGAAATTCAAATCGTTGTTTTGTTTTCGTTTCGGCTGGAGGTGCCAATGGAGATCGAAAAGAAAGTCAAGATTCTCAACCGCCTGGGGCTTCACTTGCGTGCGGCCGCCCAGTTTGTGAAGACATCCTGTAAATTTAAATGCCGCGTCCTCATCAAAAGCCACATGGGCCCGGTGGACGGCAAAAGCCTGCTCAACCTGATGACCCTGGCGGCCAGCTACGGTTCCGAACTCACCCTCGTCTTCCAGGGGGAGGATGCCCGGGACGCCAGCCTGGAAATCCAAAACCTCATCCTCAACAAGTTCGGCGAAAAAGACTAAGAACCTCCCTCCAACCGCCTCCAAGCCCCCCGTTCGGGGGGCTTTTTTATTTGGGCCATTCCGGGAACCTTCCTTTGCCTCCGGGGTCTTAAGGACAAGACCTTAATTCAACCGGAGGTGTTCCATGCCAGTTCTTTCGATCCCATCCATCCAGAAGGGGGCAGCCTGGTTCTTGAGGCTGCTTTTGATCCTGGGAGCCGTCCCCCGTGTTTTCGGGGCGGAGACGGTTGCCAGCCATCCCCGCGAGGTGACGGTCTTCCCCGACAGCGCCCGGGTGACCCGGGAAGGCAGCCTGAGGCTTGCCGCGGGGAGCCACCAGGTGGTTTTCCCCGACCTGCCGGCTTCCATCGTCGAATCCTCCCTGCGGTTGACCGTGGAGGGCCCGGAGGGGACCAAGCTTTACGGGGTTTCCCTGAAGGACGACTACCAGCCGGAAGTGGTGGAAAAGCGCACCCGGGTCCTCAAGGACCGCCTTCAGGCCCTCCAAGACCAGGAAACGGACCTCAACGACCGGATGGAGGCCCGGAAGACCGAAATCGACCTCCTGAAGAACCTGTCCAAGGAAAGCAGCAACACGGCCACCAACCAGGGGCCCACCCACACGGCCACCCTGGTCGATTTCACGCATTCGGCGGACGCGGTGGAAGGGCGGATCGGCAAGCTTTTGGCCGCCAACCGCAAGGACGAGCGGCAGGTAAGGCAACTGGACCTCAAGATCGCCGCCCTCAACAACCAGCTGTCCGACAGCGGGTCACCGGAAAGGGAAAAGCGGACGGCCCAAGCGGACATCGAGCTGCCCCGGGCGGGCGAAGCCCGCTTTACCCTGGCCTACCAGGTTTCGGACGCCTCCTGGACGCCCCTCTACGACCTTCGGCTTTCCACCGAAGGGGAAAAGCCGGGCTTGGACCTGGCCTTCAACGCCCAGGTCCGGCAGAAAACCGGGGAGGACTGGAAGGGCATTACCCTGACCCTTTCGACGGCCCGGCCCACGGAGGGGACCCAACTGCCCGATCCCACCAACTGGTGGCTCGATTTCATGACCGGACGGAACGACATTTCCACGAACACTTCTTTCGGGTTTGCCGAGAGCCGCTTTATGGCGAAAAGGGCCAAGGCCCCCATGGCCGGCGCCCTTCCGCCAGCCAAGGACGCCGATGGGGATGAGGAAGATAAGCCTGAGGAACCGGCTCCCGCCCAAGTGGCCACCGCCCAGATCCTCCAGGCCCCCTACGCGATGTCCTTCGCCATCCCCCGGTCGCGGGACATCCCCTCGGACGGTGCGGACCACCGGGTGGGCGTGGCCCAGAATTCCCAGAAGGTGGAATTGAAATTAGTGGCGGTGCCGCGCCTTTCCGCAGCGGCCTACCTGGAAGCCCATGTCACCTATGACGGCATGGAAAGCCTCCTGCCCGGTGAAGCCCAGCTCTTCCGGGACGGAGATTTCGTGGGCACTACGGACCTGGAGGCCAAGGCCCCGGGAGAGGCCTTCGACCTGGGGTTCGGGCAGGATGATTCGGTAAGGGTGGAACGCAAGCTGGTGAAAAACCAGGCCGGGCAGGCCGGAGGAGTTTTCGACTTTCACAAGGGCGAGAGGCGCTATACCTGGGTCACCACCGTGGCCAATTACCACCCGGGGCTGCGCACCATTGAGGTGCGCGAGCAATTGCCCCGGTCCCGGCAGAAGGACATCACGGTGGAAACCACCGAGGTCACCCCCAAGCCGATGGCGGAAGATTCGGAGAAGCCGGGACTCTATTGCTGGAAGCTGGACCTGGGGGCCAAGGGCAAGACCAAGGTGACCTTCGGCTATGAGGTGAAGTATCCCGAAAGCCAGGAAGTGACAGGACTGGAATGAAAAACACTAGCGGAGATAAAAGGGCCGGGGGAAAACCCCCGGCCCTTTTTTATTGGGTGTTGCCTTTCAATTGGGGAGTCCAGCCACCACGCGGCCGGAAGTCTCCCACGATGCCGCCCACGGTCTGCACAATGGCGTTCTGCCGTAATTGGGAGAAATACCCACTCCTCGGGTAAATCAGCACGTTGGGGTCGCTTTGGTCGATGGCATCAGGCTCATCGTCTCCTTCATTCCTCATGCGGTGCCGGGCCAGGGAAGCCACGTCGATGAATTGACGGATCTGATCCGGAATCATCACGGTACCGGGGATGGGCAGGGGGTTCCAGGTGTTGTGCCAACTCCACCCGCTATTCTTTTCCGACCAGAGCAGGCTCCCGGAAGCCACATCAATGAGCTTGGCGCTGGCGTTCACGGTGACCTTCCGGTCCGTGTTGAAGCCCCATTGGGCCTCGCCAGTCTGCTGGTTCACCACTACCCGCTGGGGGTCTTCGTCTTTCAAGGATTCGGCGTAGCCGTCCGCCGAACCCATCAGCAGCACGTCGCACTGGAAGCGCTGGCCCAGGCTTTTGCGGAGTCCGTCGTTGGTTAAAAGATCGTCCGAAGCGGCCCTTTTGCCGTTCAAATAGGTTGCGACTTGGGAAACCTGGATGATAGGGAGGGCGTTGATCTGTGCGATCTCGTTGGTCATTTCATCGGCCACGGCCCCCGGCAGGGCCGAATCCTGGGTCTGGTTGTCAAAGGGGACCACCGCCAGGCGCTGGTAGCCGTAAAGGCTGAAGACGGGTGGCGCGGGTTTTTCAGCACAGCCATTCAGAAGCAGTGCGCCAACGAAAAGGAAAAGCGGCTTGATCCAACCGGGCCAACGGGCAGGGAGGGACATAGGTCTCCTTTGAACGACGGGTTTCCTAAAAAGCTTTAATCGATTATAGGACGAAAAAAACCTATGAATGGTTTCATCAGGGAAAAACCTTGCAGCCCAACGACTTATTGAAAGGGTTTAAACGACGTCGGGAACCGCGCCCGGAAGGCCTACCTGGCCCAATTCGGCGCGGAAGAAGTAGTAGGCCCCGGCCGAAGGGTTGGGAAGGCCGCCGGGAAGGGGGGGCTGGGAATCCATGGCGATCTGGGCCTGTTCCATCATGCCCGTCAAAAGGGCCAACTTCTGCAGGAATTCCTCGTTGCGCTGCTGGGCCAAAATCTCGGCCTGTGACGGCCCGGGATTCTTAGAGGTCCTCTGAAGGGCCCATTGGTCGATCAGATCCTCAAAGGCCGCCGCCACCGGGGCGCCCGCCGCCGAAAGAAGGGCGGACTGGTTTTCGGTGTTTGAAGAACCGGAGTTAATGGGTGAAATCGCGTCCACGGCAGCATCCTTTTATTCGTCTAGGGTTCCTAACGGCCGAAGTCCCCGGAACTTGACCCTCCGGTTTTCAGGCTTAAACCCTGGACAAATTCAGGTCCGCGCAGAGGATTTGGAAGCCGTCCCCCGAGGGGTTCCCGACGCACTTGGCCACGGTGACGCAAAGGTGCCCGGAGTTCATGGACAGGTAAGGCTGGGTCACCACCTTGTCCACATCCGGCGCCAGGGCGTAGAAATACTCCCGCAAGGAATGGTCCGAGCCCGGGGCGGAGGGTTCGAAGAGGAACCGCTGGCGTTTGGGGATATGGAGTTCATTCAAGGCCATTTTCCCCAACTGGCGTCCGACGGGATTCAGGCGGTATAGGCATTCCAGCGCCGGCACCTGCCGGAAAAGGAAGGGGGCCGTGATTTCCAATTCGTCGAGAGGTTTTTGGCTGAAGCAGGAAGAGGCGAACTCGCCGATTTGTTCACAGCGCCTGCGCAGTTCCCGGTCCTTTTGGGCCTGGATGCCGAGCCGCCGGCGGAAGCGCGCCGAAAGGAACATCATGCGGGCCCTCCGGCCCAGCGTCAGGACCGGGTTATTCTTCGATTGCCTCGAAAAATAACCGCCCTGCAGAAGGTCCACCCCCAATTCCAGCGCGGCCAGGGCGTCTTCCTCGTTGTCCAAGCCGCCCGCGACCACCACGATTCCCAGCGAATGGGCCAGCCTCACCACCTTCCGCAAGGCCGATTGTTTCTCCGCGCTGCGGGAAAGTCCCCGCGTGAGGCCTTCTTCCAGCTTCACCAGGTCGGGATTGAATTCCAGCACGGTCTTCAGCCGGTCCGGCTCAGCGTGGATGTTCTTCAGGCAAAGAAGCAGGTCGTGCCGGCGGTGGATTTGGATGAACCGATCCACCTGGCGGGGATCCCACTTCCCCGAGAGGGGAATCTGCACCACCACCCGCCGGGGTTCCAAGTGGAATTCCTCGATTTGCTTGTAAAGGTAACCCGAGCCAACGATGTTTTCCTCCAGTACGGAGGGTTCGATGTCCATGAACAGGAGCAGGTTGGGGTTGGGCGATTGGAAGGCGCAGAAGGCTTCCAAACCTTTCTGGCGGAAAAGGCGGTCCAATCCGAGCTTGAGGTAGAAATCCTCCTCCTGCAGGCTCTGGAAAAGTTCCCGGGGTTCGATCATGTCCAGGCTGGAAGGGTCCAGGGCCCGGCTGACGGTCTCCAGCCCCAGCACGCCCCGGCGGTGGACGGACACCACGGGTTCGAAGAAAGCCGCCGCACTGTCCTTTTCCAGGATGTAGAAGGGATGGTTGGAATAAAACGAAGCGCTGGACGGAGTTTCTAAAGCAGTGTCGTTGGTCATGGTGTTCTCCTTTTGCCTTTTTCTCATTTGCAACCGGCATGCCACGTTAAAACATGGATTTGCAAGCAGGTTGTGCTTTGATTCCACACATTTGTACGGCATAGGCAAATCCCGGAGATTTCGGAAATTTCACGGGAAAGTAATAAAAACGATTCCGAGAGGGCTGAATAAATTTTTGCGCAGGGAAAAAGCGGCGGCAAAGTTAGAAAGTCCGGGATTGCCAGCTTCCATCTTTCCAAAAACGATTCGAACCTGCAGGATAAAAGTTTTTGTGGGAATCCACCCTATTGTCCGTGTCCCGGTTTTGCGCCAGGTTTTTGTCTTTTTCGGTGAAGAGCCGGTGAAAAGGTCACTGCCTGGGCAGTTTTGATTTGGCGCCGGTTTTCGGCTTGTCGAGGGACTTTTGCACCACGCAATTGCGTCCGCGGCGCTTGGCATCGTAGAGGGCCTGGTCGGCCAGGTCGATCAAATGGCGGTAGCTGGAACCGGTGCGTTGGTAGCCTGTGACGGTCCCGATGCTCACCGTGATACGGACAATTTTCTCATTGTGCTGGAGGGGGCAATCCATCGTGCTCTTTCGGATGCGCTC
>JAJPJW010000141.1 GCA_021324075.1 Pseudomonadota bacterium | reverse complement strand
CCAGGGCCAAAGTTGGACGCAAACCGCCAACCCCCTTCCCAGCGGTACGGCCCTCACCGATACCAACATGGAAAGGGCCACCCTGGCGGTCCGGAACGGCACGGTGTACATCCTGATGTGCGGCAGCAATGGAAGCCCCACCGCCCCGGGAGCGGGGGACACGGGGTTGTCCCAATCGACCGACGGCGGGGCCCATTGGACCGCCATCAGCATGCCTCTGAGCGACCTTTTTTCCAACGGCACTACCGCCGACCAGGGATGGTACGACCAATATGTCTCCACCCCCCCGGGCGGCGGGTTGGTGGTCGCCGGAGTGAACGTCTGGTCGACGGCGGCGATCAGCGGGACCAGCACGGCCTGGACCATGATCACGGACTGGCAATTCGGGCCGGTCCACGCGGACCAGCACGCCTTCACGGCCTTCGATGCCAGCCACTGGTTCGTCGGCAACGACGGCGGTGTCTGGTCGACCTCCAATGCGGCCCCCGGGAAAGCCCCCACCTGGACCGACCTCAACACCAACCTGCGCACCCTCCAGTTTTACAGCGTGAGCCCGGACCCAGCCGTGCCGGGCGCCTATGTGGGCGGCTGCCAGGACAACGGCACGGAGATCGCATCCTTACTCCCGAATTGGAAGCAGACCAACGGCGGGGACGGCGCTTACACAGCCACGAACCCCTTCAACCCCACCCAATATTTCTCCGAACAACAAAGCGCGGCTATTTTCGCCTCCAGCAATTCGGGCCAGGGATGGGCGCAAATCTCCAGTACCTCCAGCCTCCCGGGCAACAATGCCTTTTACATTCCCTTTAAGGTGCTGGCGAACAACGCCAATCCGGCCACCCTGGTGACCGGGACGACCAGCTTTTTCGTGGGCCTTTCGTCGGGGGCCTGGACCGCCATCGGGAGCCCCCTGGTCAGCGACGTGGCCCAAAACTTCATCCAGGCCGTTGAAACCGCCCCGGAGAATTCCCTCCAGAACCTTTACGCCAGCACGGCCCAGTGGAGCGTGACCCCCCCGAAATTCAACCTTTTCAAATGCAACAACCTGAGCACCCGGGTGTGGAACGACATCACCGGCACCCTGCCCCAGCGGCCCTTCTCGGACATCGAATCCGACCCCACGGACCCGGATTTCCTCTATGTCACGGCCCAGGGTTTCGGTACGGGCCATGTTTTTTTCAGCCAGGACGCCGGCCGGTCCTGGTCGGACATCTCCGGGGATTTGCCGGACGCCCCTGCTAATTCGGTTCTCATCGACCCCTTAAACCCCACCCAGGTCTACGTCGCCACGGACGTGGGCGTATTCGTCACCCAAAACGGCGGCGTGCATTGGGACAAATTCGGCAATGTCCTTCCCGATACCGCCATCCAGCAGATCAAGATGGCGCCGACCCAACCGCGGGCGGTGGTGGCGGCCACCCATGGCCGGGGCGCTTGGACCATCTGTCCCCTGGCCGGGGATGCACCCTGTTTCACGGCGGTAACGGCATGGGGTTGCGCCGGCGACCAAGCCTGCCCCGGCGGGTCGGGCAACGGCCAGTTCAACAGCCCCACGGGCATCACGGGGGGACCCAACAGTCCCTTCGTCTACATCGTGGACGGGAGCAACAAGCGGATCGTGAAATACAATATCGACGGCACCTTCGTGGCGAACTTCACCCCCACGGGTTCGGCGGCCTTCGGCCTGCCGGTGCGCATCGCCGCCGACAGCCAGGACAATCTCTACGTGACGGACGTGGTCAACAGCGTGGTTGAAGTTTTCGATTCCAACGGCAATTTCCAGTTCTCCTTCGACGGAAGCTCCAGCGGGACCAAGTTCCAAAACCCCATCGGCATCACCGTGGACCAACAGGGGGATGCCTTCGTGGTGGACACCACCAACAACCGGGTGGCCGAGTTCAAGGTCAACGTGGGGGCCAAGACCGCCAATTTCGTCACCCAATTGGGCGCCTCGGGCATGGGCAACGGCCAATTCGTCCAGCCCGTGGGGGTGGCCCTGGATCCCAGCGGGGCCTTCCTTTATGTCTCCGACACCACGCCCCGTATCCAGAAGTTCAACGCCAAGGTCCAGCCTCCGTCCTTCCTTTCCAGCTGGAACGTTTCCGCGGGCCAATTCGCCAACGGAAACCTCACCAACGTCAAGGGCACGGGAGAGGCCAACGCCACCGGTTTGGCGGTCGGGCCCGACGGCAAGATCTACGCCGACATCAACATCCTCACCAGCCAGACCTTCGGCGGCGGGATTGACTACAACAACGTGCAAATCTTCGACACCAACGGTAATTTCCTGGGGCAACTGGGCGGGGAGGGGACCGGCCTGGGGCAGTCCACGGGCGGCTTCGGCGGCCCGGCCCTGGACAATTGCGGCAATTTGTTCCTCACCGACGCGCTGAACAACCGCGTGCAGGTCTTCAGCCCCTGCGGCGGCAGTTGCAAGCCCACTTCGGCCATCAAGACCCTTTCGGTGGTCATCCATATGAACGCGCCCAACGGCCCGGCCCAGGGAACGGTGATGACGGAGAACCTGCCGGCGGGAACCAGCTTCATCTCCTCCAGCCTGGCCCCATCCTCGGTCAACGGGAACCTGGTGACTTGGAACGTGGGCAGCCTACCCGGGGGCACCACCGACATCACCTTGAACCTGGCCGTCAACGCGCCTAACGGCACCCAGCTTTTGAACCTCCCGGCGGTCACCGCCGGCTCCGGTTCGGCGGCGGCTTTCGTGGAACCTTTCAACGTGTTGGTGGCCGGGGCCGGCACCCTGACACCGACGCCCACCCCCTGCCTGGCTCGGGTCATCGCCCCCAACCTGGATCTTCGCATCAAGCTCATCCAGTGCAACAACAACCTGGTGGCCTACCGCGTCTTCGTGCAGGATAACGACAGCGTTCCCGTCAAGCTTTCCGACCTGACGGTGAAACTCTGGGCCTTCGACACCGGAATCACCAACTGGCAGCTGGACAATAATTTCAGCGGCCTGCTGTTCGGCAACGGCGTGAACGGCCAGACGGTTAATGGGGCCATCGGGATGAGCGCCATCCCCTTTGCCCCGGTCTGCAACACCGACCCTGCCCACCAGGCCAACTGGGAATTCGACGTGTCGCCCTCCTCCACCATGACCATTCCGGCGGGGGGTGGCTACTGGATCTCGGGGAATTTTGGCATCCACCCGGTTAATTACAACCCGCCCTTCAACCCGGGTTTGTCCTCCTGGTTCAGCCAGGCACCGGGAGGGGTATGCGGGGATACGGGGTCGAGTAACGACCCCTCCACCTATTACGACGACCCCCACTATGCGCTGTATTACCAGGGGCAGCTGGTGGCGGAGAAGGCGGGTTCGGACACCAACACGGGAACCTTGCCCTGCGCCCCGCTGTGCCCGCCGCCAGCCACGGCGACCCCCACCTTCACGCCCACAGCCTGCACGCCGGTGCCGGGGATCGCCTCGCCCAACCTAGATTTGAAGGTGCGGATGATCCAGTGCAATACGAACGACCAGGCGGTGTTCCGGGTCTTCGTCCGAAACAACGATCCTTCGACCCAGGTCAAGCTTTCCGACCTGACCTTGAAGATGTGGGCTTACGACACAACGGCCGCGGGGTTCAAGCTTAACAATTACTTCAACGGGAACCTCAACGGCAATATCTTCAGCGGGAGCGGCTCGTTCTTCCAAGGGGTGAGCAGCCCGTTCCAACTGGCCAGCCTACCCATGGGGCGGGCCTGCCTGGCCAACGCCGGGCACCTGGCGAACTTTGAATTGGACATCACGAACAACAGTTCCCAGGTGATCCCGACGAACGGGGGTTATTTCATCGATGGGGATTTCGGCATCCAACGGAGCGACGCGGGGGCCTTTGTGCCCGGAATTTCCCAGTGGTACAGCCAGATCCCGGCGGGGGAAGGGAGCGCCTGCTCGGATATCCCGGGGAACGACCCGGCCGGGTACCTCGACGACAGCCACTATGCCCTGTTCTATTTGGGGCAACTGGTCGCCGAACAGGGCGGGAACGACCCGAATACGGGGATCCGCCCCTGTTCCTGCCTGCCCTTCCCGGTTTCAACGCCTCCCCAGGGGCCCCCTCCCAAAGATGGTTCTTTGCAATCCTTGGCGGTAGGGGCTGAAACGGCCACACCCACCTACACCATCAGCCCGACGGCCGAGGCCAGGGGCAGCGGAGTGGTGGCGGCGCCGAATATTTCAAAAAACGGGGAATCGGTGACCTTCCTGGTCAACCTGGAAAGACCGTCTCAAGTGACGCTGAAACTCCTCACGGTCACAGGCGAGCAGGCCTATACGGCTTCCCTCCAAGGAGAAACCGGCGCCAATAGCCTGGTTTGGAACCTAGGAAACCAGCAAGGCCAGCCCGTCGCCAGCGGCCTTTACCTATATGAGGTGGAAATCAGCGATGGGACCTCCGTTCTAAGAAAAAGCGGAAAGGTCGCCGTCCTGCATTAAAGCGGCGAAATAAAACCGCCGTTTAGAGAAAAGCCGGTGGGAATTTCCCACCGGCTTTTTTATTGTAGGAGGCGTCATGGACCCGCGAATCGAGCTGCTCAAAGCCGATATCACCACATTAAAAGTCAACGCTATCGTGAACGCGGCCAACCAGGGTTTGTTGGGCGGCGGCGGGGTGGACGGGGCCATCCACCGGGCCGCGGGGCCGGGGCTCCTGGAGGAATGCCGTAAGATGGGCGGCTGCGCCACGGGCGACTGCAAGGCCACGAAGGGCTATTTGTTGCCCGCCCGGTGGGTTTTCCACGCGGTCGGACCGGTTTGGGAAGGCGGCGGCCGGGGGGAGGATGGGCTCCTGGCCTCCTGCTACCGCAAGGCCCTGGACCTGGCAGGACAGATGTCCCTTCAGACGATCGCCTTTCCCGCCATCAGCTGCGGGGTCTACCACTTTCCCATTCCCCGGGCCTGCGCCATCGCCTGGAAGGAAATACAGAAAGGCCTTTCCCGGAACCCCCAACTGGAAAAAGTCATCCTGGCTTGTTTTGAGGACGAGGTTTACGAGGCCTACAGGCGCCTGGCTAGGCCTTGAGCGAAACCATGTCGATCACGAAACGGTAACGGACGTCGTTCTTCAGCATCCGCTCGAAGGCCTCGTTGATCTTCTGCATGGGGATGACTTCCACGTCGGCGCCCAGGCCCTTGGCGGCGCAGAAATCCAGCATCTCCTGGGTTTCCATGACGCCGCCCACCTGCGACCCCGAGACCTTGCGTCGTTTGCCGGTGAGGGCGAAGGGAACGATGGAAGGAGCCTTGGCCGGAAGGCCCACCAGGGCCAGGGTGCCGTCCCTCTTTAAAAGTTCGGCGTATTTCGTCAGGTCATGGTCCGCCGAGACGGTGTCCACGATCAAATCAAAAAAACCGGCCAGGTCCGAGAAGCTCTTGGGGTTGGACATATCGGCCAAGGCCTTGGCGCCCAAACGGGCCGCGTCGTCCTTTTTCTTGGAAGAGGAACTCAAGACCGTCACCTCCGCCCCCATCGCCGCGGCCAGTTTGACGCCCATGTGACCCAGCCCGCCCAAACCTAAGACACCCACTTTTTTGCCGGGCCCGGCGCCCCACTGCTTGAGCGGGGAATAGGTCGTAATGCCGGCACAAAGCAAGGGTGCCGCTTCCTGGGGTTTCAACTTGGGGGAAATTTTGAGGGCATAGTTCTCATCCACCACCACCTTGGTGGAATAGCCGCCGTAAGTGGGTTTTCCGGTCTCCTTCTCCACGCCGCCGTAGGTCCAGGTGATGACCCCTTCGCAGTACTGCTCCAGGCCTTCCTTGCAGGAAGGGCAGCTGCGGCAGGAATCCACGAAGACCCCCACGCCCGCCGTATCGCCCGGCTTGAACTTCGAAACCTTGTTTCCCACGGCTTCCACTTTGCCCACGATCTCGTGTCCGGGCACCATGGGATAAGCGTTGTCGAAACCCCATTCGCCGCGCACCTGGTGCAGGTCCGAATGGCAGACCCCGCAGAAGTGGATGTCGATCAGGACGTCGTGGGGCCCGGGTTCGCGGCGCTGAAGGTCAAAGGGTTTCAAGGGTTCCTTGGATTGATGGGCGGCATAGGCTTTGGCCGATGGCATGTTTCCTCCCGGAGATCATTTCTAAGCGAACAAGAATTCTATGCAGTTTATCCGTAATCAATTTGGGGCCTTGGGCCCCAATATGGAAAATGGCATGATCCTCATTGGTTTTATCGGGCGAAGCCCGATTTTTCAAAAGTGAAAATGAGGATAATGGATGGGATGGTTTGGGGGCAAGCCGTGAGGCCTTAAATTCGAAGAAAGCGCTTTTATCACCCGGCTTGCGGCCGTGTAAACTAGGAGGGAATCGAAAGACCGGTTTACGACAGAGGGAGGATTTGAATGAAGAAATTCTTTTTGCCCGTCCTGGTGTTATGTGGCACGGGTCTGGCGCTGGTTTGGGCGGATAGCCTGCCCCCGGTGAAGGTCGAAGGCCACATGAGCGCGGCCACGATCACGATGCCCACCCCGGCAACCACGCCCAAAGTCCACCACCATCAAAAGAAATGGAACGCCAGTGGCTTTGGTTGGACCCGACCGGCCTCCTTTGGGCCCACCCCGACGCCCACTCCCGGATTAACACCCACCCCGACCACGGTTTTTGAAGGCGGCCAAACCCACATCAACTATTAGGCCTGTGGCGCGGTTTTTCGGCGGCCCCCCGGATGGGAACGGAGAAGGAAAGGGTGAAGCCGAAAACCTTCTTCCGGCCCTTCTTCCATTCCCAGGCCGGTTCGGCGGGTTCGTGGCGGTTCACGAAGGCCTGAAGAGTGGGCGTCCATTGGCGGTTGTCCTGCAGGACGGTGTATAGCCGGGGCGCCTTCATTTCCAAGGCAAGGCCTTTGGGAAGGCGGGAGGGACCCAGGGTGAGGGGTGTGGACTGGGCTTCCGCAATACGGATGTTGGCCGGCGCCTTCGCCGGGATTTTTCCCCTTTTCGCGCCTAACTGATAAAAGCTCCCCTGCCAGTCCTTGTAGGGAAGGCCCAGGACCAGCCGCAGGTGGATCGCCTTCACCGTTTCCAGCGGAGTTAGGGTGAAGCGCAGGCGGACGCCCTTTTTCGTCATTTTGGCCAGGGTTTGGAGCCCCACCCGCCCCTGGCCTTTGAGCGGAACAACGCCGTAGGACCCCTGGGGCCTTACCGCCAGACTTTGTTTCGCCCAACCTTCGGTGAAAATTTCGGGTGCCATCCAGGCGACGGTTTTCGGGCCAAGGGTGATCGCCACCGACTGGTTCGGGAGAACTTTCAGGACCAATCCGGCTTTCGGTGAAGTTTTCATTTTTCCCTTTCGGTGCCGTTCCCTAGCTGGCGCGGATTTTTTGGGAAGGGATCAAGAAAGGCGAAAGCGCGATCCCGACCAGGAAGCCGCCCACGTGGGCCCAGAAGGCCACCCCGCCCAGGGTGGGGTCCGAATGGGTGGCCATGAAGTATTGCTCCAGGAACCAGATGCCCACCACGAAAAAGGCCCGGGCGGGGATGGAAAAGATGGGGAAGATCAGGAAAAAGAACTGGAGGCGCATTTTCTGCCAGGGAAAGATCACCATATAGAGGGCGCAGATGCCCGAGATGGCGCCGGAGGCGCCCACCAGGGGAAGGGTGGAATGGGGATCGATCATGTATTGCAGGAAACAGGCGCCCAATCCCGCCATGAAATAAGCGAGGAGGTAGTTGAAGCCCCCCAGCCGGTCCTCCACGTTGTCGCCGAAGACGTAAAGGAAGTACATATTGCCCACCAGGTGCAAGAGGCTGGCGTGCAGGAACATGGAGGAAAAGACGTCCCTCAAATGCGGGTGGGCGGGAATGAAGCCCCAGCTCCAGATGATGTGGTCGAAAGAGGGGCGCAGGGCGGTTTTGAAGAAGACGTAAGAATTCAGCGCGATCAACAGCACATTGACGAGGGGGAACTTCTTGGGCGGGTTGCCCTCCTGGACGGGAAGGAAGAAAAACACGGGTCAGGCCTTGCCCTTCTTTTGCGGCATCAGGAAATGCAGCCCCACCCCCGCCAGGACGGCGCCCAGGTGGGCGTGCCAGGCGGTGCCCGCGGTGGGAATGAGGGTGAAAAGGGAAAGGCCGAAGGACGACAGGAAGTGGATCAGGAAGGCCAGCCTGGCCCAGGGCATGAAGGCGATGGTGGCCTGGACCCCCGCCCATAAGACCATCACCCAAAGGGTGCGGGAAGGTATTTCCATGATCGGGGCCCCGAAAAAATTAAAAACCCATTTCATCTTTCCCCAGGGGTACATGAGCAGGTAGATGACCCCCAGGCCGGTGACGACGCGGGAGGCGCCCACCAAGGGCAGCGGACTGTGGGCGTTGAAATACCAGTGGACCAGCTCGCTGGTTAGGGCAATGGCCCCGTAGACCATCAGGTAGTTCAACTTTCCCAGGCGCTGTTCGACCCCTTTGCCGAACATATAAAGGAAAGTCATGTTGGTCAAAAGCTGGGCCCAACTGCTGTGGATGAAGGGCCCGGTGAAAAGGCCCAGGCTGAGGCCGCGGACGGGGATAAAGCCGTAATGGCCCAGCGCCTCCTGGAAACCGGGCAGGTTGATGGTTTTCAAGGCGATGACCATGTTCAAGATGATGATGGCCATGTTGGTCCAGGCGATGTGCTTGGACGCCGGGGTGTCTTCGACGAAGGTGACGAACAAGGGGGCCTCGGCCTGAGAGAGGATGGTCAGCGGCGGTATTTTATTCGGATTTGACGGATTCGGTAAGGGCCTTTTCAGCCAAGGGCGTCCTTTCGACCGGAGCGACCGCGTTGGGTTCCCTCGAAGGGGTTTTCCAAATCCCCGGGACGGCGGCTTTGCAGTTCGGGCAGAGGCCGTCGGGCCCGATTTTGTCCTGGCGCACCCGGAAACCGTAACGCTCGATCAGGAGTCCGTTGCAGGAAGGGCAATAAGTGTTCTCCGTCGTCCCCACCTCGCCGGGCCGGTTGCCCGAATAAACGAAGTGGAGCCCGGCTTCCCTGCCGATCTGGTAGGCCCGGTTCAATTGGGCGGGCCGGGTGTCAGGGGTCTCCATCATCTTATAGTCGGAGTGAAAGGCGGTCACGTGCCAAGGGATATCGGGGCTGACCGAGGCAATGAAACCGGCGGCGGACTTAAGCTCCCTCTCGCTGTCGTTGAAGCCGGGGATGACCAGGGTCACGATCTCCAGCCAGAAACCCATGGCCTTGAGCCGCTCGATCGATTCCAACACCGGCCTTAAGGTCCCGCCCATGGTGGAGCGGTAGTGCTTGTCGTTGAAACCCTTGAGGTCCACCTTGTAGAGGTCCACGTAAGGGCGGATGAACTCCAAGACTTCCCTGGTGGCGTTGCCGTTGGAAACGTAGGAGGTTACCAGGCCCTTCTGGCGGGCCTCCCGGAAAACCTCCACCGACCATTCGCTGGTGATCAAGGGTTCGTTATAAGTCGAGGTCACGACGGGGCATTGGTATTGAAGGGCCAGCTTCACGATGTCCCCCGCTGTCAGGTCCTGGGGGGCGGCGCCGGACTCCTCGGAGGCCGGGTCGTGCAGGGCCTGGCTGGTGATCCAATTCTGGCAGTAATCGCAGTGGTAGTCACAGCCCAGCATGCCGTAGGAAAGGGCCCGCGCCCCCGGCAAGGCATGGAAGAAGGGCTTCTTCTCGATGGGGTCCACCTGCAGGGCCCCGACGTAATTGCGGGGGACCCTTAAGAGCCCACCTTCGTTATAACGGACCTTACAGACGCCCTTTTTACCCTGGGGTATGCGGCAACGGTGGCCGCAGGCGAAGCACTGTACCCGGTTGTCCGGGAGCTTTTCATAGAGTTTCCCCTCGGTGGTACGTTCCGAGAGCAGTTGTTCCAGCGTCAAAACCCCGGCCATTGTTTTCCTATCCGAAAATCGGTTGATAAAATGAGCGGACGGTCAAAGACCGTCCCGCCGGCATTCCGTCATATCGAACGAAGTTCGAAAGGCATTTAAGCAGGCCGGCCATGAAAATCCTTTCGTCCTTATATTATGAAGACAAGGACATCCGGAAAACAGCATCGCACCGGTTTAAAACAAGGTAAAATAGCCGTCCTTTCGTCGAAGGAGACCCATGGCCGCCCAACCTAAAACGCCCCAAGAAACCCCGGCCCCCAAAGCTTCGGCCGCCGCCAAGCGGGCCTTGGAATCCCTGGACTCGCTCGTCCTGCTGGCGGGGATTTTCAAGGACGAGGCGGGATTGAAATTCGTCCGGCTCCTCAAATGGATGGCCAAGAAGGATTCGGAACCGTCCAAGGGCGTGAAGCGTTACGGCGGGCTCTGGAAAGCCCTGGTGGACCACCAGGAATTCGCCCCCTATCCCCGCGTGGGCAATCTCCTGCAGGATTATTTCCTCGAACGTCTCCTAGAAGACGAAAACCCCCTCCACCGAAAGGCCGAACTGGCGCCTCTTTCCGAAATCAGCCCCTCCCTCCACCAAAACTATGGGAGGGAACTGGAAGCGGTCCAGAAAATCCTGAAAACGGACTGGGAATCGGAGTTCCTCAAGAAGTCGGGCCTGCTAGGCAAGGGGGAAGCACCTTCCTTGGAGGGCGTGGTGGCGCCCCGGAAGGGGAAAGTTTCGAACCCCGTCCTGGAAGCCCGGCGGAAGATCAAGGCCGCCGTCCTTTCCCCGGCCAGGGGCAACCCGCTTTTGGCGCACTTGGCCGAATATTTCTACAAGAACGGCTGGGGGCTGTTCGGCCGCTACCGGGCCTTCCGCTGGCAGGTGGACGGCGCCGGGAAGGGCCGTTTGGTGGGCGTGGAAGCCGTGGACCCCATCCGGCTGGAAAACCTCATCGGCTATGACGAACAGCGCAAGCCCCTGGTCGGGAACATCGAAGCCTTCGTGGCGGGCAAGGGGGCCAACAACGCCCTTCTTTATGGGGAAAGGGGCACGGGGAAGTCCTCCACGGTCAAGGCCCTGCTCAACGCCTACCAGGACAAGGGTTTGAGGCTGGTGGAGGTCCATCCCGCCCATTTGAGCGAGTACTCGGAGATCCTGCCTTTTTTAAGGGGCCGCCGCGAAAAATTCATCCTCTTCGTGGACGACCTTTCCTTCGAGGAGAATGAGACTTCCTATAAGGGGCTCAAGGCCCTTTTGGAGGGCACGGTGGAAGCCACCCCGGCCAATGTCATCCTCATCGCCACCTCCAACCGCCGGCACCTCATCCGGGAGTTTTTCGGCGACCGGGCGGGGGGCCTCCAACAAGAAGGGGAAATCCACGGTGCGGATACGGTGGAGGAAAAACTGTCCCTCTCGGACCGCTTCGGGCTGGTCATTTCCTTTTATGCGCCCGACCAGGAGACTTATTTCAAAATGGTGGACAATTGGGCCAAGGTCGAAGGCCTCAAGCTGCCGGCGGAAGAACTGCACCGCCGGGCGGCCCTCTGGGAGAGGACCAACAACGTCCGTTCGGGCCGCACGGCCCGGCAGTTCATCAACGACCTCAAAGGCAAAATTTAATGCCGGTGGACCTGTCCGTATTCAAGGACGCGGCGCCCTACCGGGCTTTCAAGGAGCCGGATTGGCGGGTCCTTTCGCAGATGCTGGAGGAAGTCCAATTGAAGACCGGCATGCCGGTTTTCAAGGAGAACGACCCGGGGAACGGCTTCTACTGGGTCAGGTCCGGCAAGGTCCGCATCAGCCGCCAGGTGGCGCCGGAGGGCCGGAGGGAAAAGCAGGAGCAGCTTTTGACGGTCTTGACCGCGGGGAACCTGTTCGGCGAGATGGCCCTGGTGGACGGCGAACCCCGGTCGGCGGACGCCTTGGCGGAATCGGACACCGTGCTTTTCTTCCTGCCCCACGCCGCCTACGAAAAACTCAAACGGGACGAGCCGGGCACGGCCTTGCGCATCCAGGACATGGTGGTGGTCACCCTTTGCTCGCGCATCCGGGAGGCCAACCGGGCCTTTGAGACCATCCGGTTCTGGTGCACATGAACAACGGTGGTTGGCGGTTCACAGTCGGCAGTCCGCAGTTTCGGCGGACCGGGTGCCAAGTGCTTTTCCTTGGGTTAATGGCCTTTCTCTTGACCGGCACGGTGAATGCTCAAACGGAACCCAAGCCCGCCTTTCCCACCGTGGTGCTGTGCGGGAAAAAGCACAATACCCTCTACTGCGTCCGGCACGACAAGGCCTATTGGGACTACGACTTCGACGGCCCCCTGAAGGACCTGGAGTCCCTGCCCGGTTACTACCTCGTCACGGGAGGGTCGGGCCAGGTTTCGCTCCTCAAAAAGGAATGGAAGGGCTGCACACCCCTCTGGGATTGGAGCGATTTCCAGGGCCTCTCGGTGGAAAGCGCCGTCGTGGCCGACTGGGACGAAAGGGACAGGCCCGCGCTCATATTGGCGGCCGATTCGGCGGCCCCGCGGCTGTTCCTGGCTGACGCCAGGGCCAAGGACCCCAAAGTCCGCTGGGAATACAAACTGACCGCCGCGCCGGTCCGGGTGCATCTTTGCACCGACACGGGGAATTTCCTGGTCGTCCTCAAGGATTCGACAGTGGAGGAAATCTTCTTCCAGCAGGACAAGGTCGTCTGGCAGTTGGGCAAGGCGGACGGGCTTGACAATATCCGCGACGCGGTGCGGGACCCCTGGGCCAATACCTACCTGGCCGACGCCGCCACCGGCGATGTCCTCTGCTTCGGCCCCCAGAAGCAGGTCAACTGGAAGACCCACCTGCCCTTCGCGCCCGGCCCCTTCGAGGAGATGTCCCTGTCCCTTTTCCGGGACAACCACAAACGCATGGTGATGGCGGCGGTCCATTTTGCCGGCAACGGCAAGGAATCCCGGAACGTCGTCTACATTCTCAACGCCGAAACGGGCAAGGTGGCGGCCTGGAACGACCACGACGACAAGGGCGGCTATCCCGCCTTCCTGAAAGCGGTTCCGGACAAGGCGGACTACTTCAAAAAACAGTGAGGATCAAAGCCCATTCCATCCAGGAAGGTTGAATTCCCCCAAAAGGGAGGTTCGGTGAAGGGCAAAGAAGCGGTTTCTTGAGGCGTTTCCGCCTGAAAAACGGTTCAAGTTGATCGGCGAAATTTACATCGGCGATAGGGTATCCGGGGCAAAAGTTGGTACAATTCCCGCCATGTTTCGACCGTTTAACTTCCAACTGACCGCCTTGAGGGCCCTGGGGGCCTTTTTGTTCCTGCTGCCGGCCTTCCCGGCCCTGGCCCTCAACGCCATGGTCCAATCCCACGGCGACCTGTCGCGGGACGACTGGAACCAGAATGAAACGCTGCTGGCCCCTTCCAACATCGCCACCCCGGGCAATTTCGGGAAGCTCTTCAACCATTCGGTGGACGGGCATGTCTATGCCCAGCCCCTTTACGTGCCCAACCTCAACATCGGCGGCACCACCCACAACGTGGTTTTCGTCTGTACCATGCACGACACCGTCTATGCCTTCGACGCGGACACCAATCAGGCCGCACTCTGGCAAGTAAGCTTCCTGGGCACCAGCGGCAGCACGGTCATTTCGACCATTCCCAACCTGGAAGTGGCTTCCTGCAATGATACGCCATCCGAATATGGTGTTATGTCCACACCGGCCATCGACCTTTCCACCAACACCCTTTATTGCGTCGCCGCCACCAAGGAAGTTTCCACGGGCCCCGTCACCCACTACGTGCACCGCCTGCACGCCCTGAGCCTGACCGACGGGTTGGAAAAATTCAGCGGTCCGGCCTCCATCACGGCCGTCTGGAACGGCACCGGCGGGCCCATCACCTTCGACGATTCGTTGGAAATCAACCGCCCAGGGTTGGTGCTGTATAACGGGCTGGTTTATTCTTTCTGGAGTTCCCACTGCGACGACGGCGCTTATTACGGCTGGGCCATCGGTTACAGCGCCTCCAACCCCACGCTGGGGCCCCAGAGCGTTTACAACGTTTCGCCCGTCACACAGCGCGGCGGGATCTGGCAAAGCGGGGCCGCGCCGGCCATGGACGCCGGCGGCAACTTCTACATGACCACGGGAACGGGGGCCTTCGACGCGGCTTCGTCAGCGGGAGGAGGGGTGGACCACGGGGAATCGATCATCAAGTTCACCGGGGGCGCAAGCCCGGTCATCGCGGACTATTTCACGCCTTCCAACTGGGCCGCATTGGACCGCATCGACAATGAAATGGGCTCCACGGGGGCGGTACTCCTGCCCGACTCCATGGGGACGGCCGCCCATCCCCATCTTTTGACCTGTGGGGACAAGGCCGGCAATATCTACCTGTTGGACCGGGACAACCTGGGCGGCTTCGACGAGGGGCCGGGCGGCACGGACGCCTATCTCCAAAAGATGAACAACGCCCCCCTGACGGCCTTCGCCACCTTTATGACCCCCGCCGTCTTCAACAACACCGTCTATTGGAGCTTCGTGGACAGTCCCATCGAGGCCTTTACCGTGACCAACGGCCAGTACAACCCCGTTCCCAGCTCCTCCACCTCCACCCCTCCTGACTTCCATTTTCCCGGCGTCAGCCCCGCCGTCTCTTCCAACGGCAACACCAACGGCATCCTTTGGGCCATCGAACCGGACCCCGCCAACGTGGGGCTTCACGCCTATGACGCCACAAACCTGGCCACCGAGCTTTATAACTCGAACAACGCGCCCGGGGACGTCATCAACAGCCCCAGCAATAAATTCACCCCGCCCACCATCATTAACGGCAAGGTCTATGTGGCCACGGCCAACAGCCTGGAGGTTTTCGGCCTTTTCGTCACCGTCACGCCCTTCCCGACCCCCTCCGCGACCCGGACCCCCACCAAGACGCCCACAGCCACCCCGACGGGTTCGCCCACCGGTACCCGGACCTCGACACCCACCTTGACCCCCAGTTCGACGGCAACCCAGACGGGCACCCCGACCCCTTCCGGCACCCCCAGCTCTACCGCCACTCCCAGCCCCTCGGGCACCCCGACGGCCACCGGGACGATCACTTTTACGCCCACCATCACCCCGACGCCCCTACCGGGTTTTGGCCCGATCGTGGCCTCGCCGAACCTCCTGCAGCCGGGTCAAACCACCACTACTTTCAGCGTGTCCGAACCCGGAGCGACACTGGATGTCACTATCTACGACATGGACGGTGAAAAGGTCGTCGCGGGCCACGGCGTCCCCGGGTCCAGCCGTTGTTACTGGGACTCGACGGGGTCGGCCAGCGGCCTTTACTTGGCCAACGTGAAAGTCGTCGAGCCGGACGGTTCCGGCCGCTCGCAGATCCTCAAGCTGGTGGTCCTGCATTAGGCCTGGACCCGCTCCGGGGTTTTACCAGTAAAATAAATCCCGGCCACAATGCGAAATGATTCGAAACGGGGGATTTCCGTGGACCTCAGGTTGGCCCGGCTGGTTTGCCTGGCCTTGGCCCTTCTCGGAACGGGAATGGCCAGGGCTGATGACGACGATAGCGGTAAAAAAGTCATCTCCGGCACCCTGGCGGTGGAGGGAGGGGCCACCCAGCCGACGGAAAGCGGGCTTTCAGCCTACCAATATTCCTACCTGGACCTGGAAAGCCACCCCGACCTCGCCCCGGACCTTTCCCTCGGCCTGGAGGCGGACGCCATCGCCCAGAATTCCGCCGTTCCCATGCTGGCTTCCGAACCCGAGTTCGAAGGGGTGAAAAACCTCATCCACCTGGAATGGGAGAACGCCGAAGCCGACGACCAGGGTGAGATCTATTCCCTGGAATTGCAACAGGCCTCCCTGGCCTGGACCGCCGGCAGCCTGGAGTTGAAGGGCGGCCTCTTCAAGCCCCAATGGGGGTCCTCCCTTTTTTACAAGCCCACGGATTATTTCTACCCCCTCCCGCCCTTGCAATGGCTCACGGACGAGCCCCTGTCCAGCGAAGGGGCGAACGCCACCTGTTTCCTCTTCGACGACCTGAGCCTGGAAGGGGCGGCGCGGGTTTTGAAGGGCGGCCAAACCGAGGGGGTCGCGAGGCTCGTCAACAAGATGATCGGCCTGACCGTCACCCCCAGCGCGGCCTGGCTGACGGGCCGCAACGCCTTCGGCCTGGAGCTGGTGGCCAGCCTTCCCACCGTGCAGATCCGGCTGGAAGGGACGGACTGGCTTTACGCCGACCAGCACACCGCCGCCAATTGGATCATCGGGTTTTCCACCAACCATGAGGGCGTCCAATACAGCGCCGAAATCCTGAGGGACGGGACCGGGGAGATCCTGGGCATGTTCTCCGATTCGGGAAACCAGGGCACCTACGTCTTCCTGAAGGCCGAAGGGGCTTTTTTCAGCCAGTGGAAGGCCTCCCCCGGCCTGGTGGTGCCGCTGGAAGGCGGCCCCTTCCTTTTCTGGCCCAAGGTGGGCTGGAACTTCGCCCCCCAGTGGGAACTGGGCTTTCAGGGCCAGGTGCTTTTGGGCAATTGGAAGGGGCCCCTGGACCTCTACCCCGGCCGCGCCGGGGTTTCGCTGGCTTATTCGTTCTAAAAAAACAAAAGGCCCGTTCCCCCGAAGGGAAGGGCCTTTGCCGTCCAGGCTTCGGATCAAGGCGTGCCGGTGTAAACCTTGACCAAACTATTGCCCGGATCGCCGACGTAAACTTTCCCGGCGGTGTCCACGGCGATGCCCACGGGTGACGGATTCAGGGTTCCGAACTGGTAATTGCCGGTCCCTGTCCCGCCCCAAGCGGCCAGGAAATTCCCCGAAGCGTCGAACATTTCCACATATTCGTTTTGGGAATCCGTCACATAAACCCGCGTTCCCGAGGCGTTGACCGCTACGCTGCGGGGATTGAGCGGCGTCGTGCCGCCGGGAATGGTCCCCTGCCAGAAATCCTGGAAAGATCCCGCAGTGGAATACTTGAAGATCCCCCCGTCCGACTGGGAATCGGCCGGGTCGGCCACGAAAAGCATGCTGTGGGTGGCGTCATAAGCAACGCCATAGGGCAGACCCAGGTAGGTGGTGGCATTGGAAGCGGACCCGTTCCACGCGGTGATCCAGGCCCCCGTATTGGCGTTCAATTCCACGATGCGGCCGTTGCCCGTGTCGGCCACGAAAAGGTGGCCCGCTCCGTCGAAAACGCAGGCCCGGGGCGCGTTGAACTGGCTGACGCCGGACCCCGCCGCCGTCCCGCCGATGGTCCATTGCCACTGTTGAATCGAATTCAACTGCTGGACGCTGTTGTTGGTCCCGTCGGCGATGAAAACGTCGCCCACTGTGTCGGTGGCGATCCCCTCAGGGTATTCGAATTGCCCGTGGCCCGAACCCTCGTTGTTGTAGACGTTGGGGCTGGTTCCGGTCAGGCTCGACCATCCAAAGAGATAGGAAATGTTGTCGACGCCCCCGTAAAGCAGGCCTCCGCTGAAACTGGTGGCCGACAATTGGGCTTGGTAACTGCCCGAAAAGGAGATGGAGAAGGACGGGGTTGGGTAGGGGGTGTTGGTGGTGGTCACGGTGGGTGTCCGAGTGGAAGTGGCCGTAGTCGTATTGGTGGTCGTGGAGGAAGGGGTCTGGGTGGCCGTCAAGGT
>JAJPJW010000003.1 GCA_021324075.1 Pseudomonadota bacterium | reverse complement strand
GGGGGGGGGGGGGGGGGGGGTGGGGGGGGGGGGGGGGGGGGGGGGGGGGGGGGGGGGGGGGGGGGGGTGGGGGGGTTCCGGTGCCGGTGGTCGTCGCTGAAACCGTCAGGGTTGGGGAATTCGTGGGAGTCGCCGAGGAAGGGGGCGTCAGGGTTGCCGTGGGCATCGGAAGCGGCGCTACGGGCGCGTTTTTCGTGGGGCAGCCATAGGCGAAAAGGATGAGGATTGAAAGAAGGGCTAAAAACCGGGGGCGCATGAGCGAAGATTATCCCCTCTCCCCCGGCGGATCAACTTTATTTATTCAAGTTGGAGAGGCTCAAGGGGCGCGACCCCCTTTTGCCTTGTTTTCCAGCGGGGCGGACCGGCGGGGTAATAGCCCCTTGTTCCGCTAAAGTGCAATGTGTAGGCCTGGCCCTTTGTTCTTCAAAATACGAACAATAGACAACACCCATATCTTTTAATCATGTGTCAATTAAAACCCGCCAAAATAATTTTTCATTGATACGTCCGATATAGACTTCAAGAACCTGCAAGTCGTAAAGATCCCTTTTTAAATGGCCAACCTTAAATTTGAATTGATTTTGGCCGGCGTGTCCAAACACCTTAAAATCCCTCCCGGCAAAAAAGAAATCAATATTCGTGGGTTCGACCAAATTGAATTCTAACTTCAAATAAGTTTCCCCGTTTAAGTGGACAATTTCCGGAGTGAAATTGTCCACATTCTTAGCGGGAGGATTACTGCGGCCCAATACCCAACCCTCCTGGTATATCTCCTTGTAGCCTTTAGTCGCGATCAAATTTTGCCCGCCAGCTGTTGTCAAGGTCAGTTCGACTCCAGCGTTCATATAATTATGATGACTGAGGACTTCTCCTTCAAACGTTTGATTTTGATCCATCCCAAAGGGCGGCGGTTGGAAGCCCATCGAAAAGTCATTGTCGTTCAGCTTGATCAAAAAGTCAGACTGAACGAGGTCTTTCAGTGGGATCCTAAATGCCCCAACAAACATTTTTTTCTCATTCGGCTTGATCATAATCAGTCCGGAAGGCTCATCCCTAAAAGACAATAATTTCAGGCCGCAACTTATGTCCCTTTTATTTTTTTCATCAAAAAAGTTCACCGTCACGGGGTCATTCTTGCTCAAGTAAACTTCTTCCTCCATTTGATTGTCCAAGACAAAATTCACCGTTGCATAGGCCTCGCCGTCATTCCGGGCGTAAAAATTTAAGAACTTGGGGGGAAGAGAAAGATCGAGGGATCTATTTTTTTCAACTTTTATTTCTTTAATCGGGAACAAAATCCTCAGCTCAAAAGCGGACAAATAAAAAAACAATGGAACGATGAAAAAAATGCCTAAATTGCTAAAGACCAATAAAGCCTTGCCAATCCTGGTTTTCGCTTCACCATGAGGAAAAAACTTTATGATTAAAACAATGGGGATCAATCCGAATAAAATAACCGCCACCATCACGATGAAATCAACAGCAAAATTCAACACATTCTTCGAAATTAAAAAATAAAAGGCAATGATTCCAAAAATCCAATTCAAAAACTGATACGAAAAAAGGTAGAAAACGAAATCTTCTACCCTTTCTTTTTTGTATTTTGAATTGTTAAAAAAAACTAAGAGAGTGCAGCATCCGTAAAGTAAGAGGATGGCCATCAGGAAAACAGGGAGGCATGTATCCAAAATGTAAGAAAACGTGATTTCTCTATCAAAAACATTCCCATACAGCATCTGCACCTGTCGGACCATATCATCGTATTTATTGATGGCCCCTTGGTCGGAATGCAATATTTGGATATTTGCCGCGATGAAGATTTCCAATATTTTTCGGATGGATCCAAACGTCTCGTAGGCAAAACGGAGAAATAAAGAAAAGGGGAACAAGGTGATTAGCACAAATGTCAGCCGCGGAAATTGTTTTTTCAAGCCGAGGGAAATATTTAAAAAAGTTTTAAAGGGTCGAAAAAAAAGTAAAAAGACCGATTTCAAATAATTGCCGGCTAATAAACACAACTTCTTTATTTGCTCTTCAAATTTTTCTTCCATTCAGGTGCCTCCGTAAAATATAAAGACGATGGCGAGATCTAATGGACTATTCGTTTCAAAACCCCAACAAATTCTTCCCCTTCTCCACCGCTGTATCGGCGGTATCGGCCGTGTTCACCGCGTCCGAAAGGTCGTGGACCCCGTCCCCAATATTCTTCCCTAAGTCCCCCTGCCCCTTGGCGGAAGCCGGGGCTGGAGCGGCATTCGGTTGCCGGACGCGGGAAATCCTACCATTGCCGTCATCGGAATGGGCCACGGAAAGAACCAGGGTGGCGGGAACCTGCGAAACCACTTCCCCCACCCGTTTTAAGTCGCTTTTGACGGTCACGACCCCTTCCACTTGGAAATCCTCGCTTCCCGAATGGATCGCCACGACCTTCACCGGGTCCGCGGCCTTGAAGAAATACACCAGCTTTTTGCCCTGAATTTCCTCGATCTTCGACGGCGGGTAGAAGAGTGACATGACGAGGTTGTAATAACCGTCCACTAAGGCATTCTTGATAAAACCTTCCCAAACTGGAATTTGCCGGTAGTCGACCCCGTAGAAATCCCCGGCGAAACTCAGGGCCAATCGGGAATCCTTCTCGACCCCATCCTTGAGTTCGGCGGGTATGGTGATCCCCTGCTCCATTTCCCCTTGGGGGCTTTCCACGACGGGCTTCGGGGAGTTCACCTTATTTATTTCCTTTTTCGACTGAAGCACTGGAGCTCCGGCTGGTTTTTGGCGGATAGCGGGTTGGGTGTTGGGAATTTGGCCAACATAGATCGGAACCGGTCTGGTTTCGGTATAGGGAGCATAGGACATCTTTACCGAGCCCCCTGTGGTGCCTCCGTTACCGTCAGCACCTTGGCTCGGTACTACCAAAGCTTGTCGTCCGGCTTGAGGGCCGGACGACAGGTGTAAAAGCGCACGACCGATCATGCTGGTGGCATGGTGGATCAGGAAGCTGAAGGCCCAAAGCAGCAGGAAAGCCGTCAGGAAGGTGGCGATCGTGGGATTCTTGATTCCCCGCTTCTGGAAGAAGGTATTGGTCCAATGGAAAATCCGGACAAACCGGGGAAATACCCGGTTGGCGATCTGCCCTGGCGCCTGCCGAACCTGCTTCCAAAGGATATTGCCGGTGATCGCCGCCCCTATTTGGCTGGAAGTGGAGGGAGTCTCTTGAGCGGGTTGGGTTCCTTCGCCTCCCTTTCCATCATCCCGAGCCCCAGCGCCAATCGGCGCGCTTTGGGGCGTGGGGATCTCAGGTTGTTTGTTTGCCGTTGAGGTGGCGGTTGCAGGGTGCACCTTGGATTTCTCCCCCTTTGACAAAGGGGGAGTAGAGGGGGAATTGTGGTAACTCTCTAAATCACGTCCACTCTTAACCCATGCCACCAGGGTCTTCACCTGGGACTCGGTCATCTGGTGGTCCAGCACCCGCCTCAAGGCCTTTTCGACCTCTTGGGGGTCTCCAAGGTCGGCCAAAACCAGCAGGATGCTCTCGGTGACCGAAAAACCCTTATTTTTCGACTTGCGCGGCGCAAGTTTTTCATCCGGGTTTGAGTCTTGTGCGGATAGGTTCTGCCCTACCAGCTCCCGGGCGGCCGGATTCAGGGCTTCCATGACCTTCATAACCCGGCTTAGCTTCGACTCATGCCACCCTAGCTGGGCTGCCAATTGCCTTTGTGTGGGGGCATTCTCCGCTTTCAGAAGCTTCTCAATGGCCAGATCCCACTGCCACCAGCCCATCTCCTCCCACCGGTTGTCGAGGACCGCGTCCAAAAGCTCCTGGCCGGGAGTGGTTCCCTCCACCACAACGGCCCGCAGGGTGGATAGGCCCGCCAGTTTGGCCCCCTCCAGCCGCACATGGCCCCCGATGAGGAGGTAGTCAGAGCCGGGATGGGCTTGTCTTTCGGCCTCCGTCAGAGGCCTTACCCGGATTTCGGTCTTTTGCCCGGCTTCTCTCAGGGACTCGGCCATTGCCTGCGCCGTATCGGGCAAAACATCCCCTCTCGGATTCTCGGGGTTGGGAAGGATCTTCTCGAGGGGGATTTCAAAGATCTTCACGGGCGATACGACGGTTTCCATAGGGCCTCCCCAAATAAAATCAGTGATTGGGGATATTTAAAACAAAGCCCGATGGTTTGCCAGAGGTCTTTTGTTAAAAGTGGTTTTTGGGGATGGTAAAGGCTTTAACGAGGACAACTATTGGGCATGTTTTGTACCAATCATAGCCCAAAGTGCAAACTGCCGGCTAAACCCATTTGTTTTCTGGATTAATTCCCGGTTTGGCCTAATACCGTTCCGTCACCCATTCTGAGGATTATTAATTTTGTTAAAGTCTTCTATTTTTTCTTGCAACTTTTTGATTAGAGAATCTTTTTCAGCAATTTGCTTCTGCAATTCGACAGCCCTTCCTTGGAATTCTTGATTTTGTTTAATTCGTTTAGAAATTTCTTTTACCATTTGCAACGGCTCCAAATATCCAATCCCGTCAATAATTGCCGGCCTTCCTTTGGTAAGTTCATAAATACCGTTTAATCTTTCCATTTCCTTCAGAAATTCACTTCTGTTTTTACCGTAAATTTGTGCGTCATCTTTACGTCCAAGCTTTTCGGCCTCAATAAGCTCATGTAAGTTTTTAATTTTTTGTTCATAGGCGAAATTTGTTTTTTCATATTTCAAATTAGTAATGGGCTTAAACTTTTTTGCCCATTCACGGCACCACTCTTTATAGTTCAAGTATGCTTCATGCAAATGTGGGGCAGACAATAAATAAGCCACGGTAATAACAAGTGGCCAAAGAAATAAATTTGGCCAATTCCCCCATTTCAAATACTGTTGTTTAACAAACTCCACTGTATCTTGTGTCTTATCTAAACCTCGAATCAAAAAATAAAATATCTCCCAATTCCAAATTATTACCGAGGTGATAAAAACTCCAATAACAGGATGATTTAATCTCGCCCAAAATCCTTCCGCTGAGCTTTTTGTATCGTCATTCATCTCATCGGTCATCTTGCTCTCCAAAAAAATTGGACCATTTTCATTTCAACCAATATAGATAAAAAGGCCAAGCCACTATTCAAGACTTCTAATTATTCAAAAGTGATACATGTCGGCATTCCCTTTATTCTACTTTTTCTGCTTCTTGGTTTTTAAAAGCCAAATATTTCGTTGATCCTTTGAATTGAGTTTTCGGTATAGCGAGCATTTAATGCAGCAATAAGCTTGTCCCGACTTCTGACAGAATGGCTGATAAATTTTTCGACCCGGCCATAGGATATTCCAGCGATGGTATTACCACCAATGCCGGTGCAATCAGGCACTTTTTGACTGAAGTAGCCAAGTGAGATCTCATAATCGGATTTCCAATTATAGTTTGAAAGTTTTTCACCCAAGGCAGCTATAAAATCAAAGAAATACAAAACACCAGATGTGTAAGAATCAAAAGATATATTCTGAAATAATCTGGTCGCCATTGTTTCAAGTGCAAATGACTTGAATGAGACAGATTCAGGGAGTGAGTTGTTCCACCGTTTCAAAAGTTTGACAATTGGTTTGAAACATCCATTTAGTTTTTTGTTGAGTGCGATTGTGATTTCTTCATGAATTTTGGGTGAGGTAACAATCCATTTTTTATCTTCGGTATCGGGAATCCAGATTTTACGAGTATCTTCCGAATCACAGATTGCCGGAACAATATCGATATCTATGTGGTTGAGTTGCAGGCGAATTGATCTCCGCTGAAACCGAAGCGAGCTTTCAGGATATCTATAACGAATGGCGTTTGAGAATGTTTGGAGTACATCCATAGGGTTCGGACCGGGCGAAATCAGCCTAGAAGACCAAGCATCAGCTCTTATGATGAATATGATATCAACATCCTCCAATGGCTTTATTGCCGTATCGCGTTTGTAACTTCCGCTCAAATATGAGTCCAATATGCAATTTTTCATTTTTCCAGAATCTAGGACTTCACGAAGATTGTTGTGACTACGCTTGGCGCCATCTTTTTGGTTGTCAGACGGTTCAATATCACGAATTATTTTCATTAACCGCTCTTCGCAAAAATCAATTTGCTTAGTTTGAGAAATGTCCATCTTTATATCTCGCTTCTCAAATTGATGGATTCAGTAAAACGGCGGGCGTGTAAGGCTGGGATGCGTCAGCCACAAAGTCGTAAGTTTGTACTGTAGCTAAGGTATTGAGCTTCTGCCCGAGTAAAACCGCCACACCCAACGGAATAGCCGCAAAAATATGTACTGCTCCGTCTGCACTATAGCCAGTTCTAGCGGTTCTGATCGCTTGTGAAACCAGTTGAACAAGCCCCTTAACCTTCGAGGGGTCATTCAAAACAATACCGGGTCTAAAACCGCCTTTGGGTTTAACCTCTATCACAACGCGCAGATTCGGTACTTGAGTTCTTGAAAATCCATTTGCAACGTCATCGTTGACTGATATCAGGACAGCGATATCTTTGCCTTTTATATCTCGGTCAATAAATCTTTCCTCAAAATCGCTTTTGCCTTCATTTACGGCAAGTCCCCATTTTTGTTTTTCACCATTTGGAAGAGACTGAAGCCATGTGATGGAAATTCCTCGTTGTTCCAAAAAAACAGTCCCTAGCGCGATGCCAATTGGAAGACTTAAAAAACCACTTATCTCAATGGGATGATTAGGCATATAAATTCCAATTACATCCGCTATGTTTCTAAGGGAGGGAAGAAGAAGCGTTTCCCAAGTATCCTTGCCGCTAAAATCCGGTGAAAAGAACGGGTTCCAATCAATGCAAAGGTCAAATTCATTACTTTCTGGTACAGGCTTTCTAGTTGAGAAGAAGATTTTCAAAGGATCATTAGAGGTTTTCCCCTTTGCTATAGTTCTAAGTCTTTTTTCCAAAATGGACCGAGCCAAACTGATGGCGGATGATAAATCCAATACGGCGTCGGGAAGTCTTTCAAGATTCCACGTTTCGAGGTCATGAGCCCCTATAGAACCGTCGAATAAATCGGCTGCATCTTTATAAGAAAGTTTATCAGCTACAACTGGGGTTGCGAAAAAACCATTTTTAGCGGCGACCCGCTCAACGATTAATTTTGCTTCAACTTTTTTGATGATCTCCGATTCCGAGACATCTTTCGTGATGAATAAAACTGCGGACGAGGTATTTGAATCTTTTAAAACGATTCGTATTTCTGTTTCTGTCGAAGTGTTATTTAGATTTTTAATATCCTGCCACGTTGGAACACCAACTGCGTTTAAAGCTTGAACAAGGCGGCTGATTTCCTCCAAGTGCGTTCTGCGGTAACTAATAAAACACTTTCCGGTAGGAGAAGTCATTATTTGGTCCGCTCCTTAAAAGGTGCAGTGGGGACCATTTCCCTTGTGACTGCAAGAATTTTATCGAATTGAAGCGGAGATTTTGGATAAGCATCTAAGATAATAGCAGGCAATAAACGTTGGGTAACATCTGAGTATGTAAAGCCATAGGGGCGTTGCTCCGTCGGCCCCATGGCATGAGATAAGGTTTCTATTTGAGTGGGGCTGAAATCTAATCCTTCGAAACAATGATGCAAAAGGTTTTTTATTTGAGCGTTGTTAGGCCGATTGAATTCAATGATTTCACCAGCCCGGCGCTTTACTGCCGGATCTAAAGCTTCAGAACGATTGGTGCAGATTATCACAACCGCTGGAAGACCTTCATGGCCGAATCTATCTATGCCGCGAATTAAGGCGTTCACACCCGCTCGATCCTCGTGATGCATTTGTGCGGTTTCGCGGGATTGCGCAATTGCATCGGCCTCATCGATCAGCAATATGTACCCGGCTCGATGACCGCCTTGGGAGGATTTAACTTTTTTTGCCATTTCGGCAACTTCGTCAAATGCGGCGGTAATTAATGTCGTCATTTCTCCTACTGTGCCTGTACCTCGCACAGATAGACTAAGTTTGAAGAAATGAACATTGATATTTTCTGCTCGCGCCACAGCGTCGCCAAAGGTTTCTGCAAGGCTTGTCTTGCCAGTCCCGACATCTCCAACTAGAGCGAATAATTGGGGACGCTTCAAAACATAATCGACAAGGCGTTTTGCTTTAGGGTGTGATTTCTCGGACCATTGTTTTAATGCAGATGGATTTAAAATCACACGCACGGCGGCAACTAATTTATTTTTTGCCAAATCGATCCCGTGCAAGTCATCAAAACGCTTTTTGGCGTCTGGATTTGGAAAGGTTATTTGGTCGTTCAATAATTTTTTTGGTTCCGAAGTCATATCGCTCTGAAAATCCCCCTTTCAACTCCAACACCGCCCGACGAGAAAGTTCGCTGACCATCCCAATAGCCATTCGAATAAGTCGGTGTTTGGCCATCACCGCGTTTGATGGGAAGAAAACTCTTGATAGTTTCGCGATCCGTCAATGACAGGGTGAAAAAGTAATCAGAGTATTCAAGAAAGGAAAAAAAAGTAGCGCCTTCGATATTTTCATGGGCAGGTATTCGTCCGGGGTTATCGTCGACGAGAGTATTGTATGGTGAAACCGAATACTTCAAACTCAAGATCACATTTCCATAGCGTTTGAACCCGTATTGAACCATCTTCAACGATTTTTCATTCAATAATAGTGCTGCTTCTACGGCGTAATCGGTAATATTCTGCTCGTCGGGCTTCCCATAGTAGACGCGAAACAATTCGAGATCTGTCGCAATTTTTGCCGCGATTTTACGAGCATTTATAATGGTAAATGATTCAGACTGAGTATTTGAATTTGTGTAGCTCATGTCAGCCTCCCACTCCCGATCCTAAGATTTTGCTCCAGCAATCAGTCGCAACTCCTTTGGTCGTTGCTCTTTTGGCGAATAATAAAGCCTCCAAAGCATCGGTGGCGGCTTCCAGTATTTGTTTTCGTGTAGCCTCGGAGTATCCCTTAGCAACGTTATTTTCGGGGTTGACTGGGTCGTAAATTTTGATTGAATTGTTGTCACGTGTTGGGAGCTTATCCGCCGAATAAAAGTCTGTGAAGATTATTGGCGTCAGCAATTGTTTCTTAACCAAATGAGTAAAGAATGTTTCCAAGGCGGTCAAGTAATTGGAACAATCAAGTCCATCATCGACCATCTTGGCTAAAAGCAGTTCGATCATAAATGATTTGAATTTGAAGTTTTCATTTTCTGCGCGCCGTTGGCTTACCCACCATTTGACAATCCTAACTACTTGGGTGTAATGATTTTTTTGCTTTGCCTTCCGGCGTCTTATAAAATCAAGGTGCATTGGAATGGAAGTCAGAACTCTTTCACCAGTATATTTTTCAACCAAAAAGCCCCTATCATTTGGATCACCCTCGTACAGTACAGGAGCAACATCCACATCCAAATCTGAACCCTTAAAATGAACTCGAACCGAGTGATCTTGTTCCTTGAATTGTTCGGGCTTCATTTCTGTGTGGCTATAAACCAACTTCAGCTGGTCAGCAAGCCAGGGAATTAGATTTTTTTCGTCCAGATGGGAGGATCCTCTTTTTACATATACGGCAACATCCATATCACTTACTGTGCTTAACGCGGTTCCTTTAGCAACACTGCCAGAATGAAGCATTTTCACCAAATCGAATGAGGGGTTTTCATCAATATAAGACGCCAATCGTTTCGTTAAGTAACCCACTTGATCCCGATAAGCTGTTACATATTCAGATTTTAAATTGACTCTATTTTCAGCAAACTCAACTATGTCGCTGTGTTCAATAAAAGGCATCGGAAATCCCTTTTCTTGGATATAAAAAAACCCAGGATTTCTCCCAGGTTGCGTTGTAATCATTAATGTTGCCATGAGTGATGGGCCACGCAATCGTCGGGAGAACGCTTCAGTAGTCCGAAAAATATTATGCGATTAAAAAATCCAGAGTCAAGAATTTTAGTATTCAGGTGTATACCAAGACATAATTAAGGCTTAGTATCTCTTCGGCATAATTCAGCACTAAGTTTTGGGCACTTCGTGTTAAAAAGCCAAATGGGAGTTAAGACATTTTCCAACCCGGCCCTGAACCCGCCGAAGGAGTCCCCGTCGCGCACATCCGCACCCGGCCCTAATCCGAGAACTGATACCAGTTTCCCGTCAACGGGATATAACGGCAATCGGAAGGAATGATCTCTTGGCAGGATGCCTTTGAATCACTGTCCATATAGAGGTAACCAGAATGGATCCGGCCCGCAATCGAAGTGAAAAGCATGACCACAATCCTCTTTCCACAATGGGCCGCCCAAACCCCAATCACTCCCGTCGGTAAACCTGGCAGGGTTTTAGGGTCGACTGTTGAAAGCTTTCCCTTCTCAACCGATGGATCGGTCCTCAGTTTTTCCACCACCGCGTCGGCGCGGTTGATTTGATGCTTAAAAATCAAATCCCTTATCTCCGCGACGGCCAGCGGAGTTTTCAACGAAAGAAGGATTGTCAACAAGTAGGCCAAAAGGAAAACACCAGCCCTGCCCCAAGCCCTATTTTCGCGGGTCGCCATCGACCTCCACAAGAAAGCAGGCATAAATAATACAAAGTACAACAGAGCGCCCATGAAGATAAAACCGAGGATCAGGCTTTCCAAAGTGACGGAAGCAACTCCAAGAACGAGCACGAGCAGGCCAGATAAAAGGATTGTTCGGACTATGTTGTTTTCCGCCTTCATCGCCAAGTCACCCCCCCAAAAATCTGGTTCCGTTTTTTAATTGCCCAATGCGGGGCCCATCGTGAACAAGGTAGATATCCGAACATGATGTTCTAATTTAACCTGGTTGACTTTTGCTTTTAAAAGGTCTCCACCACATCAAAGGTTCCCAGCTGGTAAGAGGTAACCGCCATTATCTTATCCAAAATGGCCTTACTTTCCGGGTTCCCGCGCATGGCCTCATAGGCCGCTTCCTGGTCCTCCCGGCTGCGCCATTGGGCGTACATGATGACCCTTGTCCCGTCGTGGCTCTTGTGAAGGCTGGCCGAAACGAACCCCGGCTGGCGGGAAACAATATGGACGGTGACTTCTTTGAGCCCATCGGCCACTTCCTGTTGATGGGCGGGTTGCATGTTGAAAATGTTGATGAAGGTCAAAAGGTTTGAATTTTTTGAAATGGTCGTCGTCATGAAAGGCTCCTTATCTGGGATTTCCAAGATGACTTTGTTTTCGAATAGCGGACAAGGGGGGCAGGCCCCTGCCCTCGACCCACCCTAGAGGAATGGCACGATATCGCCGTTGGTGATGTTGAGAATGCCCGATCCACCATTGATATTGAAATTGGCGCCGTAGAATTGGGCTCCCACTAAAGAACCAGGATTACAGAAAGAATTCGACCAATTGAACCATATCATCGGTGAGGAGGCCACCTCAAGACCCGCGCCCGTAACCCAACATATTCCACCCGGGTTGAAATTAAATAGGTTGATGCCGCAAGCCGCTCCTCCATTCCAAGTAATGGCATAAGTAACCCCTGAAGTATTCGTAATGGTAATGGGTTCGGGAAGCGGGACGGAAGAGGTGGCCGTCCCAATGGAGGTTACGGATGTCAGGGTGTAAAGATCGCCGGAGGTAAGGGCACCCGTAACCGTGACGCTTTGGTAATCGGCATAAACCGTCCCATTGAGGGTCACCGGGCCGCTGTAGGACAAGGGAAGGCTCACGCCGGGCCCCGTCAAGGTGACCCCGTCGGTGGTCTCGGGCGCGCAATTGACCGCCAACGCGAGTGAAACCCCATATTGGTAAGTGCCGTTGACATCGTAATTCCAGATCAAGGATTCCCCCCAATTAATACCGCTCGAGCAGGTCGTTACCCCAAGCCCCCAATTCGATGTGCAGGGGGGAGTAGCCGTGGAAGTTGCGGCTGGAAGAGTGAGAGGCGGGACGCTGTAGATTCTTTGGCAGGCGAAGGGGGCGGTTAAGAAGGGGAGGACCAGGATCAGCAGGGTGACGCGAAATTTCATAAACGAAAACCTCATATGATTCAAATGATTCAAAAAGAAACCCAAGTATACCAGACAAGCAAAACCCATGTTTCAGGGTCCCCATCCTCCCTGCACTAAAGTTCCGTGAGACAGGTCGTGGACAACGACTTCAACATCCCCGGTTTTACTTGGGAACGACCAGGGGAGGATGGGCGAGGAGAAGGGGCCGCAACTTGGCCATGGCCCCCTCGGGGGTATCCGTCCCCTCCCACACCTTTTCCAAACCGTCCGTGATCAGGTTTTCCACTTCCTGCCAATTGCCGCAGAGGGGGAAATATTTAACGTACTCCACCGCGTCGATCAGAATTTTCTTGTTCATGGGGTCTTTCCGGTCCAGGAAAAGGTCCGAATAGGCCATCTTCCTCAGGGCGGGCTGGGCCAATCCGCTGGCCAGCCGTTTTTGTTCGCCTTCCTCGCCCGTCAGGTATTTCACCAATTGCCAGGCGGTTTGCTTGTTTTTGGAACGCTTCGAAATGCCGTAACCGGACCCCCCGGTGGAAAAGGCCCGGTCGCCCCGGGGCCCCTTGGGAAGCATGGCCACGTCCCATTTGAAGTTTTTGATCTCGCGAAATTGGGGGGTCCATTTCAGGCCCGAAAGGTACATGGCGGCGGTGCCGAACCGGAACATGTCCGAACCCTCGCTCACGGTAAAACCGGGTATTTTGGAGGGCCCCAGGGAGACCTTGTACTTGTGGATCAGGTCGTAGCGGAATTGGACCCCCCGGAGGGTGGCCGGGTCGTCCGCGAAGGTCCATTGGGTGGGTTGGTGGACGTCGTCCGCGAAGGACCCGCCCGCGCTGAAAATCCACGCGCTCGGAAGGGTCTTATCGTCGATGAATCCCCAGCGCATGACCTCGCCCGAAAGGCCCGTCTTTTGGACCTTCATCGCCGTTTGGACGAATTGGTCCCAATTCCAATTGTCGTTGGGATAGGGGACGCCGGCTTCGTCGAAGGCGGACTTGTTGTAATAAACGAGGCACCAGGGGGCCGTGTCGCGGGGGATGACGTAGGTTTGCCGCTTCGAAGTGAACCGGTCCAGGACGGCCGGGTAGAAATCGGCGGTGTTCAGGCGGTCGTTCTGGATGAAGGGGTCCAGGGGCTCCAGGACCTTCCGGTACAAAAAATCCGCGAAATTATTGACCTCCACGAAAATCACGTCCGGGCCCCGGCCTTTCATCGAGTTCAACACGGTTTCCGTGTATTGGACGTAAGGCGTGCGCTGCAAGGTCACCGACACGGACGGATTTAATTTCATGAAGTCGTCGAGGAGGCCGTTCAAGACCTGGTTTTCCCCGATGTCGCCCCAAGAGAACACCAGGAGATTGGATTTATCCTGTTTCGACTTGGCCTTGAGGAAAAAGAAAAGGCCGAGGGCCGCGAGGATAACAGCCAAGACCGCGATAGTGACCATGATGGTTTTTCCTCCGAAGGGCGGCGAATGGGGCAAAAGATAAGAGGGCCGCACAAGGCTGGTGAAAGTTATACGCTTTAGCCTTTATTATTCCAAATTTGTCATGGGTTCAAGGTGGATTTCCAGTCTTCCACCGGCGGGGCCATGGATAAAACGCTTTCATTTGGGAATTCCAAGGGAAAGAAAAGGAGCGGTTGAACAAAGCGGTCGGGCCTGAAGTTTTAAAAAAAGCGGCTCCATTCCCGGCTTTTTAGGAAGAATGAAAACTGAAGAACAATTTAAACAATCCGACGGCCAGGGCGATCCAGCCGATGATTTTTGAAAAGTTGCCGTAAGAACGCGGACCCCAAACAAGGATGGCAACCCCTGTGGCCATAAGGAAAAGGGGCCCAACGATGGGGCCAATGAACGAGAGGGCGAACAACCCCAAGCCTCCGAGAGAAGTTAAAAGGCCAAGGAGCGCCATTTCGAGGGGGCTGTTGATGTTGAGAACCCTTTGGATCTCCTCCGTGCGGGCGTGGGGGACGTTTTTCCGGAAGTACTCCACGATCTCGTCCATCCTCTCGTAACCCACCAGGGTGTAACTGAAAAACTCGGTTCGAAAGCCCACGCCGGTCGGATTGGTATAAAAGGTGACGAAATGGATGGTGGAAAGCGGGACGGTTTTAGAACCGTAGCCCGAGTCTAAAACAACGAAATCTTTTTCGAGGTCGACTTTTTTGATCCGAAGATTCTGGATCCGGAACAAAGACGAAATAAAGGCCGACACCGGAAAAACCGTGATCATCAAAAGGAAGGGCGGAAAGAACCCTTCGGATGAAAATCCATACAATAAATTCATGAATAACAGAAAGAGGATCATAACCGCAAGAAGTGCGGCCCCAAACGCCACCACTCGGGCTTTGGCAAATCCAATAGCCTGTTCTGAATATCGGTAAATCATGGCAACCCTGGATTTAAATAAAAATTTTCAGCCCTGAATCCTAATCCCTAAAGGGAGTACCGCAATAGGGGCAATTCTTATAGGTGGGCCTGATAACGGCGTCGAAATTGGGAGGATGTGAAGTGATTCAAAGCGCCCGGATTTTACCTGCTTTTTGTTCTTTAACAGCCTGACGGGCAAGCTTTTCGAGTTTCCCTGCACGGACATCCCTCTCGATTTGGAGGTCCCAGGCGTCTGAATCGTATTTTCGGAACCAATCGCGAAAAGTCGATAGGTCATCCCGGTCCAAACCTTTGACTTGTTTTTCAATGTTTTTGATATTCGTGATCGCCATGATTTCCCCCTCGATTTGAGGCATTATAGCACCGTGGATTAGTTAATGATTAATTCACCGTTTTTAACATCCACATGAACCGTTTGCCCTTCTTTTATGTGGCCGTCCAAAAGCATGAGGGCCATACGATCGACGAGATCGTGTTGAATTAATCTTTTCAGAGGTCGTGCCCCATAGACCGGATCGTAGCCGCGTTCGGCTAAGTAGGTCAAAGCTCCTTTGGACATCTCCAACTTGATCTTCTTGTCCGCCAAGCGGGCCTTGAGGCCCTCCAACTGGATATTCACGATGCTTTCCAACTGGTCCTCACCCAAGCGGTGGAAGATCACGATATCGTCGATGCGGTTGAGGAATTCGGGCCTGAAGAACTGGCGCAGTTCCTTCTGCAATTGATCCTTGAGGTCCGCGTCGGACTTCTTGGATTCCATAATGGCCGCGCTGGCGATATTGCTGGTCATGATGAGGACGGTGTTCTTGAAATCCACCACCCTTCCCTGGCTGTCCGTCAGGCGGCCGTCATCCAAGACCTGCAAGAGGACGTTGAACACGTCCGCGTCGGCCTTTTCGACCTCGTCGAACAACACCACGGAATAGGGACGGCGGCGCACGGCCTCGGTCAATTGC
>JAJPJW010000098.1 GCA_021324075.1 Pseudomonadota bacterium | reverse complement strand
TCCGGGTCCTGGATCTGGTCCCGGTTGGCCTTGAAAAGAATGGGCCATTGGAACGAATCGTCGTAAACACGGGGTTGGGCGGCGATGGTCCAAAGGCAATCGTGCTTTTCCACCAGGTACCGGCCCAAAGGGGCCCTGGCGGCCCGGGCAGGGCCTCCAGCTGCGGGTTCCTTGGGAACTTCCGTAGTTTCCAAACGTTTCTGGCCGCAGCCCACGGTCCCCAAGAGGGCGGCGAGGCCGCAAACCGGCAATAACCAACTTTGTTTTTTCATCATGACCTTTCTCCTTTCAGTTTTTCGGAACGTCGAGGCGTTCCACAGCCTTGTTTCCATCCACGGGCGGACTTCAAGTCTTCAACCCAATGGCATACAACTGGACGAATTCCTCAATCCTTTCGAAAAGGTTCGCCACTTCGGCGGGAGTCAACTGCCTTTCCAAAAGGGCGTTCAAGCCTTGGAAAGCCTCCCCAAGGATTTGCAGGCGAAGCAGGCTTGCCCACTGCTGGGGGTCAGGCACCTTTCCCTCGTCCTTGGCTTCCAACAACCGCCTGATTTTTTTATTGCGGATCAGCGTGGTCCGGCACAGGTACCATTTCAAAAACAGCGATACAACCGGGAAGGAATCGGTCTTGATCTGGGTGAGGTCTTTCTTAATGGATTCCATAGTCATCTCCTTGCGGGGTGCTAAAGTCGTCTGGGACCAAGAGGCTGCGCGGGAGAGGGGGGAGCCCCTATAAAAGCTTATGTTTTCAAGCAGGAAAAAGCCGTCGGACATCGGCGGAACAAAATGGAAAGAAAGGCCTGAAAACGGAAGATGGAGTTGTTCCATCAAAACCCCCTTTTACCGCGCGCAAAAAGCAAACGCGGACAACCCGCGCCGGAAATGGATTTGGCGCGGGCCAAAACAACAAAAGGGTTTTTTTAGATTCTTAGGACGAGGGTCTTCGGCGAGGAAAGGCCGCCCGATTCGCAGGCGGCGGTGGATTGGAAACGTGATGGCAAGGAAAAACGGAACCCCGCAAAACGCGGGAACAAACCGTCAAAATCAACAGTTTCCTTGGGGAGCACCTTCAGACTTGAGAATTTTTGGGATTTGGAGATCCGCAAGGACGCGAGCGGAAGGCCTTGGCCTTCATGGCGGGACCGGGAAGACAAATGAGAGGTGGAACCGTTGCCGAGTCCCGAAGAAAAGCTGGCCTCAACGACCACAGGACGCAGGGCCACCGCCATCATCAAGGAAACGAAGGCGAAGCGAACCAATGTTTTAAGGAATGGTTTCATTTCGAGGTTTTTCCGTCCGGAAGCATGGTTTTAAACTAACCCAAAAGGTCCCGATAAATCAATGGGTTTTCCCCACCAGTTGAGACGATCGGCAGCTTTTAAAAGTTTCCCAAAACAAAAAAGCCCTTCACTTGGGTGAAGGGCTTTCCGGGAGACAAGCATCCAAATGGCAGGTTACTCGAAGTCGTCCTCTTCGTCTTCTCCCCCTTCGGTCTTAACCTTCTTGAGGAACTTCTTGAGCATTTTCTGGAAGGCACCGGTCCGGCGGTGGACGCTGTCCTCTTCGTTCTCCCCCTCTTCCCGGCTTTCACCGGGCTTCTGGGTGAGAGCCTTGATGCTCAGGGCGATGCGGCGTTTGCCCGTATCCACCGAAAGAACCTTGACCGACACTTCCTGGCCCGGTTTTAAGGCTTCCTCCACCGTCTTGGGGGCGGGTGAGGCGATTTCCGTCTTATGGATCAACCCCTCGATGTTCTTTTCCAGCTCGACGAAGGCGCCGAACTCCACTAAGCGCTGGACCTTGCCGCTTAAAACCTGGCCAGGCTTGTACTTTTCTTCCGCTTTATCCCAGGGATCGCCCTCCACCTGCTTGAGGCCGAGGGAAATGCGCTTTTTCTCGGTGTCGATGGCCAGCATCCGGACGGTCAGGGCTTGGCCGACCTTGTACTCCTTTTGGGGTGTCTTGACGCGCTTGTCCCAGGTGATGTCGGACTGGTGCAGGAGGCCCTCCAAGCCCTCCTCGATCTCCATGAAGAGGCCGAAGTCGGCCACGTTGGTGACGGTGGCCTGCACGTTGGAGCCGATGGGGTGGCGCTGGGTCACGTTGTCCCAGGGGCTTTTTTCCAGGCGCTTGAAGCTGAAGCTGATCTTGCGCTTTTCGAAGTCGATCTCGATGATCTGGGCCTGGCGCTTGTCGCCCACCTTGAACAGCTCCGAGGGTTTCTTGAGTTTCTTGGACCAGGAAAGTTCGGTGATGTGGCAGAAGCCTTCCAGGTTGTCCTCGGTCTTCAGGAAGACGCCGTAATCGGCGAAATGGGTGACTTCCACGTCGACGATCTGGCCCACGCGGTAGCGTTTCTCCGCCAATGTCCAGGGATCGGTGCTCATCTGCTTGATGCCTAGGGAAATCTTGCCCTTTTCCTTGTCCACCTGCAGGACCATGACCTTGAGGCTGCTGTCGGGCTTGACGAAGTCCTCGACCTTGTTGACCCGCCCCCAGTCGATGTCGGCGATATGGAGCAGGCCGTCGACCCCGCCGATATCAACAAAGGCCCCGTAACTGACGATGCTCTTGACCCTACCTTCGACCACGTCTCCGGGGTTGAGTTCGCCCAGGCGCTTGTGCCGGTTCTCATCCCTCTCGACTTCGAGCACCGGCCGGCGGGAAACCACGACGTTGGAACGGCCTCGGTCCAGCTTGATGATCTTGAAATCGTAGATCTTTTCCAGATGTTCGTCGCCACCCTCGGGGTTTTTCTGCAGGGTTACCTGGCTGGCGGGCAGGAAGGCCTCGACAACCCCCAGGTCCACCCGGAAGCCGCCATTCACCTTCTTGGTAATGCGGCCCTTAATGAGGCCGCCCGAATGGTGCAATTCCTCCAGGTTTTGCCAGACCCGGCTTTTGTCCACGTTGCGTTTGGAAAGGCGCAGGCGGCCGTTGGAATCGGACATGCGTTCCACCGAAACTTCCACCTTGTCACCCACCTTCACCGTCAGTGTCCCGGTGATGTCCTGGAATTCAGCGCGGGGAATGACGCCTTCCGTCTTATAGCCAACGTCCACGATGATCTCGTCCTCGCCGATCTTGACAATTTCGCCGGTGACGACCTGGCCGCGCGCGACGCGCTGTTCTTCATTTAAAAGTTCTTCCATTGTCATTTCTTGGATGGGTGAATCGGCCATGGGGGACCTCATAATTTTTTTATTGCTCCGCGGGGGGAGGAATTGGTTCAGCTTTGTTGGGCATTCTACAACAGGAAACAAGGAGACAGGAAACCCTTTCCACCAAAGGGTCGGCGGATGGGGGACAACGGAAAAGAGGTTTTCCCGTTTTACCAGAGGTTTTAATTGGATTCGGATATGGAGGCATGATTTTGCTGGTTCTTTTGAGGTTTTAACTTGGTGATATGTTCCATCACACGGTTCGCGATTTTGGCATAGGTGATTTTTTCAGGTTTTTCAGCGTAAAGATCGTCCAAGGGAACGGGTGCGCCGTAAGTAACGGAGATGGGCCCCGGCTTGGGTAACAGTTTACCCTTCGGCCAGCAATGGAAAGTCCCGTCAATGTAAGCCGGGATGACGGGCACCTTGGCATTGTAAAGAAGCATACCTGACCCTTTTTTGGCAGGTTGCAATTCCCCGTTCAGGGTCCTTGTCCCTTCCACAAAAACCACCAGCGGTTTTCCAGAATTCAAAAAATCATGAAACTGGTGCACCGCTTCCATATCTCGGGAATTGCGTTTAACAGGGAATGCTCCGCAACGCCGGATAAAGGGACCGAAGAGCGGTGCGCGGAAGAGCTCCTCCTTGGCCATGAAACCCACCTGCCTTTGGAGGCTGGTATAGCCGATCATGTAGGGGTCCAGGAAGCTGGCATGGTTGGCCACGACCACAAAGGGGCCCCTTTCGGGGATGTTTTGGGTGCCGTGCCCCCGGGTGTGGAAATAAAGTTCGACGAACCAGGTCGTTAAAAAACGGATGACCGGGAAGGAGGCCAAAGGGGCCTCACCGGCCCCAGAGTTTCTTGAGCCGTTGGTGGGCCGAGAGCAGGAGTTCCTCGGTGGTGACCCAATTGATGCAGGCGTCGGTGATGGAAACACCGTATTTGAGTTTTGAACGGTCTTTTTGAAGGGGTTGGTTGCCTTCGTTGAGGTTACTTTCCAGCATGAAGCCCACCACCGATTGGTTCCCTTTCTCGATCTGGTCCAGGACGGCGTTAAAGGCTTCCGGCTGACGCCGGTAGTCCTTGTTGGAATTGCCGTGGCTGCAGTCCACCACGATGTTCTTGGGCAGGCCTGCGGCCTCCAGGCCCTTTTCGCAGGCTTCGATGGAGGCGGCGTCATAATTGGGTTTGGCCCCGCCCCGCAACACGATATGGGCGTAGGAGTTGCCCGTGGTCCTGAAAACGGCGGTCTGGCCGTTCTGGTTGATGCCCAGGAAATGGTGGGAAGTTCGGGCCGACTTGATGCCGTTCACGGCTACTTGGATGCTGCCATCGGTGGCGTTTTTGAAGCCGACCGGCATGGAAAGGCCGCTGGCCATCTCGCGGTGGGTCTGGGATTCGGTGGTGCGGGCCCCGATGGCGGACCAGCTGATCAGGTCGGCCAGGTATTGGGGGATGATGGGGTCCAAGGCTTCGGTGGAGGTGGGCAGGCCCATTTCGGTGAACTTCAGGAGCAGGCGGCGGGCCAGCAGAATCCCCTTCTCGATATTGAAGGAGTCGTTCATGTCCGGGTCATTGATCAGGCCTTTCCAGCCGATGGTGGTTCGGGGCTTCTCAAAATAAACCCGCATGACAAGGACCATTGTGGACTGTAGCAAGCCGGCGAGGCGCTTCAGCTTGGTGGCGTATTCATAGGCGGCCTGGGGGTCGTGAATGGAGCAGGGGCCTACCACCACGAAAAGGCGGCGGTCCTCGTGGTCCAGGATGGTTTCCACTTCCTTGCGCCCTTTTAACACAGTCTCATAGGATTTCTTGTTGCCCGGCAGCTGGGCCTTGACCTTCTTGGGTGTAATGAGGACTTCCGCACCCGCCACATGGGTGTCCTGGGCCTTGGCGCGAAAGGAGACCTTTCCAATTTGGGTGAGTTTTCGTTTGGCTGCGGTTTTCATGGCCATGGGTTTGCCGTTCTTTCAGGTGAATTTGAATGAGGAATTATAGGGAGTTCAACCGGCCCTTCCAAGCGGCTTTTTTCAGCGGTGAGGGTTGGCCGGCTCAGGCGTGAGGATCGGTACTTCGGCGCACATGGGAGGCCAAACCCGGTTGGATTACAGCCTCCACCTTGGGCTGAAGAAGCGAGACAAACTTGGCGGGCTTGGGGCAGTTGAGCAAAACCAGCGGGCCCGATGGGCTGCCTGTGTCGATTTCGACCTGGCCATAGTTGAGGACAAAACCCAGGGGGCTTTGTTGGAAGCCCACCCGCCTCACCGACCCGTAAGGGGCGGAAACCACGCGGTGCATGGGAAACCAGTTTTCCACGTTGACGTCATGGGCCGTCAATTGATAGCGGGTCCCCACCTGCCAAAGGTTATGGTAAATCGCCGCGGCGATGGCGATCCAAACAAGCATCTTTTCCCCCCAAAGGAGGCCCAGGTCGGCCCAAGCCATGGGCAAACCCTTGAGGTTCAGGAAAACCTCCTTAAGATAAGGCGGGAACCAAAGAAAAAATTGGTGGACGCAATAGCAAAAAAAGGCGGCGAGGATATAAGCTCCGGCTGCAACCCACCAGGACGGCGTGGCTTTGAAGGTGAGGTCGGAAGAAGCCGGTGCGGCCGAAGGCGCCGGGGACATCTTGGACCGAAGCGGGTGTTCACTGCCGGCCGCTTTGCCCCCTTCGGGGTGGTTTTTTTTGAAAATGTTGATGACCGGTGCTTTCATAACCCCATCCTTTGAACGGCGTTTAATTTACCAAAAAACCGGGTCCTTTGCACCCCGGCCGCTCTTTCCATTTCCAAAGCTCAAGAACCGGACCAGGAATCGTCCAAAGCATCCATGGTTTCAGGCTTTAAAAGGGCCCTTAAGAGGCCGAGCGAATCCTCCAAAGCCAGTTCGGTGCGGATCAGGTAGCCTTTCCCTACTTTTTGGATGAGCAAGGCCGCTTGTTCGGGATGTTGGGACAAAAGAAGGGGGCTGCGCCATTCGTTTCCCTTGGGCAGGAGGCCGTGCGCGACTTCCCCCACGGCTTGGTCGGGGGAAAAACCGAGGAGCTGGGCGATGGGCTGGCTGGAGCCGCCCTCCAGTTTGTACATCCAAAGATGGTAGAGGTTGACCTCGTCCTCGGTTTTCGAGATGAAGCGAAACACCGTCCGGGGGGAGGTAATGTATTTTTGCGGGATGTCGAAGTAAAGGGCCAGGAAGTGCCGGGTTGTCCCGTCGGCTTGGGTGCGTACGCCGACCTGTTTCCAGTCGTCACCGTCCTGGACCTGCAGGGCCATGCCCTTGATATTGTGGCCCGTATTGACGCGGATCCAAAGCCGGTGGTTGACGCCGGGTTCGGTCTTGACGGCGAATTGGTAATAGCCGGTGAAACCCCTTCCCTGGTCCTGGATCATCCTTTTCTCGTTCTGGCTGTCCGGGAGGTTCTGGCTGTCCTCAAAAGTCTCACCGGCAAAGGTGACCGAATGGGAGGCCTCCGAACCGGCGTTATTCACGCTCACCTCGTCCAAAAATTTCTGGTTGGCCTGCATCTTCGCCGGTTCGCTGACCACCACCTTGTCCGCCAGCGTCCCTTCCTCCCAGCCGCCGGTCAAATTGACGAACCAGTCGGGCAGGTCCTCCCGGTTCGGGAAGGAAGGCCCCAGGTAAAGGCAGCCCCCCGCTTCCAGGTATTTTTTCACCGCCTGCCCCACTTTGGGATCGGCCCAATAGAGATCGGGTTTGAAATGGTGGTTGCCGGAGGAAAAAACTCCGCGCCCGAAGACCGCCAGGCGGAACCGGGGCCGGCCCTTGTCGTCCAAAAGGGCGTGGGCCAGGTCGTCGGCGGAGACCGGAAGGTCCATGTCCAAAAACGCCTTGGAATGGGCGACCTTCTCCATGAGCTTCCATTCACTCTTGCCTGTTGAGAGGAAATTTTCCGGGTCCACGTATTTATACCGGTGCCGGTTGAGGACCGCCGTGGGTGAAGTCAAAAGCAGGAGTTCCCCGCTGTCGACGCTGTAGGGGTCGGGTTGGAAGGCCTGGGGCTTGGGCGGGACAGCCTCTTCGTCGGGGAGCTTGGAACCCTCGGATACGGTGAAGGAAAAATCCTGGTCCGCCTCCAGGGTGAAATGGCAAAGCCCTTCCCGTCCGTCGGTATCCGACAGGGTCTTGTCCCAGGCCACTTCCCCCGAAGGTTCCAACCCCGCGATCATGCGGGTTCCCGGCCAAAAATCCGCCGTCACATCCAGTTGCTCCCCCCGGTCCAAATGCAGGGTGAAACTCCATTCCCTGGACCCGGTCCTCTTCATGCTGAGGGAAACCCGGGCAGGTCCAACCCAGAGGTGCGAGGCGTTGAATTCCTTCATGTTTTCCGGCAGGTGGGGTGAAAAGACCACCTTTCCGTTGCCCGCGTCCGGGGCAAAGCCCGTGAGGTAGTCCAAAAGGGCTTCGGTATTAAGTCCCCCCTCCCAGGGCCTGACCCTTCCAGTGGTCCCCACGCCCAGGGAGGGCGGGTTCCAGGGGTGGTAATTGCCGTCGTACATCTCGGTGAAATCACCCGAGGGTGTGGCGGACTTTAAGGTGGCCTGGTAGGCCAGGGCGGCCCAGGGCAGCCGGACCTTGCACAGGTCGTACAGCAATTGCCCGGGATTCATTCCCACGTAGAAATCAACGGTGGGCGTTGTCTTCCAAAACCCGTCGGGACGGCCCAGCCAGGGATAGGCGTTCTTAATGGCGTCCACCGCCTTCACCTGGCTTTTGGGGGTTTCTCCCAGGGGGCTCAGGTCGTTGCGGGCATAACCGCACCAAAAGGGGTTGAGCAGGATGTTGGCGAAGGGCGCGTTGTAAAGCGGGCCCAAAAGGGATTGGGCGGGGGCCCAATATCCCGCCTTTTCATTCCAATAATTTTGTTCGGTCTTGGTCCTGACCTCATCGGCGAATTTTTTGAGATAGGAAACGTCCTTGTCCATTTCCAGGTATTTCCCCAGGTAGGCCAGGTGGTCGGCGGCCGAAACCAGTTCAAAGCTTGAATCGGTGGAAAAGCCGAAAGTGGAAAGGTAATAGTTGGGAAAGGGGACATAATCGAAAATGCGGGACTCCAGGCACCAAAGATAGGTTTCGTCCCTTTGGAAAAAATACTTGTCGTCGATATTGAGCTGGCCGAGGATGCAGCGCTTGAGGTAGCTCCACCGGGCACGGACAAGTTCGATATCCCCGGTCGTCAGGTAATACCACCAGTATTGCAGGACGATCCAGTTGGGCGTTTCGGCGAATTCAACGCGCATGTGGGAAAGATCCTTGAAATGGTAGTCCAAGGGGTAGTCCACGCGGATGCTGTTGGGCAGGGACCCGGCGGTGGAAGCCACGCCGTAGAAAAATTCCATGGCCCTTTTGGCTTCATCCAGGTGGCCGGTTTTCAGGAACCAGCGGATGGGCCCGTTATTGTCCCGGATCCAGGCATAGGTATAGCCGATGATGGGCGTGAAGCTTCCCGAATAGGATTGTTGGGACTTGAAAATGAGCGACTCGATCTCAAAAAGGTCGGCCATCTTGGGGTCCCCCGAAAAGGTGGTTCCCTTCTCGAACCAGGCCGCGTAATAGTCCCGGGTCTCGTCCAACAACCTGACGGGTCCCTTCTTTTTGATGTCCTCGGTCTGGGCGCTGTTGTCCCCCTGCGAATTGGCTGAAACCAGGTAGAATGCCGCCCAGGCTTCCTCCCCGGCTTTGAGGCTGGGGACGCTGTAATGGAGGCTGTGGTCCCAGACCTTGGCCCTTTTCGGCGCAAAGGAACCCAGGCGCCAAAAGGTTTTTTTCTTCGGCTTCTTCGGCTTTTGCTCCCAAAGGACATCCCGCTCTTCATCCTTGACCTCATATTTGAGGTTCCATTCGGGCTGGACCTTCAGCTCGATATCCAGGTCGTTTTGGTCCTGGCCGCCCGAATTGACGAGGTGGACCAACCGTACGAGGACGGCCGGGTTGTCCCAGGCATTGTTATCCGAAGGCGCCACCGGCGCAAAATCGTAACTTTCCACTGACAGCGCCTGGCCTTCGGCACGCACCTTTATCACGCCCGAACGCCGCACCCATCCAATCTGTTGTTTGGGCGTGTCGATGTCCTGGCCGGCCCGGGTCACGCTCATATGCATGCTTCCCAGGTCCGGCTCCTGGTAGGAAGCGCCGTAAATATTGGACCAGTTCCAGAGGGGCGCCGAAAGGCCGACCAGCGCGAAGCTGCGGCCATTGCCGACGCAGTAGGCCCCGCTTTTGTTGGCCTCTACTTTTTGGTGGTCCATGTCAAAAGTTTCGTTCCAGGAATAAAGGTCCGAAAGCCAGGGGCGGTCCTTCAGAAAGTCCGCACCCGCTTTTTCAAGGGATTGGGTGGAAGGCGTTGGAGTGGGGACGGCCGCAGTGGCGGTCATTGGCGCGGGCGCGGCCGCCACCAGGGGCGTCAGGGGTTCCCCTGAAAGCCCGGCCCCGGCCGGGATCAGGAGCAGCGAATTTAAAAGAAACAAAGTTCCCATATTCCGGGTCATGGTTTTTTACCCGGTTTTTCTTTTTTGGGAAGCTGGGGAGCGGTTGTCGGGGCCGAATCGACCGCGGATTCGGATGGTACTGTTGCTGCAGCGGGAGTCGGAACCGGTTTTAACACTTCGTAGAAATACACTTTTTTATGGTAAGCGATGGGTTTCAATTTGTAGGTATTGACGAAGTATTCCCGGATGGTCCCTTCCGGCAGTTTCAGGGTTTCCTCCAGCAATTGGCGTCCCCCGTCGATGCTGTCCACCGTTTCGGTGAGGGCCCAAACCTTGCGGTGTCGCTTCCAGGCATCCTGGAACACCTCCGAAAGGTCGCCCCAGGGGTCCGGCCCTGCCGACGCCTTCTTGTTTTTTTCCTTTTCCGGGTTTTTCCCGGTTTCCTTGTCCCCGATCGTTTTATAAGTGCGCAAAAAATTATAGAGGCTCAGGTATTTTCTTTTTTGAAAACGGTCGAGGTAGTAATGCACGTTGTTGATCCCATCCAACACGAGTACGTCGTCCGCGCGCACTTTCCAATCCAAGGCGCCCAACAGTTCCTGAAAGTCGTAGTGGTTGGCCACCAGTTTGCTGCCCCTGCCCTCGGCATTGTGGAAAAAAAGCAGGGTGATCAGGAAGGTCCAGAGACAGATCGTCATTCCGCGGTTGGCAAAATGAAGGACCGGGTTTTTCCAAAGTTGGGACAGGTCCGCCCCCACGACCCCCATCAGGATCCAACAGGGCACGGTGGAGGAAACCCAGAATTCGATGTTCCAGGGTTCCCACCAGACGAAAAAGGGGACGAAAGCCGCCACCCAGGTGACGGCCACCCAAAGGGTTTGGCGGTTGTGCTTCCAATAGTGCGGGAGGCGCAGGAGGAATACCGCCAAAAGGAAGAGAACGGAACATTGGAGGATTGTTTCCGCGCTCCCGAAGGTGAAGGGCTCGGCCATATTGTCCAGGGGGCGGGTGTGGGGAAGGAAGGCCCTCACCATGGCGGATTGGCCGTGCCCGAAGCCTGTCTTATCGAAGTGACCGCCCCAGTTTTGGGGCGAGTGGAAATAGGAAAAGACCCACCATAACCAGTCGTGGAAAGTCTTGCGGTAATTGACATAGCGGCCGACCAGCCCATAAGCGGCCAGGACGATCAGGGTCAAGGAAACCAAGTAATAAAGGCAGGCCCTGAGTTTTTCCCACCAGGTCTTTTCCTTCAGAATCAGGATGGCGCCCAAAAAGGCGGGCACGAGCAGGAGGTTTGTCTGGTGTCCCAGCACGGCCAAACCATGGGCCGAACCGGTGACCCAACCGAAGGCGGCCGGCATCCTTTTTTGGTAGGTGAGAAGGTACCAGGCCAAAAGGGGTGTGACAGTGGCGAAAATCCTCACACCCGGGATCGTGGAGAAATACCAGTAACTGTGGGAGAAGGCCATGCCTGCGGCCGCCAGGGCGGCTACCAAGCGGTCGTTGGTTTCCCGGACCAGAAGGTGAAAAGCCAAAAGGACCCCCGCCAGTCCGGTCATCAAGTCGAGGACCTGCAGGGCGACCAAGCCGTCCCAGGTTGCCCCGTGGTCCCTCCCCCAAAGGAAAAACAACCGGCCTAGAAAAGTGTAAAGCAGGTGGTGGGGATGGAAGAAGAGGTAGAGGGGGGTGCTGTCCTTTTCGACCTGGCCGGACATGGCCAAACCGTCGAAGGTGTAATTAAAGGACAGGTGGGAAAGGTAGAGGTAAAGGCAAAGGGTCCAAAGCCCGAATCCCAAGAGAAGGGTACTGGCCGGTTTATTCCACTCGCGCATCGACTTTCCTTTAAATAAATCCGAGACCCTCCGGCGTTTACCGGGGCATTTGGAATCTCGTATTTAAAGGCAAAAGGGCGGTTTCGGCAAGGTTTACCGGCAGGAAGATCGTGCTACTTCTTGTCGGACATGAATTTTAAGGAGACCCCGTTGATGCAATAGCGGGGTCCCGTCGGTTGGGGGCCATCCTCGAAGACGTGGCCCAAATGGCCCCCGCAACGCGGGCAATGGACCTCCACGCGGCGCATGAAAAACGAATCGTCCTCCTCGGTGGCGACATTTTCCGGATAGAGGGGTTTGAAAAAACTGGGCCAGCCCGTGCCGGATTCAAACTTGGTATCGGAGGAAAAGAGCTCCAAGCCGCAGGCCGCGCAGACATAGACGCCTTTCTCGTGGTTTTCCCAAAGGCCGCCTTTTCCAAAGGGCCTTTCGGTACCGTGCTGACGCAGGACATCGTATTGCTCAGGGGTTAGTTGGGCCTTCCACTCGGCGTCGGTCTTGACGATCTTGTCCCCCATATATCTCCCCTTGTCTTTGGATTTGGACGGGCCCCCAGCCTGAAGGATGCCGGCAGCCGCCCATAACGCCAAACTAAAAATCAGGATTTTGCCCATTTTCCCCTCGAAAATCAATTTATCCATGGAAGTTGTACCTCGGCCAGGGGCAAGCAGGTTACACCGGGAAATGAAAGGAAGGCTAAGCCAAACCCGGCTGGAGTTTTTCACCCGCGACCGAATAGGGGCGGTGTGTGCCGCTTTTACCCTTGATGCGCACGGGGTCCAGGGCCTCCATGCGGAACATGTCGGCCGCGATGTGGGCCAGGTCCTGGTTGATCAAGATTTGTCCGTCCTCGGCCACCGAGCAGAGCCGGGATGCGAAATTGACCGTATCACCGATGAGGGTGAATTCCATGCGGCGGGCCGATCCCAGGTTGCCGATCACCACTTCCCCGCAGGCCATCCCGACTCCCAGGCCGGTCTGGACGCTCTCACTATAGTGTTCCTGGAAGGTCGCCTGGATCTGGTGAAAGCTGTCCTGCATCCGCAAGGCCGCCAGGATGGCCTTCTTCACCGAGGCTTCGGACCCCTCCACTGGTAAGGGAAAAAAGGCCATGATGGCGTCACCGATGAACTTGTTAATCTCCCCGCCGGAGAAAGCGATGATCTCTTCGAATTCGGTGAACATTCGGTTCAGGTAGCGCACCGTTTCCTGCGGTTTTAACTTCTCCGTCATGGAGGTGAAGCCCCGCACGTCGGAGAAAAGCACGACGGCCCTCGTCAATTCCCCTTCCCAGACGGCCTGGCGCCCTTTTTGGGTGGCGAATTGGGAGGCTTTGGTCCCCACGAACTTGTCCAGTACGTGCCGGGTTTCCGTGAGTTTCTTTTCCTTTTGTTGGAACTGCTCGGAGGCCAGGTTCATCAATTCTTCCTTCCGCTTTTCCAGGCTTCCAAGCACGTTGCGCACGACCTTGTAATCCTCCGGCAAAAGCCGGCAGCGAACGAGAAAGAGCTGCAGTTCGATAAAAAGACCCTTTTGGGCTTTGCGGAAAAAAGCGATCCAGGACAGGATGAGGATAAAAACACCCGTGAGGCTCACCCCCAGAGTCGCCATCCAATTCTGGGTGAAATACCAGCAGAGGCCCGCCGATGAGGCGGCAAGAAGCAGGCACCAAAGAAGGATGGCGGAAGCTTCAAGGCGGAAGATGCTTCTGTTCTCAGGCGAGGCCATGGGTTGTTCTCCGATTTTTTAAAACGGCCACATCATAACTGATTTTCCGGGGCGGAGCTTGAACCGCTATGAGCGCGGGAAATTTTGTCGGACTTATTTTATGGAGTCTTACCGGGCATGTTGCCGGATGTACTGGTAAAGGGCGTCGGCGGAACCTTCCACCGTCAGGTGGGAATGGTCCACCACAATGGATTCGGGGGTCTTGCGAAGCCCCCCCACGGCGCGGTTGATGTCCCTCTCGTCCCGGGCCTTCACGTCCTCCATGACCTTTTCCAGGCTGGTCTTGACACCGGCTTTTTCCAAGTCCTTCAAGCGGCGCTCGGCGCGCATTTCCACCGAGGCATCCAGGTAGAATTTGTACTGGGCGTCGGGAAAAACGTCGGTTCCGATGTCCCTCCCCTCCAGTACCGCTCCACCGTAAGGTGCGCTGTCCGAGCGGCCCATTTGTTGCTGCCGGGAGACCAGGATTTTGCGTACCGGCACCGAATTGGCGATATGGGCCGAAGCTTGGGTGACTTCAGGCGTGCGGATTTCCCTGCTGACATCCTCCCCGTTGAGGAAGACTTTGTTCTCGGGGTCGCCGGGCTTGAGCTCGATTTTGGAATCCCTTGCGATCTTTTCCAGTTCAGCGTCGCTTTTCAAGTCGGCTTTTTGGCGAAGGGCCGAGAGGGTCACCGCACGGTACATGGCGCCCGTATCAATATGGAGAAATCCCAGCTTGCGCGCCAGGGTCTTGGCCACGGTGCTCTTGCCCGCCCCCGCGGGGCCGTCGATGGCGACGATGGTGACGCGGTTCATCGGACCGATATCCTTTCGAGGAGTTGGGAAAAACCCGGAAAGGAAGTGTTGATGTTTTCGGTGTCCAGGATGGTCGTCGTTCCCTTGGCGATCAAGGCGGCCACGGCCAAGGCCATGGCCACGCGGTGGTCCCCGCCGGAGGAGATCCGGCAGCCTTTCAAGGGCGTGGGCCCCTTGATGACCCAGCCGTCCGGAGTGGGTTGGATATGGGCCCCCATTTTTTTCAAGGTAACGGCCATCATCAGGATGCGGTCCGATTCCTTGACCTTCAAATCCTCCGCGTTTTTAACGACCGTCGTCCCCCTGGCCTGGGTGGCGGCAACGGCGAAAATGGGAAATTCGTCGATCATGCGGGGGACAATCTCCCCCCCTACTTCCACGCCTTTCAGGGCGGAAGTAGCCACCGTCAGGTCTCCTATCGGTTCGGCACCGCCCCGGGTTTTGTGGTAGGTAACCCCCATATGGGCTCCCATCCTTTGCAGGATGTTCAGGAGGCCCGTCCGGGTTGGATTAAGGCCGACGTTCATAAGACGAAGGGTCGAACCGGGGGTGATCAATCCGGCTACAACGAAAAAGGCAGCCGAGGAGATGTCGCCCGGCACCTTGATCCATTGGCCTTTAAAGGGCATGACCGGTCCCTTGACCGTAATGGCTTTTCCCCGCTGGGAAAAGGGGATGGAAAAGGCGCTGAACATCCTTTCGGTATGGTCGCGGGTCGGCGTAGGTTCCAGAACCTTGGTGGTCCCGTCGGCGAAGAGCCCTGCCAGCAGGAGCGAACTTTTGACCTGGGCGGAAGCCACCGGCAATTCGTAAGTGATGCCTTTGAGCTTGCGGGTCTCTACCTTCACGGGAAGATAGTTTCCACTGTCGTTTCCGCTGATGCGCGCCCCCATCTGGATCAAGGGCCCCACCACGCGGCGCATGGGCCGTCGCCGCAGGTATTTGTCCCCGGTGAGGCGGCTGGTAAAAGGCTGGCCGGCCAAAAGCCCCAGCAAAATGCGGGCGGTGGTTCCCGAATTGCCCGCATTGAGCATCTGGCGCGGGGGCTTGAGGGAGTTGAGCCCCCTTCCCACGATGGTCACCCGGTCGCCTGATTGTTTGATCTTGACCCCCATGGCCTTGAAAATGCCGATGGTGGAAAGGCAATCGGCCGAATTGAGGAAATGGGTGATGTGGGTTGTGCCGTAGGCCAACGACCCCAGCATGACCGCCCGGTGGGATATGGACTTGTCCCCGGGAACGGCAAGGGTTCCCTGCAGGTTCTTGACGGGATGGATGACGAGTTGTTTCATCCGAGTCCTTCCCTCGCTTTCCTTGATTTTTCAAAAAAAGAAAACCAATATCGGCCTTTTCCCTTTTTGAGGTTTTTCTCGAGTCCGCCCAATTGGCGGCGGTATTTGGCCAGGAAGGATTTTATGGCGCCCGCGTTCATTTCCACAATATCCCTCCACATGGCGGGGTTGCCCGCGGCGATGCGTGTAAAGTCCCTGAAACCCGATCCGACGGCTTTTTGGAAAACCGGCGATTTCTTTTCATTTTGGGAGTAAAGCTGGATCATGGCCGAGGCCAAGAGGTGCGGCAGATGGCTGGTCAAGGCCACTCCCCGGTCATGGGTTTTGGAATCCAAGATAATTGGAACAGCTCCGACCTTTTTCCAAAACCGGATGGCTTTTTGGACCAAAGGTTTGGGATTGCCCGGCAAGGGCGTGATAAAAACATATTTGCCCTGATAAAGGAAAGGATCCGCATTGAGGGGCCCGGATTTTTCCTTCCCGGCCATGGGATGGCAGGGCACGAAATGTCGGGGCATTCCGTATATCGCCCCGGCTTCCCGTACAACGGCTCCCTTCACGCTGGAGACGTCCATAATGAGCGCGCTCTTCCCGAGGTGGTTTGTCATTTGTTGAAGCACCGGGCCCATGGACGCCGAATGGGAACAAAGCAGGACCACGTCCGCGCCTTCCACGGCCTTATCAAAACTCGGGGCAACCGTCAGCAGCCGGGCCGCTTTTTTACGGGAACCGGCGCGGTGGTTCCAACCCACCAGGTTTTTTTCGCCCCGCCTTTTCAACGCCAGGGCCAAGGAGCCGCCGAGGAGTCCCACTCCAATGATGGCTATTTTGGGTTTGCCGGCCATTAGGCGGCCCCCTTTGCCGCCAGAATTTCCTCGAAAGCTTCCAAGAAACCCGATGTTTCTTTTTCCGTGCCGGTAGTCACCCTGAGGGCCCCGGGCCCCATGGGGCGAACGATGATGCCCTTTTTCAAAAGGCCCTGGTAAAGGTCTTGGGCATTGGGAACTTCCAAATAAACGAAGTTGGTCTGGGTGGGGACGGGTTTCAAACCCAACCGGGCCAGGCCATCGAAAAGCTTTTGCCGCATGGCCTTGTTCAAGTCGGTCACCTTTTTCACGTGGTCCGGGTCGCCCAGGGCCGCTTCAGCCGCCGCCAGGGCCAGGCTGTTGACATTAAACGGCTCCCGGACCCTGTTGAAAACCTCGACCAGTTCGGGATGGCCGATACCGTAACCCACCCGGAGGCCCGCCAGTCCAAAGGCTTTGGAAAAAGTCCGGAGAACCACCAAGTTTGGGTATTTGGCCAAAAGGCCCAAGGATCCAAAATAAGATGGATCGTCCACGTATTCGTAGTAAGCCTCGTCCAGCACTACCAATACGTGGGAAGGACAGGCCTTTAAGAAGGACTCAATATCGGAAAGGGGGACGAGGGTGCCTGTGGGGTTGTTGGGATTGGCGATATAAACAACCTTGGTTTTGTGGGTCACGGCCCTCTCGAAAAGCTTCAAATCGTGGGTGAAGTCACGCAAGGGCTGGGGCCGGGCCACCGCTTCGCAAAGCTGGGCGGTCGAGGGATAAACCACGAATCCGGGCTCGGCGAAAAGGACTTCGTCACCCGGAGCCAGCACCATCTGCCCCAAACGCACTATCAGTTCGTTGGAACCATGGCCCCAAAAAACCCGGTTGGCTTCCACCTTCAAGTGGCGGGAAAGGGCCCCGGTCAAGGCATGGGCGCTTCCGTCAGGATAGCGGTGCAGGTTCGGCAGGGCTTTTTCCAGGGCTTGAATGACCTTGGGGGAAGGACCCAATGGATTCTCGTTGGAGGCAATTTTGGAAGCGTTTGAGATCCCCAGTTCCCTCTCCAACTCCTCGATGGGTTTACCGGGGACATAAGGCTTTACGGTTAACAGGTTTTTTCGAAAAACTACGGGAAACATTGTTTTGCCTCGGATGACGGTGGATTTGCTCTCAGCTCTCGCTGCGCGGGTAGGAACCCAGGACTTTGACAGTCAGGGCCGCTTTTTCGATTTCCTTGAGGGCTTCTTGGACCTTGGGGTCGCTGACATGGCCGAGGAAGTCGATGAAGAAGTAATAATCCCATGCCTTCTTCCGGGAAGGCCTGGATTCGATACTGGTCAGGTTGAGTCCCCTTTTCTCGAAAGGATGAAGAAGCGCGAAAAGGGCGCCCACCTTATCCTTGATAGAAACCATGGCGGAAGTCTTGTCATTGCCGGATTTCTCAGCGTTGGTACGGCCGATGACCAGGAACCGGGTGTAGTTGTCCTGCATATCCTCGATGCGTTTGGCGATCGGCTTCAGGGAATAAAGCTTTGCGGCCATGTCCGGCGCGATAGCGGCGGCGGCAGGTTCGGAAGCCGCTGTTTGGGCGGCCTTGGCCGTATTGGCGCTTTCAACAATCTTGATTCCGGGCAGGTTGGCTTCCAGCCAGACGCGGCACTGGCCCAAGGCCTGGGGATGGCTGTAAACGCGTTTGACCTTGGAGGCGTCGCCGCTCTTGGACATCAGGGTATAGGTGATGGGTGTATAGATTTCGGAACAGATCTTGAGATCCGACTCCACGAACAAATCCAAGGTGTGGTTGATGGTGCCTTCGGTCGAATTCTCGATCGGCACCACGCCGTAATGGGCCCTTCCCCTCTCTACCTCCAAAAAAACATCCTTCAAAGTAAACCCGGGCGTGTAGAGGGAGGAACTTCCGAATTTCTGAAGGGCGGCGATATGGGTGTTCGTGCCCACCTGCCCGAAATAAGCGATTTTGAGCCGGGATTCCAGGGCCAAGGAGGCCGACATGATCTCGCTGAAAATGGCCTTGAGGGCTTCGGAGGAAAAAGGCCCCTTATTCAACCGGGTCACCCGCCGGTAGACTTCCATCTCCCGGTGCGGGGCATAAAAATGCAGGTCATCCTTCGCCTTGACGGCCTTGACCTTCAGGACATTCCTGGCCCTTTCGTTGAACAGCCGGACCAACTGGGTGTCAATGAGGTCGATGGCGTTCCGAATTTTTTTGAGGTTATTTTCGATTTTTTTCACGTTCGAAATCCGCTGAAAACGGAATAAAATAATGGGCTGGCGGAATTATATTACAATTCGTGTTTTTCAAGGGAAGTTTGTGAAATCGTCTCCTTTGTTCCCTATCCTCTTTTTCTCCTTAGGTCCGGCGCTTTTGGCTTTTCTCGCGGGCTTTGGAATCGCCTATCAACAGGATGCGTCCCATACGGCGGATTTGGGGAGGCTCGCCTGGGTTCATTTGGCCTATGCCCAGGAATTGAAGGACGACATGGCCGTCATCGACTTGTCCAAGAACCTGGAAAAGCTGGAATCGGTCCGCGCCTTTCAAGTGACCGCCCATTCCAAGAGCATCGTCCAAGGCGGCAATGTGAATTATCTTCCTTCCTCCACACCGGAGGGGGTGGCCTACCTTTTCCCTTCGGATTGGACTTATCACGAAACTTCCGTGAAAGGCACTCCCGCCCCCTTCGAGTTCACGGTCCTTTTCCATTACCGCCCCGGACCTGTTCTTTGGGGATCTATCTTCTTCCTGGTTTCTTTTGTGAGCGGTTGCGGGTTAGGCCTGTTTTCGAACCGGGCTTCCATCATACCGGCCAGGGCTGGACCGGCCTCCTCTCCAGAAAAGGCTTCCGTCCCGTCAACTTCGGCGGCAGCCAAGCCCGTTTCAAAGCCGGCAGGAATCTCCTTGGGGAAAAATGAGGCCTGTCTTTTCGTGGACAAGAACTACGTCATCCGGCAGGTGTCACCCCAAGCGGCTATCATCCTGCGCCGAAAAGTTGAAGAGCTTCAAGACAGCCATCTTTTGGATCTGGCTCCCGATCCCGGCTTGATCCAGGCTTTTGAAAATCCGGAAGAAAGGGTCGTCCCAAAACCTTTTCCCGGTTGCCCGGATGTGGCCGTCCGGCTCAAACCGGATTCGGAGGGCTGCCTTTTGATTTTGGAAAGCATGGTTCATCCCAAACCCTTCTAAAAACGTTGAATTTGTTGACTTTTAAGGGTGAAACCCATAAACTGCCAACAATTGCGAGCTGGCCGATTAGGGCAATAGACAACCAATTCCTGATTATTCATTCCGGGGAACCCGATTGCGCGAAACCTTAAAAAGCCTATCCATCTTCTCCGCGATGCTGTTGCTCCTGCTTCTAATTTCCTCCGGTTGCGACGTTAACATTCCCGGTTGCGGCAAGCGTTCCCTTCCTTTTTTTAAGCCCGTGACGCCCCCCCCTTCCGCCGCTCCCTCAAACCCTATTTCCGCGTCTTCCGCGCCAGTTTCCGCCGCCGTTTCGGCCCCGGTGAGCCTTTCCAAGGCTTTGGCCCCTCCCGTAGGGGCTAAACCCACGCCCAAACAACAAGGCAACAATGAAGTTCCAGTCGAAATGAACATTACAAAAGCCAAACCCACGGCCACCGGAACCCCCACGGCCACTGCTACACCGCAGGAAATGGAAAAAATCGCCTATACCACCTTGGAACAAGGGAAGCCCGACCTTTGGACCATGAACACGGATGGGACGGACCGGGTCCGTCTAACGCCCTTGGGAACCAGCAGTTGGTTCCCCCTCTGGTCGCCCAGCGGGAAGCTTCTTGCCTTCCTTTCGGATATGAAGGAAGGAAAAATGAACCTTTTTGTCGTTGCCAAGGACGGTTCCAACCTCCAACAGCTCACTTTCTTGAACGATATGGCCCTGCCGACTTATTCCCACCTCAAGCCGCCTTTTTCCTGGTCCCCTAAGAGCGACGAGATCGCCTTTTGTTACCAAAACCAAGTTTGGAAGGTCAATGTTGAAAACCACGAATTGCAGACCCTTTACACCGACGATCCCAACAACATTGTCTCCGCCTTGGAATGGGCCCCGCACCGCGACAACAAGTTTGTGGCTTTCATCGTGCACCAGGGCGTGAACTACACATCGCTCTTATTGGTAAATCCGCGTTTGAAGGATTCCCTAAAACTTGCCTCCGGATCGGAGCCCTTCACGGATATTTCTTGGACCTCGGACGCGAGGGATGTGGCCTATTTGGTCGGGTCGAAAACCCTTTTCACGGCATCTTCCCAGAATTCCCAGCCCAAATTGGTCCTGACCAATCCTTGCCCCGAATTGGGGCCCTTGGTGGCCTATTCCCCTTCCGAATCGGCTGGAAATCTGATGCTCTTGGCCAAGCAATATGCCGCCGACCCGGATTACCGCGTGGCATTGATGGCCACCGCCTCCAAAGGTTCTCCTGACACCGGGGTCCTTAAGTTTTTAACCGATCCCGGAGTCGAAGACGCTACCTGGTCCCCCGACGGGTCTAAAATCGCCTATGTCCAATCGGGCGATCTCTGGATCATGGATGCCACTGGGACCAACAAGCACCGGGTGGCCTTGATCGGCGTCCAATCGCCCAATTGGTCCAAAAAGTGAGCGTGTTATGAAACAAAATCCTTTGTTGCGGCGACTGGCGGTCTGCGCTTTGGCCCTATGCCTCCTCGCCTCACTGGGGACTTTGGGCTGCAAACCTAAAAAAGTGGAAGCTCCCCTTCCGCCCCCCACCCCCACCGCTGTGGTTCCCCCCGGCAGCGTTGTTTACGTCCAGCGGGGGCATTTGGTCCGTTTGGACCTGGATTCCTCCCAAACCACCCCCTTGACCAGTGGAAAAAGCACCGAATGGTTCCCTGCCTGCTCCCCCAAGGGCGACCAGGTGGCTTACTGGTCCAACGCCGAAGGCGAGGTTTACAATCTTTGGAAGATCAACTTGGACGGTTCCAACCGTGTGCAGCTGACTTTCGACGAAGGCAATACGGCCGGTTCCGGCGACCAAAACCTTCTCGTCAACAATTCACCCGCCTGGAGCACGGACGGAAAGAGGATCATCTACAGCCTCGAGGGCGACATCTGGGCGATGGATTCGGACGGTTTCAACCCCGAGACCTTGCTGTCGGAACACAAGGCCCTTTGCCCTTGCTATTCCCCGGATGGGAAGTCGGTGGTTTTCATTTCCATGGGGGATGACACGGCCTTCAATCTTTGGAGCCTGAACCTCTCGGACAGGGCCCTCAAAAAGCTGACCAATTACACCGATTGGAACGTCGGGTCCCCCAGCTTTTCAGCGGACGGCCGGAAGATCCTTTTCAACCTTTATAGGCAAAATGAAACCCAGATTTATACGGTCGGGCCCGATGGAACGGGTCCCTTGAACATCACCAGCAATAGCCGCAGCCTTTGCCCGCGCTTCGCGCAAAACGACCACAAACTCCTGTACTGCACTTACGGTACCGGCGAGGACGTGGGCTTGAGCCTCAACTTGGCGAACGTCAACGGCACCGATTTAAAGGTCTTGTCCTCGGATAACGTCGCTTCCCCCTCCTGGGCCCCGGCCCGCATCTTAAGCGATGTCCCGGCCCAATCCGCTACAATGATGACCCCCGCGGTTTCCAAACCCTCCGGCCTGCCCACACCTGTTGGAAAATAAAAAGCCGCCCCGCCAAAGCGGGAACGGCTTTTGCCTTCCTGACGAGCCCGTTTTCCTAGATTTCCTTTAACAGTTCCGGATAGAGCGGGAATTTTTTCGTAAGCTCGGCAATTTCCCCCTTAACCCTTTTGCGGACTCCTTCATCCTCGGGAGCCGAAACCACGTCGCTGATCCATTTGGCCACTTGTTTGAAATCCCCTTCCTTGAACCCCCGGGTGGTCAAGGCTGGCGAACCCAGCCGCAAACCGCTGGTCAAAAGCGGCGATTCGGTGTCATAAGGAACAGGATTCTTATTGGCGGTCATATTGGCTTCATCCAGCGCCAACTGGGCTTGTTTCCCATTGATTTTCTTGTTCCTCAAATCGATCAACATCAAGTGGTTGTCCGTGCCGCCCGAAATCACCTGGAAACCAAAGCCGATCAAGGCTTCGCATAACGCCTTCGCATTGGCCCGGACCTGCTTGGCATAGGTTTTAAACGATGGCTCGAGGACTTCCTTAAAAGCCACCGCCTTGGCCCCCACCACGTGCATCAAGGGGCCGCCCTGGATGCCGGGAATGATCTGGCTGTCCAGAAGCTCGCTCATTTTTTTTGTGCGCCCGCTTTTAGGGGCCGTGATGCCGAAGGGATTATCGAAGTCCTTCCCCATGAGGATCATACCGCCCCGCGGGCCCCTTAAGGTTTTATGGGTGGTGGTCGTCACGACGTGGCAATGCGCCATCGGGTCATTGAGTTCCCCGGCCGCGATCAACCCTGCCGTGTGGGCGATGTCGGCCCAAAGGAAGGCCCCCACCTCGTCGGCAATCTTGCGGAATGCGGCGTAATCCCAATCGCGGGAATAGGCCGAAGCGCCGATGCTGATCATTTTAGGCTTGTGCTTCAAGGCCAGGTCTCTCGCCTGGTTAAGATCCACCCGCCCGTCTTCCTTGCGCGTCTGGTAAGCGAAGAAGTTGTACATTTGCCCGGAAAAATTCACCTTTGCGCCATGGGTCAAGTGGCCGCCATGGGTCAAATCCAGACCCAGGATCGGGTCGCCGGGCCTCACGAAAGTGAAATAAACCGCCATGTTGGCCTGGCTGCCCGAATGGGGTTGGACGTTCACGTATTCGGCGTTCGAAAAGATTTTGCTGGCCCGCTCCCGGGCCAGGTTTTCCACCACATCCACGTATTCGCACCCGCCGTAATAACGGTTGCCGGGATAGCCTTCGGCGTATTTGTTGGTCATGACCCCGCCCTGGGCGGCCATGACGGAGAGGCTGGTGAAGTTTTCCGAGGCGATAAGCTCCAGTTTTTCATTCTGGCGCCTCAATTCATTTTTATTGGCTTCCCAGACCTGCGGGTCGGATTTTTTCAAAAACTCCATCATTTTGGTTCTCCTTATTGGTGATTGGTCACTGTTTTCAAACGGATGGATCCGCCGGGTTCCAGGCCGTAGCGCCGCGAGGAACCTCCCGGTAATTCCAAGCAATGCCGGCTCCCACGGGGGCCCAGGAGGATTCTCCAAGGCCCGGCTGATGGGAAGATTTTCAGTATTTTATGGTTTTTGTCCAGGAAAAGAATATCAGGTTTCAGGAAAGTGAAGAAGCTGTGGACCGAGCCACAATGGGGGAAATAGATGCCCCGGAAGGAGGAAGGCCAGCGGTTTCGAGCCATGAGCCCCCGCAGGCGAAGGAAATAACCTTGGGCAACCAGGATCCCCCCAAGGGTCCGTTTCTTCACGGCTGAAGGAACTGCAGGACCACTGGACCGAAAATGACCAGGAAGGTCACGGGCAGGATAAAAAGGACGAGGGGTAGCAGCAACTTGACGGGCATTTCCTGGACCGCCTTTTCCGCCCTTTGGGTTTGCTTGTCGCGCAGGGTCAGGGAAAGTTGGCGTAGGGTTTTGGCGATGCCGGTGCCGAACTTCTCGGCCTGGATAAGGCTGGTTGAAAAAAGGGAGAAGTCCGTCAAGTTGAGCCGCCGGCTGACCGTCTCCAGGGCGTTCTTGCGGCTGGCACCGCTGCGGGTCTGTTCCAAGATCCCCGCTAATTCCTCCAACAGCGGGCCTTTCTTGGCGTTTTTCAGGTACTGGTCCAAAGCTTGTTCCAAAGAGAGGCCAGCCTCCGAACAAAGGGAAATGACCTCCAATGCATTGGGAAGTTCCCGCAAAATCCTCTGTTCACGCCGCAGGGCCCTATCCCTTAGCCAGAGAAGGGGCAAACTGGCACCAGCGAGGAAAGCCAAAAACCCAAGGCAGAAACTACCGGCAAGAAGGCCGAAAAGAAGGGTGCCGAAAAGCGCGGCGAGGACCTGGTAACCCAGGATATGGACCGGTTTCAACCCTTCCAGCCCCATCCTTTGGAGTTGGCGGGAAAGATATCGAAGGTATTTCTCCAACCAATCGGATTTTTCCAGCCGTTGGAGGTTGTCCTCCACAACGGCTAAAAAGCTTTGGAAAGGCAGGGGTTTGCGGGCCAGGGTCACCAAACTTTTCAACCGCACTTCTTGCTGATGCCGCGAAACGCGGATCAGAAGGCCCCAAGACAGGTTTCGCACGGCCCAACCTATCAGGCAGCAGCCAACTGCAAGGAAGGCGTAGGCCATTTCAAACCTCCAGTTGGAGCAACTGGCGGATCCAGAAAAAGCCGATGGCTTCCAGAACCAGGGCCAAAAGAAGAATGGCTAAACCGATTTGGGTCGTGAACAAGGGTGTCATCAGCTCCGGGTCCATTACGAAAAAGACAAAAGCCAAAAGGAATGGCAGTAGGCCCATGAGCGTTCCGGAGAGCTTGGCTTGGGCCGTCATCGCCTCCATTTTCCGTAAAAGGCGGTTTTTTTCCTCCATCCCCTCCAAAAGCACTTCCAACAAATGGGTTAAATTGGCGCCCGTTTGCCTCGAAATTTTATAGGATTCCAAGAACTGATGGAATTCGGCGAAGTCGGGAAACCGTTCGTCCATTTTCGAAAGGGCCAGTTCGGCGGAATTGCCCAAATCCATCTCGCCGCAAACCTGCGACAGTTCCTCCGTCAAGGGTGGTGGGCATTCCCGGGACAGGTATTCCAATACTTGAGGGATGGTTTGCCCGGTTTTAAGGGCCTGGACCGCCATGCCCAGGGTTTGGGGAAAGACTTCCTTAAGCTTCGCCATCCGTTTTTTGGTTTCAAAATTCTTTTTGCGACCGGGCCCCTTTCGGACCCCGTACCAAATCCCAACGACCACGATCATGAGCAGGAGCCCCGTTGAAAAATCGGCAAAAACCGCCACCATTAGGCCCAGTAAAAGTCCAAGGGCTAAAAGAGTTTGGGCGCGGTCCGGTTTCTTACCTGTTCGGACGGCGGAAATGGATGGGATTTTGGGGGCAAAAGAGGGCAGGCGTTCCAATAACCATCGAGTGAAAGACCAAGTGAGAAATCCAACGGAGAAGCCGGCCGAACCCAATCCCAAAAACAACTTGAGGCTGGCGGGGATTATCACGGGACCCCCGCGTCTTTTCGAAGTGATTCCTTTTCTTCGATTTGTCGGAGGGTTTTTTGGGCCGCATCCTGGATGTCCTTGTCCCGGGTGAAGGATATGAGTTTTTGGAGTTCCGCCTTGGCCTGCTTGGTATTTTGAAGCTTGATATAGGAGTCGGCGACCATCAATTGGGCCGAATCGGCCAGTGGGTCAGTGGGGTATTTGTCGGTCAATTCCCGGTAGGCTGCCAAGGCGTCTTCCACTTTGTCGTCCAGCAAAAGGCAGTTCCCGCCTTGAAAAAGGGCGTAACTGTCCAGGCCCTTCCCGGCGTAAGCCGAGCCCAATTTCTTGTATTCCTTCCCGGCGGTTTGGTAATGTCCCAGCCAATACTGGCAATCGGCCAGAAGTTTTTGGGCATCCATGGCATAACGGCCGGAAGGGTAAAGGGCCAGCAGCTGCTTGAGGGAAAGTTTGGCTCCTTGGAAATCCGACCGTCCAAAGGCCATGGCATAGGCATGGAGGTAATAAGCTTCTTCCGTGAAGGGCCCCGGCGGGGCCTGGCTGGTGACGTCCTTGCTGTCCGTCAGGCATTGCTCATAATCACCCTTTTTCAGGTCGTCCCGGACTTTTTGAATGGGCGAATCGTCCGGGCCGGGATTGGGTTTGGATTTGGAGCATCCAGTTCCCATCACGCAAACCATTAAAACCAAGGGAAGGCGGAAGGCCGGGTAAAAGATTTTTTTAGCTTTCAAGAAACCCTCTAATTTCACATTTGTTCCGGGGCCGTAACACCCAAAAGGCCCAATGCGTTTTCAAGCACGATCCGGACCGCCTGGGCCAGTCCCAAACGGGCCTGGGCCACTTCGGAAGGGGCGTCCAATATCCGGTGTTTGGTGTAGAAAAGGTGGAAATCGGCCGCCAAGTTCTGGAGATAGACCACCATGCGGTGGGGCTCATAGGATTTGGCGCTCTCGACCACCCATTGTGGGAATTCCATGATTTCTTTCAACAGCAAAAAGGTCTCCGGTTCCTGAAGGGAGGTGAAGTCCCTGGCGTGGCGGGAGGGATGCAGTCCCCTTTCCGCGCATTTTTTCAGGAGGCTGCAAATTCGCGCATGGGCGTATTGAACGTAAAAAACCGGGTTTTCATCGGTTTGTTTCTGGGCCACTTCAATGTCGAAATCCAGGTGGCTGTTGGCCCCCCGCATGACGAAGAAATAGCGGGCCGCATCCTTCCCCACCTGGCCCAAAAGCTCCTCCATCGTCACGAACTTTCCCTCCCGTTTGGACATTTTGACCTTTTGCCCGCCGGAGAGGAGGCTGACGTGCTGGGCGATGAGGACCTCAAAGAGGGATTCCTCAAAGCCCAGGGCCTTATGGGCGGCCTTCATGCTGAGGATATGGCCGTGATGGTCGGGCCCCATAATATTGATCACCTTGGAATAACCTCTTTTCAGCTTGTGAAGGTGATAGGCGATGTCAGCCACGATATAGGCGGGTATGCCGTTGCTTTTGATCAATACTTCATCTTTGTGCGCACCAAACTCCGAAGTCTTGATCCAAGTGGCGCCGTCCTTGTCGTAGGTCAACCCCATTTCCGTCAGCTTCTTCAGGGTTTCAGCCACCAAACCGGGTTCATGCAATTCCCTCCGTTCGGAGAACCAGCGTTCAAAACTTACCCCGAATTTCCCCAAGGATTCCTTGTGCCATTGGACCACCCGGTCCATCCCCCATTCGCCGAGCTTGGCAGTGGACAGGTTGAAGTCCTTCGAATTCCCCTCGGTCTCGGTGAGAAACTCGCGGGCCAGGTCTTCCATATAGGCACCCTGGTACCCTCCTTCAGGGGCATCCTTCGGTACGCCCCGGACCCGGCTGATGGCGGCTTCCAACGATTCCCCGAAAAGCCTGGCTTGGTTGCCGGCGTCATTAACGTAATATTCCGTGTCCACTTGTCCGCCAGAAACTCGTGTAAGCCGGGTGATGGTGTCCCCCAGGACGGCGGCCCGGGCGTTGACGACGTTAAGAGGACCGGTGGGGTTGGCGCTGACGAATTCCAATAGGAGCCGACGTCCTTGTAGTTGCTTGTTTTCCCCGTATTGGGCGCCGGCCGTGAGAATCCCTTCCAAAACCCCGTAATAGGCCTTGGGCGCCAGCCGCAGGTTGATAAAACCTGGAGCCGCTACCTCTGCCCCGCTGACGAGCGACGGGTCCAAGGACAGGTTTTTAACCATGTCCTGAGCTATGGAAAGGGGTGCTTTTTTAAGCTTTTTGGCGAGGGCCATGGCAATGGGTGTGGCGTAATCCCCGTGGGTTTTGTCCTTCGGGCTTTCCAGGGTAATGGTGATCTCAGGAACCCCATAGACGGCGACGGCCCTTTGCAAAGCGTCGGTCAAGCTTTGGTGGATGGAAAAAATTTCGTTGGTCACGGGGCTTAGAGGGGGGTTGTCAACAGGGTTTTATAGATCAGCGACCTTAATTTCAACTCGACCGAATCAAAATCGTTTTTGCGCCCCTCGAAAAGTTCCAGGATGATTTTTTCCACATCCGGGCTGGAGGGGGCGAGAAATTCGACCTGGCGCTCCCCCTGGGCGTCCGTGATGACATGGACCAGGCCCATGCCTGCGAAAGTTTGCAGTTTGGCCTCCAAGGCGTCCTCCGGGTAGGAAACCAGTTCCCCGATGGACTTCATCGAAAACCGGGAACCCTTGACGATCAGCCACACTCCCAGCAGCATCCGGGACGTGGTATTGGCGAAAAGCTTCTTGAATTTGTTGCGCTCAGTGACGATTTCGTTCACGAAACTGCTCCCGTAATTTCCGGTAATCCTTGCCGACGATAATGACCACGTCCACGGAGGAGGAAAGGCTCGGTATTTCCTCAACCGCGTCCTTGGGAAGTCCCAGGCGCTCCACCGCTTCCTCCAAGGCGACCGGTGTGCCGGCGCAAGAACGGACGATAGTCTTTGCATAGCGGAAATTATCCGCATTGCCCGTATCGGTGATGGTGATGCCGGGCCCCTTCACGCGGCGGGCGACCCAATCGGCGGCATTGGTTATACCACAACCATTAAGGATTTCCACCCGAACCACCCCGGGGGTCGGCGCCGGATTGGGCGTGGCCGGAGCCTGGGTCGCGGAAGGAACGGGAGTAGCGGCCGGAAGCGTAGCATCTTTTGCCGCATGGGCCGAATAAGGAGCCGGAGGGGGAATCCGCGTGTAAAAGGCCAGGTAAAGCCGGTCGGTCCATTGCAGGTTATCGAAACTACCGGGGAGGGAGTCGCTCAAAAGGCCCTTGCATCCCCCACCCAAAAAGCCGGGCCATCCATCCTGGGTGGAAGGGACGCCGACCACACCCGCAAAAACACCAAGGTCCCTGGCGAAGGCCCCGAGTCTTTGGCTGTCTTTCAAGGCGAGGATTTCCCCACCCGCCTTTTGTTGGCTTGGGTTGAGTGGGATGGATTCGACTGCCGCTTCCTGGCCGTTGAGTGGCAGGGACAATTTGTAGGCTTCCACCGTCCCTTCCGTTCCTTTGAGCAGGAACAAATGCACCGGATGCCGGGACAAAGCCGGGTAAAGCGCGGCCAGGGCTAGAACCACCGGCAATAAGAGCAAAATGGCCTTTTTATTCCGCATCATTTCCCGTCCAGGAATTCGTTCCAAGTTTCCAAAAGCCGTGGATGAACCTTCATCTTTTTATCAAATAAAAACCCGATGGTCATGGAGGCTTTAGCCAATACCGCTTTCCGAAGGTTTTTCCCGGCCAAGGACCGGACCGTTCCTACCCCTTCGAAACGGCGGCCCGGCTCGATGAAATCCGATACGAAGACCACTTGGGCCAAGGGACCCATTTGGGGGCTTCCCAAGGTGTGGCACCGGACCGCTTCTAAGACCGCATTGTCCCTGATCCCCCATTTTTTCAAGGCAATGGCCGCCCCCGCATGGGGATGCCATAAGCCCGGCATCCTTTCCTCCGAGGCATCCAATCGGAATCCCGCTTTTCGTATCCACTTCTTCATTTCTGACCGCGGAAGCTCCTTGGCGCAATCATGAAGCCAGGCCGCCAGGCGGGCTTTTTCCACTGCAAGGCCAAAGTGCTTGGCCAGGCGTCCGGAGGTTTGGGCGACTCCCTCGATGTGTTTCAGGCGATGGGGGCTGACTTGGGTCGCCACCCAATCCTGGATGGCCGAAAGCCTCGAGGTCGTCGGCATTATCCGTAAATGCCCGTATAGGCGATCCCCCGGATGATGGTTCTTTGGAAGAAAAGGAGAAGCAGGACGGAGGGGATGGTGCTTAAGACCAGGGCCGCCATCACCACGTTCCAAGGCTCACCGGTATCAATAAGTTTCTGGACCCCCAGGACCAGGGGATAGAAATCCGGGTTGTTTAACACGATGAGGGGCCAAAAGAAACCGTTCCAAGTCGTCACGAAGGAAAAAATGGCCAGGATGGCCATGATGGGCTTGGTCATGGGCAGGATAAAGCGGAAAAAAACCCTGGTTTCGCTGCAACCGTCGATCCGGGCGGCATAGAGGATTTCGTTCGGGATGGAATCGTAAAAATCCTTCAACACCATGATGCTGAAGGCACTGAAGATTCCCGGAAGGATGACGGCCCAATAGGTGTTGACCAGGTTCACGTTCTGGATGTCGGGCCCGAAGGGGAAGAACTTCATGATGAGGTAAAGGGGGATGATCAGGACCTCGAAAGGCACCATAAGGGTGGTCATGAACATCAGCAAAATCCCGCCTGCGAAACGGACACGGAGCTTCGTCAGGGAATAAGCCGCCATGGAGCTGATCAGGAGCTGCCCCGCCACCACACAGGCGCAAATAAAAAGGCTGTTCAGGAAATAGCGCCCGAAATCCACCAGCCTCAGGGCTTCCTCGTAATTGCCGGTATTGTAGTCGGCGGGCAGATAGGCCTGGGGGATGGAGTAGATTTCAGCGGAAGTTTTAAAGGAACCCAGCAACATCCAGGCGATCGGCGCCAAAGTGACGAGGGCCCCCACCACCAAGGCCAGGGTGCCCAACATCAACAACAGCTTGACCGCGGCCTTTTTCCTGTCCTGGTGGGAAAAGAGACCCCGGACTTCCTTGGGCCGGGAGGACCCCTGCGCGGGCCTGATTGTCGTTTCGGATTCCATCATTTCCCTCTTTTCACCGGGCCGCCTGGCGGATTTGGAAGAAGCGGATCATCGTAAAGACGAACAAGAAAGCGAACATGAGCATGGCCATGGCCGAGGCGTAACCCAGGTCCATGGAACCGAAAGCCGTTTTATAGATATAGGTCCCGATCACCTCGGTATAGTGCATGGGGCCGCCGTTGGTCATGACGTAAACCTCGGTAAAGATCTGGAAGGCCGTCAAAACCTGGATGATGGAAAGGATCCAGACGACGGGCCGCAGATGGGGCAAAGTGATGTTGAGAACTTTCTTCATGGTACCGGCCCCATCCAGCTCGGCGGCCTCATATTGCTCCTCGGGCAGGTTTTGCAGGGCGGCGTAGTAGATCAGCATGAACCAGCCGGTGTTTTTCCACACGAACATGATGACGATCGAGAGAAGGGCCCAGGTGGAGGTCAGCCAGCCGACGGGCGGAAGGTCCAAGGCCTGAAGGATCGAATTAAGGACCCCGAAACCGTCGTCAAAAATCCATTTCCAGAGATTGGCGGCAGGCACGGTGGGAATCACGAAAGGAAGGAGGTAAAGGACCTTGAAAAACCCTTTCCCCCTCGAGATTTCATTTAAGACGATCGCTAAAAGCACAGGGGGCCAGATTCCCAGCACCAGGGTGAAGAGCGTGAAATAGACGGCATTGGTGACGGTCTGCCAAAAGAGGGAATCCGAAAGGGCCCTTGCATAGTTTCCCCATCCGACGTCGACGCTGTTTCCCAGGGGGCTGTAGTGGGTCAGGCTGATCTTGAAGCCCTCCACCATGGGATAGAGGTAGAAAAGGCCGAAGAAAGCCAGGGCCGGGAATAAATACCAAAAGGCCTGGGCCCGGTAACCCAAGGGGTGCCAGGCCCCTTTTCCGGGCTGGATGGGTTTGTCCGGTTCGATGGGCTTGTCGAAAATGGAGGCCGTTTTCCGGCGGTCCCTCACCTTGCCGGTTTCCTGCCGCTTGCGGATCAGTTCCTTGGCGCGTTCCTCCACCGTTTCAGTGGATTGGCCCTGGAGAAAAGGGGTTTTTTCGAGCGCTTCGGAAGTTTTCTTTTCTTCCGATCCGGGCGTGGATGTGGCACTGGATATTCCCAGCTGTTTCATCAATTCCTTCCGGGTTTTTTCATCGTCTCCGGTGGGAACATCCTCGATTTCCAGGTCCAGTTCCCCCGAGGGGACCTTCATTTCTTCGGGAACCGAAATGGGCTTTTTCTTTTCCTCATCGTCGTCGTAAATGGAAAAAGGCTTGTAATCAGGCATCGGGGGCGCCTCCCGTGGGAAAAGGGCGGGTCATGGGATGGCCGCCGTTTTGGCGAAGATTTCCCGGTCCGCTTCCTTGGCCTTGATCAACAGCAGGTTTTGGGGGTCCGCATTGGGGTCCAGCAGGACTTCCTGGAGGGGGTCCTGGTCCAACAGGTCCCTTACCTGTGGCCAGCCATTGACATGGGGTTCCACCCGGGCCATATCGATCGCGCTTTGGACCCTTTGGAACTCCGGTACATTGGCGATACTGACGGCGGAGCTAAAAGCCCCTGGATAAATGACCATCTTCAAATCGTGCATCCGGCCCCACTTCCATATCTGGTTCAGGGGGTCGAGTTCGAAGGAGATCCATTTCCAGGCCGCCTCCTTCTTTTCCGGGGTGGTGGCGGCGTTGACGACATAAACATCTCCGCTCAAATGGGCGGCCCGGATGCTGGTGGGGCCCGCAGGCAGGGGCGCGATGCCGAAGGTCTGGGGATCGATTTTGTACCTACTGATCAGGGCGGGCAGCTGGTTTTCCGTGCCCATGATCATGGCGACCTTGCCCAGGGCGAAGAGGTGGAGCAATTCGGTTTCAGGCATCAAAACATCCGGTTGGAGGAGGTTATATTTCCAACGCAAGGTTTTCCAAAAGTTCAACGCCGCCACGGCTGGTGCATCCTCAAAGGCCGCCTGTGGACGGCCCGTCGGGCCGGTACGGATCATCTCCCCGCCTGCCTGCCAGACGAAGTCCTGGAAATACCAGGTTTTCGGCACCAATCCCAGGCCGTATTGTCCCTTCTCCCGATGGGTCAGTACACGGGCATCCGCTACCAAGTCATCCCAGTTGGTCGGCGGGGTTTCGGGGTTCAACCCGGCTCGGGTGAAAAGATCCTTTCGGTAAAGTAAAAAAAGGAAATAACTGTCGGCTGGAACCCCGTAATGGGAATCCCCCACTTTCGTGCTGTCCATTAGCACGGGTTTTATGAAATCCTTCTGGGACCAATCTTTAAGGTAGGCATCCACCGGTTGGAGGAAGCCCAGGTTGGCCAGGGTTTGAATCGCCCCCACCCAGACTTTCACCACATCCGGGCCCTTGCCGCCGGCCATAACGGTCACGAATTCTTCGGGCTGGTATTGGCGTTCCACGCCTTCAATTTTGATGTCGGGGTTGGCTTGTTCGAAGCGGGCTACGGTTTCTTCCCAAATTTGGCGGTCCAAGGGAAGGGATTTGGGCGGCACATCCCAAAGCGTCAGAT
>JAJPJW010000014.1 GCA_021324075.1 Pseudomonadota bacterium | reverse complement strand
CGGTTTTGGACCAGCCGGGTGCGCCCGTTTCCTTAAGGGTCAACCTAGTGGATGTGCAAGCCAGCCAGGCGGCCTCCATCCTCGGCATTTCCCAAACCGAGGGAACCATCAGCGAAGAACTTCGTTTCGGCGGCACCAGGGAAAAATACACCCTCTCCACCAGCGGCCAGATGGACCTGACCCGGACCTTGAGGGATTCGGTCGTCCACTACCTGATCCGCCACAGCGTCCAATTGAAAGACGGGAAACTCGTGCTTTCCGCGACCCTCAACGAAAAATCCAAATTGGAAGCGTCCTTCAAGGAGGAGCCCAACGACTGGAAACTCGAAAAATTTTCCGTCTCTTCGGGAAAGAAAGCCATGACCGGGAAATGGACCGGTAAGGGTGTTTTACCGAAGGCCGATGACCAGCCCATCGATATCGAAATCACCGGTCTGGGGGCGGCCCTTGAGGAAACCCAATTGTTCCACGACCAATTCCCGGATATCAGCGGGAATGTGGACGTGAGCGTGAAGGTGGGGGGCACCAAAAAGGAACCCACGGCAAACGCCACCCTTTCCTCGAAGGAAATCACCATCAGCACTTCCCAGGACGATGAAGACAACGGATTGGAGCCCCAGCCCTTGAAGGCCGCGGTTTCGTGGAAGCCCGACGAAATTTCGATCGACCAATTGGAAATCGGGGAAATCTTTTCCGCTTCCGGCAAATTGGGCCTGACCCCCCAGTCCCCCCTGGATTTGAAGATCGACGCCCGTGAGTTTCCCATCCATTTAATCGCGGAGATCGCCCAATGGAACAACCCTCCCCAGCCCTTTGAAGGCTTTGTCACGGGGCATCTGCACCTTTCAGGAGTCCAGAAAAGCCCGCTCTTGGAGGGGGATGATATCGCGGTGGATTCCCTCAAGGTGGGGGATTGGTACGCCGACAAGGTCAATGCTTCCCTGGACATGGTGGAAGGAAAACTCCTGGTCAAAAAACTCAAATTCCAGCAAGGCGACCGCTATTTGTCCGTGGCGGGTTCCTGGGATACCCACCCCCAATCAGGGGCAATGAACCTTCGGTTCAAGGTCGATGGTTTCCAACTGGGCCAGGGCCCATTCCTAACGGGGGATTTCCTCTGGGATGCCAAGGCCACCGGCGATCCCTTTTGGGCCAATTGGAACGGCAGTTTCTCCACGGCCGCTTTTTCCTTAAAGGACTTGAAGGGCAATGTCTACAGCTTCAACGATTATTCGATGGCGGCCAATTGTGCGGACTCGGTTTTGACCGGCAAGTTCAAACTGGGAAAAAACATCAGCGGGTCGGCGGTTTTGGATGCTTCCTCGCCCAAAACAACGCTGCGGGGACTGGTGAAGATCGCTCCCTGCTTGCTGGCCGAAGCCCCCGAATTGACCCAATTCCTCCCCAAAACCATCAGGATGACCGGGACCATTTCGGGCGAGTTGAAGCTCAAGAGCGGCACCTTCGACGAATTGCCCATGGAAGGAAACTTTACGGTCACCGATGGGACCATCCAAAAATACGGTTTCGACCAGATGGAATTTTCCTTCGACGGGAACAAGTCCAGGATTTCCCCGAAATTTTCCCTGGCGCGGGACCTGGCCCATTACACCCTTTCGGGCAGCCTGGAATCTCCCAAGGCCTTTTGGGATTCGGACAGCCGCATCAACATCAACGGCCCGGTGGAAAGGGAAAAACTGAAGAACATCCTGACCCTGATGGGTGTGGATACGGAAAAACATGCGGTGGGCGGGGAGGTGAACGGAAACCTTTCCGTGACGGGGCCTTTGGTTTCGCCCGCCGTCGCCTTTTCAGTGACGGGCGAGAACCTGAAATACGACAATAATCTGGTCCCTTCGGCTGAGCTTCATTTTTCCTACGCCGGCGGGAAGGTGGCCCTGGAGGAAAACAAAATCACCCTGGCCAAGGGTGAAATCGACATCCAACAGGGAAGCGCCTATCCCAGCCCGGAGGACCCCAGCCTCTGGGTCCTGGACCTGTCCGGATCCACGAAAGACCTTCCCATCGCGATCATCAACTTCACCAGCCAGATCCACCTGTCGGGGAAATTGGCCATGGAAGAAAAGGAGGACCGGCCTACGTTTGACGGACTGCTTTCCGTCCTGGAAACGGGCCGGGGGAACCAAAAGCCCGAGCCCTTCGATGTGGCCTTGAACGTCCACCATAAGATCATCGAATTCAAGCCGATCGATAATTCGAAGCCCCAATTGGTCGGGGCAGTCGATATTTCCCAGGGCCAAAAGGTAGTTTTCAACAATTTCCACCTTGTGAACGCCTCAGGCTCCTTTTCGGTGGACGGCGATTTGGACCTCAACGGCCCCTGCAGCCTGGTATCGGACTCAAAAAACATCCCGATCCAGGAAATCGGAAAGTGGATCCTTCCCAGCTTTCCCTTGAGCGGGACCGGAAGTTACCACCTGGTTTTTGAAGGGACCCTGGCCGACCCGATTTTCACGACCTCCCTCTCGATCATGGACGGACAAGTGGGGGATTTGAAATTCGACTTGTTGGACGGCGAACTGAAATCCAAAGACAACACCCTTTTCCTGGGGGATGAGGAAAATCCCATTACCCTCAGCCGGCAAGGCCTGTTCACCTTCACCCTGGGTGGGAAGTTGCCGATCGCCTTTACGGAAGACGGAATGAAAAAAATCCGGAACCGGGAAATGGACGTCACAGCCAACATGGAAAAAGGGGACTTCAGCCTGATCCTTTTGGCCGGGTGGGCGAAGAAAGCCTCGGGCAACATGGACTTTTCGGCCCATGTGGGGGGGACCTTGGACAATCCCGATGTGACGATGGACCTGGACCTCAATAAGTGCCAATTGGTGCCGCCCATGGTGGCCCAGTCGATGGACGACCTGAGCGGACGCATCAAGGTGCGCCATAATCACCTGGCCGTCGAAGGTTTGAACGCCCGCATCGGCCAGGGACGGGTCTTCATTTCCTCGCCGCCGGTGGACGAAAGCAAGATGGTGCTCGTGGATTTCATCCCCCAGTACCTGGACTTCCGCGTCCAGACGATCGGCACCCACGGTTTGTGGTTGAGCATCCCGACGATCATGCGTAAGGGGGAATGGGGGGAAATCTATTTTTACGGGAATACTCCCAACGACCCCATGGTGATCACGGGCCCCCTGGAACAGCCGGTCGTAAGCGGTACGGCCTTCTTGGACACGGGGCATTACACTTTTCCACCTATTGAAGCCCTGGATGAGCATGGGCAAAAGATCGAGTACCGGGAACTGGCGGGGGTGACTTTCGACCTTAAGCTGATTTCCGGCAAAAACACCTGGTACTCGAATGATTTCAACACCTGTTATTTGGAACTGAAGGTCGATCCGGGCGACGTGATCAAAATCGAGGGCAAGGACGCGGACCGCACGCCCGAACAGGCTGGGATCAAATGTTACGGCACCGCCAGTTCCAGCCAGGGCTTCTTGATTTATTTGAACCACCGGTTCGACATGCAGAACGGCTGGATCGCCATCTCGAAAGGCCGTCCGCCGACGATCTGGGGAAAAGCCACCAGCCGCCTTACGAACGCTGAGGTCCTTTCGGCGGGAGCCCTGCGTAAAACGGACGTGGACAGCTGGGTGAACTTCAAGGGAACTTTCGGGAACATCGATTTCAGCATGGACTCCAACCCCCAATTCGACAGCACCGACCACGACAAATCGCAAAAAATGCTTTTGTCCTACATCATGTTCGGGAAGGACATGACCGGCTATACCAGCCAGCAATTACAGGCCTATTACCAGCAGGACTTCGGGCAAACCGCCACTGAAACGGCCATCAACGCCTTGAATACAATGGCCTTGAACGAGGCCACGCGTGCCGCCCGCTCCTATGTCCAGCAATGGCTGGGAACGGACATCCAGTTTACCGGGAATCCCGGCGGCATATTGACCGGGTCCTCGCCTACGACGGCCGCCGGACCGATTGAAGCCGGTGCCAATTCCTTAGCGGCTTCCTCAAGCCCCCTGCTGAACGTTGAACTGGTGAAACCCCTGGATTCCAAATTCTCAGTCCGGACGGATATCGGCTTGAACCGGGGCGTCACGGGCGACCTTTCGCCCACAGGCAGCGTGGGCTTGGATTTGAACCTAACCCAAAAACTGAAGCTGAGCGGGTCGGTGGGCCAAAATGACTGGGGGCAAAACGAAGGGAAGGTCGGCATTGAGCTTTCCCAATCCTTGCCCGACGTCATCGGCCCCAAAAAAGGCGACGTGGAAAAACCCAACTTCGAACGCTTCGACATTTACCCTGTGGGACCCGGGAAGTTTTCGCTCCAGTGGGTCACGGACAAGGTGACGAAATGTGAAATCCGCGCCTTGGGGATGGATGGGCAGTTGATCAAAGTGATGCCGGAAAACAAGCCCTTCGATTACCGCCACGACATGACCATCGACGGTTTGGACCCGACCCAAGACGTCCAAATCCAAATTTCTGCCAAGGACCCGAACGGCAACGAAAGGGTTGTGACCCAGAAAGCCTCCGCTTCCGTCGAGTAACGCGGTTTTTGTTTCTTTCTTTTTCCCCGGCCTGCTTAAGACCCTGAAACGTCCAAACGAGGACCGTTTCCGGAGGATCGGCCTTTCTTCCTGGAAGCCGTCCGCCATCCCGTTTAAATGGAAGTATTGTTTGCGGATTTTTGGAGGCCCGTGCTAGAATGCGCGTCTTTGTGAGCTTTTGGCCGCGTTTTAAGCGTGAACTATCATGACTCAATCGAAGCCCACGGGTTTCGAGGAGGAAAGTTTGTTTTTAAAACCATTCCGTTCCAACGCCTCCCCCTGGCTGGGGTTTCTCGTGTTTTTCACCCTTACTTTCGGGGCAACCGGCCTTCTAAGGGCCCAAAACAGCGCTGATTCCCTCAAGATTTCCTCGATTAAAATTGACGGCAACAAGAACGTTTCCAGTCTCGTCATCTACGGCCATATCCAAGAAAAAGAAGGGGATGCCTTTTCCGTACGCCGGGTCCGCATGGACATCCACAACCTTTTTTCGATGGGCGACTTCAAGGATGTCAAGGTAGAGGCCCAGCCCGGGGAAAAGGCCGGACAGGTCGTCCTGGTCTTCCGCGTGACCGAGAGGCCCCTGGTCGACACGATCGTTTTTAAAGGGAACAAGAAATGGGATTCCAAGAAGTTCCTCGATGAAATGAAACTGGCCCCCAAATCACCCTTCAACCAGGCCCAGTTGAACAACGACGTTACCGCCATTAAAAAACTCTACCTGGACGAGGGTTATCCCAACGTCAGTGTCGATGTCGCCACCCAACCCAACTCCAAGGATGGAAACGTCGATTTGACTTTTGTGATCAACGAAGGCTTCCAGATCAAGATCGGCGGCATCGAAGTGGAGGGGGCCCAGGCCTTCAGCGGGGACAAGGTCGCCAGCCAGATGAAAGACAACAAAAAAGGGGATAAGTACAAGCCCGAATCATTGGAAGACGACTTGAAAGCCATCGAGGACTTCTACCACGACGAGGGGTATTTAAAAGCCGTGGTTTTGAGCCATGATGAGAAATTCAGCCCCGAAAAAAAGAGGGTTTACCTGAGCTTGAAGGTCAACGAAGGAGTCAAATACAACCTGGGGAAAGTTAAATTCAGGGGCAACGTCCTCTTCGATGATTCGGACCTCCTGAAGGTTTTCAAACTGAAAAAGGGGGACCTTTTAAGGAAAAAAGATTTCGAAGACGGG
>JAJPJW010000081.1 GCA_021324075.1 Pseudomonadota bacterium | reverse complement strand
TTTTGGTTCATTCCAAACTGCTGGCGCATGTCAAAACCGTCCCAGGGGAAAGGATTCCTCTAGCAAGAATTATACCTTTTTGGACTTTAGAGGTAATCCACTAAAAAATAGAGATTAAAGACGTGTAAAGATCCGATTGACGGGAACGGTTTATCCGTGCAGCCACCAAAAATAAACAAGGAGGTTCAACCCGAGGATCGAAACCGCCCCCAAAAGGACGCCCATGGCCAGATGGAACATTTTTTTCAAAACGAAGAAGAGGCAACAAGGAATGACGTAAACCCATTGGCTCAACCCGCAATAGGTCAGAAGGTACATGGGAATGTCGGTCCAGGCGTCCGTAGGGCCGTTGGGACCCCAGTCGGACCAGGTAATAAAGGCGGCGTAGAACATCAAAAAAACGATGAAGAGCAGGGCCCAGGCCACGCCAAAGCCTTCCCAAACCTGCTGTCGGGGGGATCGGAGTTCAGCCATTTTTCCGGGCTCCTGCGCTCTCCTGCCATCCGGTTTTGAACCTGGTCTTTTCCCATTGGTGGATCCAGAAATCCAGGTCGAAGGGTTTGGGAAATTCCAACGGGCCCGGTGAATGGGGACGCCCACCCTTGAAAACCAATTGAAGCGTGCGGAAGTTTTGGGCATCCTTCAGGGGGTCATGCTGGTAAAGCCCCAGGTCGGCAAATTTCCCTTTTTCGAGGGTCCCCAGCTTGTCCTCCGCCCCCAAAACCTTGGCGGCGGCCCGCGTTGCCATTTCCAGGCATTGGCCCGGGGAAAGCCCCGCGCTTTGGAGGTCCTTCCATTCCTTCACGGCCACCCCGAAAGGCATATGGGGGTTGCCCGCGTCCGTGCCATAGGCCACCCGGCCGCCCAGGCTTAAGAACCGCTCGAGGTTCTTCTGGCTCTGGTGGTGCCCCGCCCGAAAGCCGTGCTGGCAGAATTGGCCGAAGGGGTGGTCTCCCCGCCGCTTCCATTCCTCCGCCCAGCCGGCGTGGGCGTGCAGGGTTGGGAGGATGAGGATGTTCTTTTTAACCGCTTCCTCCCAAAGTTCGTCCGAAACGGGCCGGGAAGGCATGTGAGCCACCTCGTCCACCCCGCCCTTGAGGCAGGCTTCGAAATCTTCCTCGCTGGTGATATGGGCCGTGACGCGCTTGCCCAAGGAATGGGCGGCGTTGACGATACCCGCCACTTCCGTTTCCGACAGGCAAGGCCCCAGTTCATGTTCCATGCCGATCTTGATGACGTCCATTCCAAGGCCCGCCAGCCTTTTGACCTTGTCTTGGGCCTGGTAACGCCCCTGGATGGAGGCGGCCACCTTCGGCCCCCAGACGTTCTCGGGGTATCCCTTGTGGCAGGTCAGGACAGGCCCGGAAACAAAGATGCGGGGCGAAGCGATCAATCCCGATTGCTCCCGGGCCTTCCAAGCCAGGGCCTCAAAGGGATCGCTGGCCAGGTCCCGGATGGTGGTGACGCCGTTCTGGAGGAAGCTTCCAAGGGTTCTGCCGTCCACCAGGCCGTGGACATGCAGGTCAATGAGCCCCGGCAGCGCGAACAAGCCTTTGCCGTCCAGGGCCGCTTGGGCCTGGTAGGCGGGGGCTTTGGAATGCGGTCCCGCATAGGCGATCTTCTCGCCGGAAATCAGCAAGGTGGCATCTTGGGCCGGCTTGTATTTCACCCCGTCATAGAGGGTTACTTTTTCAATGGCGGTGTTGACTTGGAGCATGCCGATTTTTCCAAAAAGGTTTGTTAAAGAATTCGGTGTGTCACTGGCTTCTTCAAACAAAACATATCCCAGGATGAAGGCCGGCACATCCCAGCTTCCCACAAAAAGTTACTTTGAAAAGAGTCCGTTCAAGAGAAAGGCCAGTCTCACTCCTGCCTTTTCAAGCTGGCGGTCCACTATAGCGCGCATCCGGGGGGAATAATAATCTTCCGGAAGGTCCCTCCCCCACCGGTTTTTCTCCATTAAAGGGCCCTCGGGAAGGTCTTTATAGATGTCATTTTGCGCGATCCGGAAGCTCTCATAGGCCCAATCGGAGGGCTTGCCCTGGGCCCAGGCCTTGACGTCCTGCGGGCTTACCCCCTGTTCCAACCTTGCCGCCAGGCGCTGCGGGTTTTCCTGGGCCTTCACCTCTAATAGGTTGTCCCAAAAACTGTGGAAGTTGACCCAGGTGTAATGGCGGGAATTTCCATGGGGTCCGTAATAACGGAACCATTTCTCGTTCCCGCCCCGGTCTTTGTCGTCGGCGCAATGGAGGGGCTGGTGCACATCCCCTAGGAAATGGACGAGGAATTTCAGGGCTTCCCTCTTGTCCCGCCGGCTGGCGAAGCGTTGGGCCAGGATCCCGCAATCCTTTTCAATCTGGTCCACCACGCAACCATGGTCTTTGCAGACGTCGGCGATGTCGTATTCCCCTTGGCTTTGACGGACGTCGAGGTTGAAAAAATGCCAGGGCGCCGTCTCGGGCCGGGATTTCACGACCGAATCGGCCCAAGTGGAAACCGAAGCCAGGTCCTCTCCCGGCCCCAGGATTTTTTCCACCATCGTCCGGGCTTGGGACGTCAGGTTGTCCTGGGCGATGGTCGCGACCACTTGGTGGCCCACATGGCCCCAGGCGCTTGAGGGGATGGTTATAGCGTAGGCGGCCGCGCCTAAAAGGATAATCGGGCCATATTGCCAGAAGGATTTCCGGAAATTCACGAGCATGAGGTCCATGGTCGAAATGGATTATACCCGCTTCAAAAAGGGTAAAGCCCGAGGAATGGGATGGGAAATGAAAAACAAAAACGGGGCCAACAGCGAAAAGCGCCTTAAATTACCGCAGCAAAAGTAGCTTCGTGACCGAATACCTCTGGCCATTGATGGTAATGACCACGTAGTAGAGGCCGCTGGCCAGGAGGTGTCCATCCTTGTCGGTCATCACCAGGGGGATTTTCCAGGATTGGGCCGTGGTACCAGGCAAGGCGGAAGCCGTCACATTGGGCGTGAGGGTAGTAATGTCCGTGCTTTGCACCATGCGGAAGGCCGTGGTGTACAGGCTCACGTTCAATCCGGATACCGGCTGGTTCAGGTTGGCCATGAGGGTCACGTTCCCGCCCGTGGAGGGGTTGGGAAAGACGACCGGCGTGGAATTGGCCACCGGCGTGGAAGTGGGAGAAGAAGTGGCGGTAAATGGGATGGTGGGGCTGTTGGTCACTGTTGCCGTACAGGTATTGGTCGGCGTGAGGGTGTTGGTGGAAGTGGAGGTGGGTGTAAAGCTGGGCGTCACGGTAGTCGTTTTGGTGGGCGTCGCCGTGGCTTGGGCTACCGCGATATCGGCTCCCAACACCGGCATGGGGCTGAAAACCACCGGCTGGCCGTTCGTGCCGCTAGCCCCTGTCACGCTGAAGTTATAACTACCCGAGGCATTGGTCCCGAAATTGGCGGAAGCCGTATAAGTCACGCTGGAATTACCCGGCAGGGTCCCGCTGAGGTTGAAGACAGCCGTGGTGCCCGTGAAAGTCATGCTGCCCACCGACACCCCGTTGGCGAAAAGGGTCACGCTGGTGATGTTCATAGGGTTGCCTGTGCCGGTCACCGTCAAGGTGACCGCCGACATATTAACGATGGATGAACTGGGATTGGTCAAAACCATCTGCTGAACCGGCACGTTGGAAGTCCCGGCCAAGGGAGTGGCGTTAGGCGGTGGATTGGTTCCCTGGGAAGCCGTCACCGTCAACACCGTGGGAGTCGAAGAAGGCGTAAAGCTGGGTGTGGCCGTATTGACAAGGGTATCGGTGGGCGTGGAGGTTGCCGTGCGGGTGGCCGACTGGGTGGGTGAACTGGTCGTCGTGAAAGTCGCCGTCGATGTGGCCGAACGGGTTGGTGTGGAAGTAGCGGTATTCAAAAGGGTGCTGGTGGGAGTCAAGGAAGGCGTGTTGGTGGCCGTGTTGGCCAGGGTATTGGTGGGGGTCGAGGAAGCCGTATGGGTGGCTGTGTTGGCCAAGGTATTCGTGGTCGTGGCCGTGGCTGTAAAGGTGGCTGTGCGGGTGGCCGTATCCGTGGCTGAGTTTGTCGCCGTTTGGGTCGCTGTGGAAGAAGCCGTCTTCGTGGCTGTCAAAGTCGCCGTTCCAGTGGGCGTGGAGGTCGGCGTATTGGTGGCGGTCGGGATGGTTCCGGTGGCCGTCGGGGTGGGTGTTCCACTGTCGGTGGGCGTATCGGTGATCGTGGCCGTGGCGGTCTTCGTAGCGGTGTTGGAAGTGGTGGCGGTCGTGGTCCGGGTGGCGGTGGAAGAAGGCGTCAAGCTGGCCGTCAGGGTGGCGGTATTCGTCGCCGTATTGGCCAGCGTGTTGGTGGGGGTGGTCGTCACGGTGAAGGTGGCGGTCCGGGTGGGAGTCGAAGTGGCGGTGCTGGTGGTCGTGTTGGTAACCGTGGACGTTGCGGTTTTCGTAGCGGTGGAAGTGGGCGTGCCGGTATTGACGAGGGTATTGGTGGCCGTCTCGGTCAATGTCAAAGTCGGGGTAGAGGTCGGGCTGCCGGTGGCCGTGTTGGTGGCGGTTTTCGTGGAAGTATTCGTGGAAGTATTGGCCGCAGTGTTGGTCGCGGTGGAGGTGGTCGTATTAGTGGCGCTGGAAGTGGGCGTACCCGTATTGGCTAAGGTGTTGGTAGCCGTTGCGGTCGGAGTCAAGGTAGTGGTCCTCGTCGGGCTGGAAGTGGCCGAATTGGTGGCCGTATTGGTCGCGGTAAAAGTGGAGGTATTGGCCACGGTGTTCGTCGGCGTACTGGTGCGCGTGACTGTGGGCGAGGCGGTGGGCGTTAAGGTGGGAGTGCTCGTGGAAGTATTGGCCACGGTGTTCGTTGCGGTAAAGGTGGTCGTTTTCGTCGCTGTAGCGGTGGCAGTGCGGGTAGGCGTTAATGTTGGGGTCGAGGTTGAAGACACGGCCGAGGGCGTGGGTGTAACGGGAAAAGACGAACCTGAAAGGCAGAAGTCGTTGATCGAGAACCCGAGGGTCGTGGGGGCTCCCTGTGTTTCCCACTGGAAGGAAATAACCTGGGTCATAGCCGCGGATTGGTATACCGTAGCCCCGCCGCTGGCGGTAGGCAGGCAGGAACCGCCGCTGCCACCGCACCAATCCTGGAATTCCATCCCGGACATGGGGATGCTTTCCTGGATCCAGGTGTTGGCCTGGTTGACCACAAAATTTTGGCCGTATTGGTTGCCGTTGCCTCCACCAGGAAGCACGGTACCGTTCCAAGTCACGGGCTGCTGGTTGAGTAGGGGGGTGCTGGCCTGGAACCGGAGGGTCACGGGGGCCACCGAGGTCCGGATATAGAACGAAAAATTCGTTACCCAACTTAAGTTGGTGTATCCCTGGGTAAGTTCAGTGGCGAGGCCGAATCCGGAATAAATCGTGGTGGAATAACCGGAAGGTTGGGTTGCATTGGAGGAATAGCCGCCGCTGACGAAAGCCGAATAGGTTTCCCCAAAGGGACCCGGATAAGCATTGCCCAAAAGGGTGGCACAGGCGTCATTGGTCGCCGGGCAACTCATATAGGCGATGGCCGGGGTTTGGGGGACACCGCTTCCGTTGGTCGTCCAATCAAAGGTGAACCATTTGCCGTTCAGGGTGTTGACAGGGCTGGAATAAGGATAAGTGGCCGCGGTCGTAAAATTGGAAAGCATAAAGCAACCGCCCTGGGTGGGGGTTGCAGTCGGTGTATAGGTGGGGCCTCCAAGGGCCGTATCGCAAGCTGGATTTGCCGTCCCCGTCAGCGAATTCTTGACGGGCACTCCGTGATAGGAAGTGGCGGTGTAATTCCAGTCGGAAATCAGGGTCGGGGGACCGGAAGTGGCCATGTTCCAGGCGGTCCAGCTGAGGTTGTTGGTGTTGAGGTAGCTGATGAAATTGTTGTCCCAGGTCCCACCGTCGGGTGAACAGGAGGAGCACAGACCGAACTCACCTACAAGGAATGGGTAGGTGCTCGTTGAGACGTTGACTGTCTGGTTCCCGTTATTGGAATAAATATGGGCGTCATAAAGGACGCCGTAGCCGGTGGAGTCGGTGAGCGCGTTGGCGGGCAGGATTTGGGAGAAGTCATTGCACCAACTAAGGCCGCCGGCCAAGACGATATTCTTTGCGCCCGTGCCCCGGATCGTCGACAGAAGGTTCTTCATGCCGGGGGTGTTAAAGGAGCCGGCCGAACCGCCGTTAAGCCAAACGCTGGCGGAAACACCGTTGGGTTCGTTGTAAAGATCAAACATGACAGCGGGGTTGTTGGCGTAGCGGCTCGCCACATTGCTCCAAAAGGTGATGGAGTTGGCATCGGGCATCTGCATCTGCGTGACGGCGCTTCCCCACCCATTACCCGTGACGGGGGTTGTCCCGGTGGTCGTGCCGCAGGTACTGCAGGTGCCGGACCAGTGGAGGTCCAGGATCACATAGCAGTTTTGGGAAGAGCAGTAATTGACGAGGGAATCGACCAAGGTGCGGTAACTGTCGGGATAAAAGAACCAACGGTCCTGGTTCAAGGGCAGGCGGATGACGTTGCATTTCCAAACAGAAATGGCTTCGGACGCAACACCGGTGACCCCGCCCGTCGGGCCGGCCACGTCGGTCCCGAACTCCAGGCCGTCGATATCCACACCCCTTAAGCGGACTGTGCATCCGCTGCTGTTGTTGACAATGGCGGCCCCGTTGATTTTGAGCTGGGGAGGGGCGGCTTGGACGGGCTTATCCATGGAAATGAGGAAGAGAGCGACCCCCGCAAGGATCAGGACGGGTGAATGCCGTTTATTTCTTATGGGATCAAAGACACCTGAATCGATTTGAGTAAACAGACGTTTAAAAAACGAGGTGAACCTCAAAACGACCTCCAAGAAATGGACCGACTTTCTCTGCGTAAAGGGATAGTGAAGTAATTCTAACCCAATTCTGGAAAAGTGGGGCTGGGACAAGAAAATTTCGGCAAGTGAATTTAACGAAAAACCAGGGAAAATAAAAAAAATTCTTGCTCCTTGGCGTGAAAAATCCCTCATTCCCTAAATCTCACCCCTTGAAGACAACTTCAACCTGTCCAAGTCAAATCACCCACTCCCGAATAATAAGGAAATCCTCGTCCAAATGGATGAAAAACAAAGCTATAATTCCCCCGAAAGTTGAACGAAGTTATTTCCACCGGGAGAAGTCGATGAAGTTCAAAACCTTGCTGTTTCTGTCCCCCTTTTTCTTCGCAATCGCCTTGCCACTCTTCCTAGGCTGTAACCGTGTTGCCCCCTTGGTGCCGCCCCCGCCCGCTCCCCAGGTTGTTTGGGCCAATGGAAACGTCGGCAACTGGTTTTCCAGCTCACTGGCTGTTACAACTTATGGCGGATGTAGCGTGGCTTACGCGGTCACAGCAGTTTCCGACCCCATTTCGGGGGACAACAGCGCCCTCAACCTCACCACCGCCAGCACTTGCGGGCTTTTCTTTTTCTCAGCCACTGCCCCCGTCAATCCTTCCCTTTATTATCCGGGCCACCTGCAATTCGATATTTTGTTGGGACAGCCCGGGAGCAATCTTTCCACCTTCAACATCCAATACAATTATTCGATCGGCAATTATGCGGAATATGACTTCCCCCCGAGCCTGATCAATTCGCTCAGTGCAACCTCCTTCACCCATATTTCCATTCCCTTCACCTCATTTACGATAGGGAACGGTTATGCCCAAACCACCGTCGACACACCTCTTTATGTCCTCTGGACCGCTTCCATCAGTGGCACCTCGATCACCATCGACAATGTCCAGTGGACTTACAATTAAGCCTCCAATGGCGGTGGAACGCACTGATGAAGCAGCATCACCGCTTTTCCTTAAAACAAAAAAGCCCGGGAAATTTCCCGGGCTTTTTTGTTTTCTGTGTTGTTTGGAATAAACCTACCGGACTTTGACCGGTTCTCCCGCCTTGGCATATTTGGCGATGAAGGCTTCCACGAACTCATGGGCCTCCGCATCCGAATATTGGACCGGGGGGGTCTTGAAGAAGTAGGAAGAGGGCCCTTCCAGGGCCCCGGCCAATTTGGAATCCAGCGCCAGTTTGCAGCAACGGATGGCGTCGATGCCGACCCCCGCGCTGTTGGGCGAATCCCACACTTCGAGCTTTAGTTCGATGCTCACGGGCACATCACCGAACTCCCGGCCTTCCAGGCGGATATGGGCCCATTTGCGGTCCTGTAACCAGGGCACGTAATCCGAGGGGCCGATATAGATATCCTCCGGCTTGATAGGGTGGGAAAGCTGGCTGACCACGGCTCCGGTTTTGGAAATTTTCTTGGATTCCAGTCTTTCCCTTTCCAGCATGTTCTTAAAATCCATATTGCCGCCGAAATTGAGCTGGGAGGTATGGTCCAGGGTCACGCCGCGGTCGGAGAACATCTTGGCCAGGACCCGGTGGGTGATGGTGGCCCCCACTTGGGCCTTGATGTCGTCGCCGAGAATGGGGAGGCCCGCTTGTTCGAACTTCTTGGCCCAGGCCGGGTTGGAAGCGATGAAAACGGGCATACAGTTGACGACCCCCACACCCGCCTTGATGGCCTCGTTCATGTAAAACTTCGTGGCTTCCTCGCTGCCCACCGGAAGGTAATTGATAAGGACGTCGGTTTTGGTTTCCTTCAGGATCTTGGCCACGTCAACGGGCTTTTCAGGGGACTCGGTGACAACCTCGCGGTAATACTTGCCCAGGCCGTCATAAGTATGGCCCCGATAAACCGCCACGCCCAATGGGGGGACGTCGCAAAACTTGATGGTGTTGTTGATGGGGGTGAAGATGGCCTCCCCCAGGTCTTTCCCAACCTTATTGGAATCCACGTCGAAGGCGCAGGAGAACTCGATGTCCCCCACGTGGTACTTGCCCAGCCGCACATGCATGAGGCCTGGGACGAAGCCTTCTTCCTCGGCATTTTGGTAATACCGCACTCCCTGCACCAGGGAGGACGCACAGCAACCTACGCCGACGATGGCCACTCGGATCTTAGGCATAACTTGGAGAACCTCCGGACAATTTCAAGGTCAGGTTTGGGACCAGACCCGATGGACCCTCTGGATGACCGTCACCAAGGATAAGGTTCCGACGGTCCACAAAGCCAGGGAGAGCAGGCCCGACATCAGCCCCAAAGCCAATAGGACCACCCGGCCCGGCCTGGGGAGTATTCCCACTTCGCAGGAGATGCCCAACCCTTCGGCCCGGGCCCGTGTATAGGAAACCAGCAGGGACAATATACAGACGCCAAAGGCAAGTAAAAGGTTCGAAAAATCCTGGTGACGGCCATAATACAATAGAAACCCGCCGAAAACGAAGGCTTCCGAAACACGGTCCAGGGTGGAATCCCAAAAAGCCCCAAAAGGCCCCTGAAGTCCCGCGTTGCGGGCCAAAGATCCGTCCAGGACATCGAAAAACCCCGCCCCCAAAAGCCACAGGCCGGCGGGAATCCAGTTTTGCCTCAAGGTCTCCACCGGCACCATCAGGGTGGCCAGCAGCCCCACCAAGGTCACCAGGTTGGGATGGATTTTCACCGAAGCCAGGAAGCGGGACGGGGACAAAAGGGCCCTGTCGATCCAGGCTTTGAGACCCTTTTTCTTTCGGGTGGAAGTCTTGATAGGCCGCTCCCCAAAGCTTATTTCAGTGAGAACCGCTCACCCAGGTAGATTTCCCGGGCCTTTTTATTGGAAGCAAGCTTGTTTGCCGTTCCCGACAGGAGGATTTTGCCTTCAAACATGATGTAGGCCCGGTCCACGATGGAAAGGGTTTCCCGCACGTTGTGGTCGGTGATGAGGATGCCGATCTGCTTTTTCTTCAGGAACCGGATGATGCCCTGGATATCCTGGACCGCAATCGGATCAATTCCCACAAAGGGTTCGTCCAGCAGGATGAAATGGGGCTGCAACACCAGGGCCCGGGCGATCTCCACCCGCCGCCTCTCGCCGCCCGAAAGGGTATAGGCCTTCTGTTTGGCCAAATGGGTGACCTTTAGTTCGCTCAGCAGTTCTTTTTTGCGCTTTTCCTGGTCCGATTTGGAAAGGGGCGTCAGTTCCAGGATGGCCATGAGGTTCTCCTCCACCGTCAACTTCCTGAAAATGGAGGCTTCCTGGGGCAAATAGGCGATCCCCAACCGGGCCCGCTTGTACATGGGCAGATGGGTAATGTCGTGGGTGGTCCCCTCCTCCTCGAAGAAAACCTGTCCGTCGTCGGGGGCGATGAACCCGGTGGTCATGTAAAAAGTCGTGGTCTTGCCGGCTCCATTGGGGCCCAAAAGCCCCACCACTTCCCCCTGGTGGACCTCGATGGAAACATGGTCCACCACCTTTTTCTTGTTGTAGAGCTTCACCAGGTTCTGGGTTCGAAGGATTTTCATGGATGCCTTTGGGTTGCCGTGATGCCTACCAAAGCGGACCGCCCGGTTTTAGGGGCGACTGGCCCGGCAGGTTGCTGGGGGCGGCGCTGGGCTGGACGGAGTCATTATGGCCTAAACTACCGTCGTTCGCCACGGGCGTCGGGCTGGAAACGGGAACGGCGGCCCCCCGTGCCCCGGTGACCGGCCTTCCCGTCGTCTTGGCCGTGACGGGTTTTCCGTTGGGGTTGAAGATGGCATCCGCCATCCCCTCCACCATCAGGCTCCGGTCCTCACCCATGTTGGCGGTGATCCGCCGGCCCGAAAGCAGGCCGTTATCCGTATAGACCTTGGGGTCCTCTTCCAGGATGAACTTGTCTTCCTTGGAAAGGAAAGTAGCCCTCTGGGCCTCCGCAGTCCCCTCCTTGTGGAGGATCTGGACGTTTTGGTTGATGATAATCGTCTTCTTGACCGAGTCCACTTCCATCTGCCGCCCCAGGACCGTGATCGGCTGTCCGTTCTCATCCAGGGTCGTCAAAAGGGGGTGGTCATGGGCGGTCATCAGGTCCATCAGGTCCTGGTATTCAAGGTTGCCGCAGGTCAAGGTAATGGCCTGGCTGTGGTCCACTACCTCCACATGGCCCACTGCGGTGGCCTCACGGTTTTCCTCCAGGGCCCGGATCTGGTCAGCCAAAAGGACAACCTGGTCGTGGAGGGCCTTGACGTTGCCCGTGAAGAGGGTCAGCCCTTGGGGACGGTCAAAGGTCAATTGGGAGGCCGAAATTTGGACCGGCTTGCGTGAGGATACATCCCGGTCCTCCTTCACCTCCATGGCGCAGCAAAAAACCCCGGCTCCACCGCAAAAAGCGAGGAAAGCCAGGAGCCGCGGCCAATTAAAAGGGTTTTGGTTTTGAGAAGTTCTCGAGTTCACGGGTATCCCGCACCTTGGTTTGGACGTCCTTCGTAAAACGGATGTTGTTGAGCTGGGTGTCGGCCACCATCCCCACGGCGGTGATCTCGTCCTCCCCCTTGTAGACATGGACCCAACCCTCGGTCTTGATCATGTCCGTATCCGGGTCCCAATTGAGCTTGTCCGTCTCCAGCTTCGAGCCGTTTTCCACGATCAGCTCCACGTGGCCCTCGGCCTGGGTGGCGTTGGTGTCGGTGTTCACCGTGGCGTGGTCCGCGGTCAGGGTCGAGGTCAGCTTGTCCTTTTTGTAGTACTGGGCGTAAACATTGTCCGAATAGGCCTCTTTCTGGTTTTGGTAAAGGCGCGCCACGTCGGCGTAGTACTCCCACCGCTTCTTGCCCTGCACCGTGGAAACCAGGTGGAACTTCTCGATGATCGCATCGGGGGAGTTTTCCCCCTGGGAAAGGGTCTCGGAACCGGTGGAGGCGGGTTTGCTTTTCAGGAGTCCCAGGGCAAGGAGGCCGATCAAAAGGACCGCGGCGCCGAGAAACCAGAAATAGCGTTTCAGGCGGATGGAACGGGGTTCTTCCTCCGGAACTTCCATCAAGGGTTCGGGCGGGAATTCGACTTTTTTCCTTTTTTTCATGGTCCTCATTTAGACGTTTCCTCAGGCGAAAACGTCGTTCGAAAAGGCGGCTTTGTGGCCGTTGGTTTGGTGGAATCTTTTGACGGCCCCCGTCCAACGGTTCTGTGCCTTCAGTATCTTTTCCACCACTTCCCGGAAAGCCCCTTCCCCGGCGGGGGTGCGGGTGACGTAATGGGCTTCCCTTTTCACCTCGGGACGGCCATAAGGAACGGTGGCGGACCAGCCGGCCTGCTTTAAAAGGGGGATGTCGATAAGGTCGTCCCCCATATAAGCGAGTTCCGAAAGCTTAAGCCCCGCCTGCCGGCAAAGATTCCGGGCGACGGTCAGTTTGTCGAGTTTTCCCTGGTAAAGGAACGGGACTTTCAAATGTTTGGCCCGGATGGCGACGGGTTTGGAAAGACGTCCCGAAAGCCATCCCACCTTTAAGCCCCCATAGGCGGCCAAACGATGGCCTATGCCGTCTTGGATGTCGAAGCGGACGAATTCCTCGCGGATGCCCAGATAAACCTTACCATCGGTCAAAACCCCGTCCACATCGGTTAAGAATAATTTGATGTTTTGGATTCCCATGGCTTAAACGATTTTGACCCTTCCCCGGCCTAAAAGGTCGTGAAGGTGCACCAGGCCCACGGGCCGGTTCCGGGCATCCACAACGATCAACTGGAAGATGGTTTTTTCTTCCATCATTTGGAGGGCTTGGGCCAACAAGGCTTCCGGATGGATCGTTGTTGGCCGGGGACTGCGGAGGTTGGAGGCGTTCCAATGGCGTATGTCGGAGTCCTTCAACAGGGCCCGGCGCAGGTCGCCATCCACGATAATCCCTTTGAGTTTCAGACCCGGACCCACCACACAAGTGGAGCCCACCCTTTTGGCGTTGATTTCCCGGACGATCTTTCGAAAGGAGGCGCTCAAGGGCACCTTTGGAACCGCGCTTCCTTTGCGCATGATATCGGCCACTCTTAAATGCAGCCGACGGCCCAGTTCTCCAGCGGGGTGGAAAAGGGCGAAATCCTTTTCCGTAAATCCCTGGGCTTCCATCAAGGCGACCGCCAGGGCGTCGCCCATGGCCAAAGCCGCCGTTGTGCTGGCGGTCGGGGCCAACCTCAAGGGGCAGGCCTCTTTTTTGACCCCCACGTCCACCACGATATCGCTCATGCGGGCCATGGAGGAATGGAGGCTTCCGGTGAAAAGAACGACCCGGCAACCCATGCGTTTCAACAGGGGAAGGAGGGTTTTCAGCTCATCCGTTTCGCCGCTATTGGAAAGGGCCAGGACGACGTCGCCCCTGGAGGCCTTTCCCATGTCCCCATGGAGGGCCTCGGCGGGGCTTAAGAAAAGGGCGGGAGTTCCGGTGGAAGAAAGGGTTGCGGCAATCTTTTGGCCCACGAGCCCCGACTTCCCCATGCCGGTGACGACAACCCGTCCCTTGGACTTGAGGATGAGTTTCACCGCCTTGTCAAAGGAAGCACCCGCTTTGCGGGAAAGCTGGAGCAGACCTTCGGCTTCGATTTTCAGGACCTTTTTCGCCGTTGACACGCTCATCATGATCCTCATGCCGCGCAACCTTACGCGGTCAATCCTTGGTATAGAGATAACGCCCGCAGGTACAGCGTTGGACGGCGATATTCTTGCGCATTTCGTTGAGGATTTGCGGCGGGATGTTCATGTGGCATCCACTGCAGGTTTGGTCGTCCTGGGCCCGCGCCACGGCAATTTTTTTGCCGCTGTTACGCAATTGTTCATAACCCCGGGCGAACTCCTCCGGCAAATCCGCCAACTGCTTCTGGCGTTCCGTTCTTTTTTCTTGGGCCGACTTGTCGCAATCGGCGATTTTTTGCTCGATGTCCTTCTTGTCTTCGGCGGCCCTTTTTTCGGCCTGGGTCAGTTCCTGGGTGAGCTTTTGGATCTGCGCCTTTTGGTCGTCATCCTTGAAAAGGAATTCCAGGACTTTTTCCTCGGCCTTGGCTTTTTCCTCCCTTCCCTTCTCAATTTCCTGCTTCAAGGCGGTGAACTGCTCGTTACTCTTGACCTCGTTTTGCTGGCCTAGGTATTTGGTGATCTTGGTGTCAAGCGTCCCCGCCTCGATTTCGAGGGTTTTGCGCTGTTTCGCCAGGTCTTCCAGCGCCTTTTTTTCGCTTTGGATCCGGTTTTTGAGCTCAGCAACGTGGCTTTCTAACACGGTGATTTCTTGACGAAAGCCTTTCTTGAGGCGTTCTAGTTCATCCAGGCCGGAATCAGTGGCCTGTAGTTCTACGAGTTTTTCCAAGGCTTCGGCGAAGTGCAAGGGATTCTCTTTCATAACGGAGTTGAACGGGGATGAAGTTTAACACGGGGCCGGGGCCTTTTCCCCTATAAACGTCGGCGGCGCCGTTGTTAAAATGCGCTCAAAATGACCTATCGACCACGGCCGGGCTCCAAGCCCAGCCCATCGACGGACAAAGCCGGTGCAGAGCCGCGGAACGATCTCGCTTTCTTGAAAATACTTTTTACGGAGGATGGGATGAACGAAGAAGCGAAAAAGAAATTACTGCGCATGATCCCCCACGCCCTTTACATCCTCACCAGCCGGAGCGATGGAAAAACAACCGCTTCGACCGTCTCCTGGGTGACGCAGGCTTCCTTCAAGCCTCCCATGGTAGCGGTAGGTCTCAAGAAGGATTCCAACACTTTTGAAGTGGTGAAAAAAGCGCAAAGTTTCGCATTGAACATCCTGGGGTCGGACCAGAAAGACCTGGCCCAGAAATTTTTCAAACATGTGGAACCGGAGGGGAACCGGATGGCGGGGGAAGCTTTCCAGGACAGCCCGGTCTTGAAGCACCCCATCTTCCCCAAGACAGCGGGTTTCGTGGAATGCAAGGTCGTGGGCAGCCTGGAAAAAGGGGACCACGCGGTGGTGCTGGCGGAAATACTGGAGGCCGAATGCGGGCCCCTGGAAGGGCCTTTGTTGCTTTCAACGACGGGATGGCATTATGGCGGATGACGCTGTGCCCTTTTTTACGATTCCCAAGCCTTCGAACCGGCAAGTTGGCCTTCTTTGACCCGGCCTTCCAGGCTTTTCTTGTTGTTCATTGCCCTGGCCTCAATATTGTGGCTCGCAAACGACGCCGCTTTTTCCAAAGGGTTGCGTGAAGGAATTTGGCTGGCGGGAACGGGTTTCGCCTATTTCTCTTTTTCCCGGCTTCGTTTTTCCCAAAAACAAAAAATCCAGTTTGAAAAAAGCCACACCCTACAAGGGTGGGCCTTTGGGTTATTGGCCGTAATAACGTTCCTTTTCCGGTGGTTCCGCTTGTCCCCCGCCGGGGCCTGGCCCTGCTCCGACGAGGTGATTAGTGTCGAAAGCGCCGTTCATTTGACCCACAACTGGGACGGGCGTTTCTTTTACAGTTTGGGCCAAAGCGCCCCGTCGTTGGTATGGCTGACGTCCGCCCTTTTAAAAGCCGGCATGGATCTTCACTGGGCCCTGTGGCTTCCCCCGGCCATCCTCTCGGCAACCGTCCCCGGATTGGCCTACGGGGCTGCCCGTTACTTTATGCCGCCCATCGTTTCTTTTTTCTTAGCCTGCTTTTTGGCGATCGGATATTGGCCGGCCCTGACCGGGACCTTTTCTTTACAAGAATGCCTGCTGGTTCCATGGGCCTGCCTGCTGCTGGCCTCATTGGGCTTTTACCTAAAAAGCCGGGGGACAAACCGGTCGGGGCTCCGGGCCCTTTTTTTCGGATTCACCGCAGGTTCGGGTTACTGGACCTATCCAAGTTGGATCGCGGTAACCCTGGGGATAGGAATCTGGTTCCTCGGGGAGGGCGGGGGCGGCCCCCGGCGGCGCCTGCGGAGTGACCGCGGATTAGCCCTCTTGGCTTTCCTGGCGGCCTTAACACCCTTCTTGTGGGCCTGTTGGAAAGAAGGTTCGGGCTTCCAATTTTTGGATTTTTCCACTTTTACAAATGCCTGGATTTCCCCGAAAGACCGTTCGCTGGCCGGTTTGGATTATTTGAATCTCCCCTTTTGGGGAAGCTGGTCTCCCCCCCAGTCTCCTTGGGACACTCAAAACCGAGGCCTCCTGAATCCCCTGACGGGGGCATTAGCCATCCTGGGCGGTTTTGAAATTTGGGCCCTTCTACCTGGCCGCTTGCGTTGGAGGGGCACCCTGACCCTCTTTCTCTTTCTGGCTCCCGGAATTTTCTCCAGTAATCTCCAGCCCTTCCGGATTGGCCAAATCCTGCTTTTGGTCTGCGGGGCCGCAGCCTGGGGCTTGACGCTTCTGGCCTATTCAGGCGGCGATAAAAAAAACGGTTGGGCCACGGCTTTCGCCCTTTTGGGCCTTTGCGGTGTTTGGGACGGGGCTAGGATCCTCCAAACGATGGCCTTGAAGTCCTCCCAAAGCCTTCCTTACCGCCAGGTTTTCTCTTCTTTAGAAGCCCTCTGGCGGCAGAGGGGCGGGGGCCTTCTCTTTACTGAATTTCCTCCCAGCCCCACTCTTGCCATGAACGGCTTAGGGCCCATGCTCTTTTCCCTCAAATCAGCCCCTGGCGGCCACCCTGGGGCGGGCGAAGCCTGGGGGGCGGTCCTGGTCAACGAGTATTACCGGCCCTTTCTGGAAAAAGAATTGCCCGGATCCCAATGGGTCTCCCTGGCCCCCGATCCTACCGCGGGTACGGGGCGGCTGCTTTTGGGCCTCTTCCCCCTTCTCGAGAAGGAACGGAGGCGCATGGAAGATTGGGGCCAGGCCCAGGATTGGTTGGAGCAACGGGACTTCGAGATCCTCAATATTTCGACCGCACCACAGGTTCAGGACACCCTGGGACAGTTCCTCCAGCCCCCCGCCCCATTCCGGCAGGACCGCTTTTTGGTTTCGGTTTATAACGAATGGCTTTCCGAGTTCTACTACCGTTTTGGTTTTCGACGGCATTACGGGGATGTGGAATCTTCCCTTCAAGAGGCCGTAACCAAGGGTTTCCCTGCCGCCCATTTATATTACAAATTAGGAAGCTTATACCTGAGGGGAGGACAGCGCGAAAAAGCCCGCTTGGCTTTTCAAGCCGCCTTAAAGCAGGACCGAGGAAATGTTGAATTCCAGTCGGCCTTCGTTTTGGCGGGAAAAACGGGGGATCAGTGATCAATGAAGGAAGATTTAGGGCCGGTGGGGACCCTGTTCATTTACCCCGGGACTAAATCAATTGGACCCCAACTGTTTTAACAGGGTTTCCATCGAGGGGGATTTTTCGAACTTGATCTCGAAACCCGTCCGCCTCTGGGGATCCTTTTCGTGCAGCAGCAGGTATTTCTCGCCCCCGTAAAGCCAAGTGAGGAAAGGTTGAAGGGCTTCTTCTAATTGCCCCAAGCTTTGGGATCCGTGGGGGGCTTCCAGGCGGTCGTTGACGAAAACCTGCAGGTGATGGACGGCGAATTTTACCTTTCCCGCCGCTTCCGGTTCCTTTTCCAAAAGGGAGCAGGCCTTCAGGGCCCGCCGGAAGGCGGTCTTCAAATGGTCCTCTTGGCTCTTCTCGGGTGTCCTTTTCTGGGTATAGAGGAAACCCCTCTTGCCGTCCGTTTCGTCCACGCCGTAATTGGCCTCGTTGGCGATGAGAAGGACCCCGGGCCCTTGGAAAACATGGGTATATTCGGTGACATCCACCAGCATTCCTTCCAGCCTGTCCTCCTGGATCCACCGGTGGAAGACCGGGATAAAGGAACCCAAGGGCAATTCACCGCCCTTTTCCAGGAAAAATTTCACGCCGATCTTTTGTAGGTTCATTTCTCGCTCGCTAGGGTTATTTGCTCAGCAGGGCCGCCGGCGAAGGGGCCGCATTGGCGATATAACTATGGACCGCCTCCAGGAAAAGCTGGGCTTCCTCCACCCGGCGGTGGGCCTCATCCGGGTTGGGATTGGCCAGCCGGTTCTCCTGGGCCTTGAACAGGTAGGCCGCGAACTGGGTGTTGTTGACGTGCTTCACGAATTCGCCCGTATCGAAGAAACCTTTTCGGAATTCCGCCACGGTGGCCTCCGGGCTTCCGACCCATTCCCGGTTGCGGCTCCGCACAACGCCTTCCGCGGAGAAGATCATGGATTCGTAGGCCAGGTCCACGGCGGCCTTGTAGTTCTTCTTGTCCAATTCCACCTGGGCCTCAAAGGCCTTGCTCTCGGCCGAAGTGAGGGAGAATTCGGAAGGAGCGACAATCTCGCCCGCGCACTCGCCCTTTCCGATGTCGGCGATGGTGTATTCCCGGACATCTCCCCAGTCGGTGAAAAGCGAGGGTTCGGCGTCGTGGGAAGGGATCACCATCAGGTCCGAAAGGAGGTTCTTGATCTCCACCTTGCCGATACGCGCGACAAAACTTTGGAAAGCCTCATCCTTCTGCCGTTCCTTGACGAACTTGTCCGTGAGGCGCTTGACCGTCTCGGGGATGCGCTTGGAGGGCACTGCCGCCACGGCCAAACCGTAGGCCCCTCCGTTATTCTTCCACTGGCCGCCCAGGACTAATTGGAAGTGCGGCACCGTATAGGAACCCGATTTGCGGGAGACACCGTAAAAACCAAGGTCTGAAATATGGTGCTGGCCGCAGGAATTGGGGCAGCCGCTTATCTTAATCTTCAGGTTTTTGACCTCTTCAGGCAGGTCCGCCATCATTTGGTCCAAACGGCCGGAAAGCTCCCGGGTCAGGCCCCGCGAGGCCGAGATGCCCAGCTTGCAGGTGTCGGTCCCCGGGCAGGAAGTGATATCCGAGATGGTGTTGGCTCCCGAGGCGGAAAGTCCGATGGCCTGCAGTTCCTGGAAAAGGGCCGGCAGGTCCGCTTCGCTGACCCAACGGAAAAGGAGGTTTTGCTCCACCGTCGTGCGCACGGTTTCCTTGACGTATTTACGGGCCATTCCGGCCAGGACCCGGAGCTGGGTGGAGGTCAGGTCCCCCAGGGGCACTTTGATATAGACGGAAACGTAGCCGTATTGGGGCTGCTGGTAGACATTGGTTTTTTTCCAGTCCAAAAAACCCTTGGGCAGGGACGAAGCCCGGAGGTTTTCGGCCTTGTGGGCCGGCTTCTCTTCTTCCTTAATATACTGATCGATGAGGCTGGTCCAGCGGGGATCAGGGGTTAGGATTTTGCGCTCCGCCACGACCAGCTTGCGGAATTCCTCGATGCCCAGCTTGGCCACCAGGAACTTGATTCGGGCCATGCCGCGGATTTTCTTCTCCCCCAGGCGGCCGTAAACCCGGGCAACAGCCTGGGTAACGGGCAGCATTTCCTCCACCGGGTGGTTTTCAAAAAGGAGTTTGGCGTTGTAAGGAACCGGGCCCAGCCCGCCCCCCACGTAAACATCGAACACCCTTTTTTCCTTGCCGCCTTCCGTGACTTTCTTCCCGATAAAACCCATGTCGTGCATGTTGACCAGTCCGCAGGCCTCATGCGCGCAGCCCGAAAAGGCGATTTTGAACTTACGGCCGAAATCCTGGGCGTCCGGATGGCCCAGCATGAATTTGAAGATGGCCTTGGAGTAGGGCGTCACATCGAAGGCTTCGGTGCGGCAGACACCGGCCAAGGGACAGGCGGTCACGTTCCTCACCGAATTGCCGCAGGCCTCCCGCGTGGTGATGCCGACCGCCGCCAGGCGGCGCATGATGTCGGGAGTATCCTCCACATGGATGAAATGAAGCTGAAAGTCCTGCCGGGTGGTGATGTGGCCGATCCCGTCCGAGTATTCCTCCGCCAAGTCCGCCATGGTATCCAATTGATCGGCGGTCATGCCGCCCCATGGGAATTTAATGCGTTGCATGCCGGGGGCGTCCCAATGGGTGTCCGGGCCCTTCCACAGCCCGTCGTTGGGGTATTTCAGGTGGCGAATCTGCTTTCCGTCGTTTCGGTGGCCGTTGTCGTAGCGTTGGCCATAGGCGCCGCGGCGAAGGCGGGTTTCGGCGAAAACACGGGGTTCGATCTTGCCTTGCTTATTCAGTCCGATTTGGGTCTCAAAATCGTCGATCTCCCTGGCCCAATCGGCGGGCATGGCATCCTGAAGCTCGGTTTTCCAACTTTTGTTCTGGGTGGTCATGGGTCTCTTTCGGTAAAGCCTTCGGAAGCGAGGGTCTTTTGTACACTAACGGCGCCCGCAAAATCAATGCGTTATTTTTCCGGCAGGAAAGCCTATAATGTGGACCCTTGGATGGGTTGGAAAGTCTGGGAATCCGGTCATTAATCGATCAGCGGAAAAAATCCTTCGTGAAAATACCATTCCCCCCCACAAAAACCCTCTGGGTCATCATCACCGCTCCTCTTTTGATGGCCGTTTTCTATCTCTGGGTGGCCTATCCCCGCATCTGTACCAACCCGGCCATCCTATGGGAACACCCTTTCGTGTTGATGCTCTGGTTGCTGACCACCGGTATCCTTTCGTTTTCGGTCCGGGAGATTCTTTTGCGGCTGCATTTACGCCTCACCTTCATACCTTTCGCCCTTATCCCATCCGTCAGCTACTATCTTCTTTACGTGATTTACTCTGTTTCAATCCTGGGAAATTTCGCCTGGGATTCCGTGACCAACTACAAACAAATCCTCCCTTTCCTTCCCAATCTTTTTGAATTGTCCGAAAGTTTCAATATCCCCCGTCCCGCGGTCATTGCCGTGCTCGCCCTGCCTTTCATCATCTTCCTGGGAATATTCCTTGAAAACATGAAGGGGATCGCCGTTTGGCACTGGTCGGTCCGGGAAAGCTTTATCCTGCTGTCCCCCTTTCATAAATTTTTGGTTTCCTTGGTCCTGCTGGTGCCGATGTCGATTTTCTGCCTTGTCGTCACTTCCGATCCGCTTACGGGCGGCACCTTCCAGTTCGACCAGGAACCCATTCAGACTTTTTTTACGGCCCAACCGGTGGTTTTCGCGATGTCGAAGGAACGGATCCTCTGGAAGGAAAAGGACCGGAAAGTCGAAAGGGAAGTCCGCGGAAAAATACCTCAGGTCCACAATATCATCCTCATCGTAGTGGACGCCCTCAGGGCCGACCATCTGCCTTGTTACGGTTACAACCGGCCTTTGACGCCGTTCCTTTCCGGCTTTCTTCCGGGGTCAAATTTCCAAAAAGTGGATATGGCGCTTTCCAACGGACTGGACACACTCACCGGAACCATTTGCCTCCAAGCCTCCAAGGAACCGATGGCGGTGAGCCAATTCAATTACACCTTGCCCGATTATCTGGCTGACGAAGGGTTTAAAACCTACTTGATTCTGGCCGGGGATCATACCTGGCAGCTCAACCACCACGCTTTCGGGAGGAAGATCGACCTTTTCTATGATGGAAGTGAACACCCGGGTCCGGGGGGGGTCTGTGATGATTCGCTGGTCGTGGACGAGGTTGCGAATTTGAAACCCGACGACGGCGGCTATCACTACTTTTACATCCACCTTTTGTCCGTTCACCCCTTGGGGTTCCTGAACAACCGGTACCTTAAGTATTTGCCAATCCGGAATCTGATCATCGACAACAAACCGTTTTTGACGGATGAAATTACGGATCAAATCCGCAATCTCTACGATGACCGCATCCTTCAGTTGGATGATGTCCTCAAAGAATTGATGGCCAGCTTTAAGCAAAAAGGCTATTTGAAGGATTACGTCGCCCTCATCACCGCCGACCACGGCCAGCTGTTGGGTGAAAAGGGAAAATATGGCCACGGCCATTTTGCCGACGTTGAAGCCATGAGGGTCCCGATGATCTTCTTCGCGTCCAAACCCCTTCCCGTCTTTCCCGAAACCCGTTTCGGCACCCAGATTGACATCCCCCCAAGCCTGGTCGACCTGGTGGGGTTGGACATCCCGTCTTGTTGGCAGGGCCAGTCCCTTTTACGGCCCCGGGTGAACCCATGGAGCTATCACTTGAGCCCTTACTCCCATGAAGGCCAGGAAGGGGCGGTGGTTTATTACCGCCCGGACCAAATCCTCAAATTTTCCAGGACATTGGAAAACTTCGAGGGCACCTCGGGTGAATTGTTTGATCTGGAGAAAGATCCGGAAGAAAAAACCGACCTGGTTTCGACTTATGAGCCCCATTTTATGGGCGAAATGCGGAGTCAGGCCTTGGCCCATCTCCGCTTGTATTAAATCCCCAATCCACCAACCGCCGGGTTTCCCTGCCGTCAAATTAAAATAGGCCGGTAAAAGCCTGTGGGTGCCGTTGGGGATTCGTCTTGTTTAAGAAAAGGATGGGGAAAAACTTCGGATCTTACTTGCGGGCCCGTCGATCCACGTAAACTCCCTTGCCCTTCGCCTGGGCGGCGAAGTCCAAGAGGCCCTTCTCCTGGCAGAATTCCCTCTCACTGTAAGGCAGGTACTGTTCTTCCCGAAGGGCGCTTCCCCGCAGGCCGCAAGAGACACAAACATAGTCAATTTCGACCTGCAACGGGCCTTTACCCTTGGTGGCCATAACCCGTCCGTTCACCATCTTCACGCTTCCTTCGCAGGAAGGACAATGGATGCTTTGAGCGTATTTAACCTGCTTCATGCTGCTTCCTCCTTCACAAATAGGGAATAAAGTTTGGCTAAAAAGGCCGGGGATATCAAGGGCTGAAATAAGCGGGTTGAACTTAACAAGGATATCCCCTTGGAAACATGAGGGAAATCAGCTTTCCCAAACAATAAAAAAAGCCCCCGGAGGTTGCCCCAGGGGCTTTTAGCCGTCTTCAACAGGGCCTTTATGGGACCCTGGTAAGCGCGGTGGGTACCCTCATTTACCTATTCAAGAATCGGGTTTTGCCCGATGCCAAAGAAATGAGGTTTGTGCAGTTCTCCTCTTTGGGCCAAAGGCCCAAAGAGGGAGGAACTGCACGGGCTTACTTTCCGGTGGGCGTGGTCGACGCAGCCGGCGCAGTCACGGCCTTTTTGCTTTTCTTGGATTTCTTGTTGTGCTTGGTCTTCTTGGCCTTCTCGGTCTTGGCAACCGGGGTGGTCGCCGGAGAAGTTCCTTGAGCCAGAACCAATCCGGTCGTGCTTCCCAAGAACAACACCGTCATCAAAGCAGCGAATAACTTTTTCATCGAAGTCCTCCAAACCCTTTCGGGTTCTTTGTTAATTTCGGGGATCATCTTCATCCCACGCTTATAAGACGGGGTGGAGCGGGCAAAAGTTTCAGCGGTTTTACGGCCCATTTACGCCGTTGTCGGTGTTTTCAGCTTTTTACCGGATTGGGCCGGGTTTCTTCCGCCCATTTCCGCGCCTCCCGGCCGATGCCGATCCAGGTCAATTGGTTCAAGGGAAATTCCAAAAGCACGTGGGTGAAGCTTAGGAAAAAAAGCCATTTCAGTCCAACGACATAATTATAGGCGTACAGGATCAGGGAAATCCCCCAGAGGGCCAGGAGGACAATGGCCCGCCGCCGGGAAATTTCATGCCAGCCGATGATGGAGGTTTTGGAGAACCAATTGAAGTAATGGTAAAGATAGGCAAAAGCCACGAAGGACATGAAGGACAGCGCCAGCGGGTTTTGGTACAGGAAGTCATTGGCGTCCTTGACGAAGGCCGCCATTCCCCCAATCGCGGGATGGCCGAAGTCATGCAGGCGGGAAGCCTGCATCACATAGTAGTTGATGCCGATAAAGGGGCTGGAACCGTTCCCATCCTCCTGGAGGACGCCATAACTGTCCCTTACGTAAGGACCGGCCAGGTAACCCGCGTGGGCCGGATGCCACAGGAGGAGCCCCGCGGCGGCGGCGATAAAAACCAAAAGGGACAACAGGCCCGAAAAACTCCTGCTTCTCAGGGCCCCGGCCAGGATGAACATTCCTGTAAAAAGAAAAACATGGGCCAGGGTCGGCAGGAACATTCCCAGGAAAACCAGGCAAGGTTTTACGGTTAAAAGCAGAAGGGCGCCCAGGCCCGCAGGAGCAAGCGCCGCCCAACGGGCCGAAGGGGTTTTCAACAGGGCAAAGGACAGCGCCGCCGCCAAAGCCCATCCGCTGAGGAACTCGGCGGTGTTTTTCGGCGCAAAGGGCAGCCAACCAAAGAAAATCAAACTCACCAATAAGCTGACCCCCACCAGAAAAAGATAATCATGCCGGCCTTGGGCGTAATAATTCCGGTCGCGGAGCCAGGATATTTCAGTGAGATAATGAAGCGGCCCTAGAATGGCGTAGGCCGCGAGGAAGGTTTCAAAGGGCCAGGCCAGGGCCAGGCCGGCCGAGAGTACCATCAAAGCGATGTTCAGGTAATTGATCCGGTCGGTATTATTCACTGGCTTGCCCGTCCCATTTCACGGCTTCCTTTCACCGGCTGAGGCGCCTTGCGGGCCGTGCAACAAATTTCAACTGTTTACGTTTTTCCAACGCTTATTATCTAAGAGCGGTCTTTGTCGCTTCCACTATAAAAAGAGAACCGCTATTCTTGATCCGAGCAAACTTCCCGAAGGGAAATAAAGTGACCCGGGTATCCGTCAAAGAAAAAAGGGGCCTATCGCTTGCCAATGGCCAAGTCGAGCCCTGGATCAGCGGCACTTTCCATTATTGGCGCTCTGATCCCCAGCTTTGGCCCGACATCTTGAGCAACATCAAAGCCATGGGTTTCGAAATGGTGGAGACCTATATTCCCTGGGGCATCCATGAAATCGAACGCGGAAAGTTCGAGTTCGGGGAAAAGGAACCCCGAAAAAACCTCGAAAAATTCATCCAATTGGTCGGCCAAGCCGGTTTGAAGCTCATCGTACGGCCCGGCCCCCACATCAACGCCGAGCTCACGTATTTCGGCTATCCACCGCGCATTGTCTACGATCCCGAAATCGTCGCTCAGGAAGGCTCAGGCGCCGTCTCCGTTCACGACGCCGCCCCCAAGGCTTTCGGCAACCTCGGCTACGCTTCCCGCAAGCTCTACGAGGAGACCGCCCTTTGGTTCGACGCCCTCGCCCCCATTCTCAAGCGCAACCTCCATCCCGACGGTCCCATCGTGGCTCTCCAGGTGGACAACGAGACGGGTTATTACTTCCGCACTGGAGCCTACCTGCTCGATTACAACCCCGAATCCCTGCGCTGGTACCGGACCTACCTGGAAAAACGCCACGGCACCCTCAAGGCTCTTAATGATTGCTACGGAACCAGCTACAAATCCTTTTCCGAGATCGCCCCCCCCCATTTCTTCGCTGGGGAAAGCCTCAAGGACCTCCCCTATCACCTGGATTGGAGCCGCTATAAGGAATGGCAGATCAATGAATGCCTGAGAATCATCGGCAACATGTGGAAAGAAAGGGGCGTGGACGGCATCCCCTTCTTCCAGAATCTTTACGGCCCCATGGACAGCCCTTACAACACCAACGACCTGGAGCAGGACGCTTATGGGATCGACGTGGTGGGATTGGACGACTACCAGCGCAAGGAAATCTTCCGCGGTACCAGCCGCAAGGCCAGTTATCTTTCCGGCACTTCGAAGCTTCCCTTTATCCCCGAATTCGGCTCGGGTTGCTGGTCCCTTCCCCTTTGGGAAAACACCATGGTCCTCGAGGACCAGCACTTCACCACACCCCTTCTTTTCATGTTCGGCCTGAAGGCCGTCAACTATTACATGCTGGTGGAGCGGGACCGCTGGATGGGCAGCCCCCTGACGGCCCATAACAAGATCCGCCATTCCTATTTCGATTTCTACCGGCATTGGAATAGTTTTTTAAAAAAATACAAATTCCATGAATGGGACCTGCAAAGCGACCTCTTGGTGCTGGCCAATTACGACGCCGAACGCATCCTGAAGGCCCTGAAGGTCGTGGAAGGCCATCCCATCCATTTCCTGCCCGACGAGTTGGGCTTTGCCGAAGCCCATTCCTTCTTCAAGTACCGGCTCGACGAGGAGCTTCCCCGCTGGAATACCAACCAATGGGCCTATGCCTTGAAAAACCACCTGCCCGTCCACTGCTCGGACACTGTGGCCCCTTATGAAAAGCTCAAGGGCCATAAGGCCATTTGGGCGGTCAGTTTTGAGGTGATGGCCAAGGCGGCCCAGCAAAACTTAAGACGCTACGCGGAAGAAGGGGGAACCTTATTCTTCGGTCCCCTGGCCCCTTCCCTGGACGAAGATATGCGGCCTTTTACTTGTTTCGCTGAACTGGAAAATTCCAACGAGGCCAAGATCGGCAAGGGGAAGGTCATCCTGTTGCCTGAATGGGGCGAGGCGGCGGTTGAAAAAGCACTCTCTGGGGCCGGCATCCATCCCGTCATGGAGGGGCTTCCCTCCGAAATCCTATGCACCCGCTTCACGCACGAGGGTAAGGAGCTTTACTTCTTCGCCAACCCGGGCGGCCAAGCCCTTTCCTTCAAACCCCGGCGCAAGCTCACACCCCTTTACGGCATCGGCGAGGGCAAAGTGGCGCACGAACAGCTCAACCTCCAGCCCTGGTCGGTCACCGTCTGGGAGGCCCATCCATGATCCACCCCGACGCGGTTTTCGAGCATGTGGACATCAACCAGGCCCGCCGGTTCGTGGACCTCTCCGCCATCGCCCAGCCTGATCCCCAAGTCCTTTACGTCCTCCATGACAAGGGTAAGGTTTTAAGGGCCTGGGTCAGCAAAAAAGGAAAAACTTCGGTGGGTGCTTCCATCAAACCCTCCGTAGAGTTGGCTGAAGAATTGAGGAAAAAACACCAAGTGGAGGAGGTCCAGCTGATCGACCGGGGCTCCTACCATGAATATTTGAAAAAAGCCCTGGATTTGAAGGAAGCCCAGAAGCTCACCGGCTACGAATTCAAGGAAAGGTCCAAAAAACTCAAAACCAGCCAGGGGGACGGTTTTCTCATCCATCCGCCCCGGGAAAATTACGAGTATTACCACTATGTGGACCGCACCCGGCAGTTCGTGGCCAAAAGACTGAAGCCGGACTGCGTTTTTTTGCTGGGGGTCCATACGCCTAAGGAATGGTGGACTTCGGTGGTGTTGGTCTTTACCGGCGGGCAGGTTACCTATCTTTCGACCTTCGAATATTTCCCCGTTGAAAAACTGGCTGGGCCTGATTCCGGTAAAACCCACGAAGAGCTGCTCAAAACCGCCGCCCAGGCCTTTAACAAACCCGCTTTTGGCATGTTCCTGCCCCAGGAAGCCTTTGAGAAATTCGGCAAAAACCAATGGCGCGGTCTGGGTGAAACATTGCTTTTACACTCCTAAATCCAAATAAAAGCTCTTTTTCCTATCTTTTTCCCGGAATAAGCGTATGTTGGTGTCTTCTTACGGCGCTCCCACAGGCCGTTGGATGCAGTTAAATTTAAGAAGTTAAGAGGTTTTACGCAAATGGCTCAAGGTACTGTGAAGTGGTTCAAGAACGAAAAGGGTTTTGGTTTCATCTCCCAAGACGGTGGCGAGGATGTTTTCGTGCACCACTCGTCGATTCAGATGGACGGCTACAAATCGTTGAACGAGGGCGACCGTGTTGAATTCACCGTCACCCGCGGCGACAAGGGCCTCAAGGCCGAAAACGTCGTTAAGATCTAACAAGGTCTTTCCGAAAACAAAAAGCCCCTGAAGCGAAAGCTTCAGGGGCTTTTTTATTGCCCAAACCCGCGGGATCTCCGGAGCTTATTTTTTAGGGGAATGCCGGAAATCCCGTTCCATCCGCACCGCCCTGGCCTTGCCGCTCTTCAAGTCTCCCAGTTCCTTCAGCATTTCTTTTTCTTCCCCGGAGGAGGCCGGGCGTAATTTCAGGGGCAGGTGCTTCAAGACGGCATCGTGGACTTCCTGGGCGATCTTCAGGGCTTGGGTATCGGCGCCCAGCTCCTCCCGCAGGACCTTTTGGACCGCGTGGTCGATGAAGGCGTTGACGCTCTTGTACTTGAGCTTCCCGATGGCGTATTTCTCAAGGATTTTTCGGTCCATCTTTGTCCGGTAGGAAATCACGCTCACGGCGCCCCCTTTTCCATCTGGACCCAATTGTAGTCACTTTGTAGTCACTTTTCAAGCTGGGGGCGCGCCTTGAACTCCGTCACGTAAAGATGGGCCAAATCGGCCCTTTCCTCCACTACCACGACCTTGATGACAAAGGGTATGTGCCGGTCGGAAACAAAGGTGTTTTTACCGAATTGCCGGCGCATCCGGCCCCATTCCCCGGGTGGAAAATCGAAAAGTTCCCGGTAATACTTCCTCGCCAGCCCCCCAAGCCGTTTGTTGGCGGCAAGTTCCTTAAAATCCTCAAAGGCGCTTTGTTTAAAGTCGACCCGGGTTTCCTTCATAAGCTTCCCTTATTTCATTAGAATACACTTGTATACTACCCGTGGCAAACGAAGTCAATGGCCTTGGATGAAATTTGGGGGAAACGAATTAGCCCAGTTTTTCCTGGATCGTCCGGAAGGAATTTTTAAGCTCGGGATAGAGCTTCCTGAATTCCGCGTACCAACTATCGTAAAGCTTGGCCTGTTTCGCATGGGGGGACGTACGGCTGGCCACGCGGATCAATTTGGAGCAGGCCGCCTCGACCGATGGATAAAGCTTGGCGCCGACCATGGAGAGGATCGCCGCACCATAAGCCGGGCCTTCCTGGCTGTTGACGGTGACGACTTCCTCGCCATAAATATCGGCCTGCATCTGCCGCCAGAAGGGGTTCACGGCCCCGCCGCCGGTTGCGACCACGCGGCGGATAGGCACCTTGAGTTCGCGGAAGATTTCCAGCGAGTCGCGCATGCCGAAAGTGATGCCCTCGAAGACCGACCGGGCGAAATGGGCCCGCCCATGCCGGGCCGAAACCCCAATAAAGGCACCCCGCGCGTTGGCGTCCTTGTGCGGCGTCCGCTCCCCCATGAGATAAGGCATGAACAGAAGCCCTTCGCTTCCCGCCGGAACCCTGGAAGCTTCCGCGCTCAGGATGTTATAGGGGTCCTTTCCGCTCTTTCTCCCAAGCTCCTTTTCACTCAGGCCCAGGGTGTCGCGGTACCACCGCAGGGACATCCCGGCCGAAAGCGTGACTCCCATCAAATACCATTTTTTCGGCACGCTGTGGCAGAAGCTGTGGACACGCAATCCCGGGTCCACTTTGACCTTGTCGGAGTGGGCGAAAAAAACACCGGAAGTGCCCAGACTGGCCATGACGTCGCCGGTCTTGATAATTCCATTCCCCACAGCCCCGCAGGTGTTGTCCGCACCCCCTCCTACCACGGGTGTCCCCACCTTGAGCCCCAACGCCTTGGCCGCCGCCGGCGTCAGGTGGCCGCAAACAGCCTGGGATTCCACCACCTGGGGAAACCAGAGCGTCGAAATTCCAAGTTTGCCCAGCAGTTCCCTGGACCAGCGCCGCTTCTTGACGTCGAAATAAAGGGTACCTGCCGCGTCCGAAACCTCCGTGCCCAGAACCCCGGTCAGCTTATAGCGAACATAATCCTTCGGCATGAGGACTTGGGCGATTTTGGCGTATAGCTTGGGCTCGTACTTCTTCACCCAGAGGATCTTGGGAAGGGTGAACCCTTCCAGCGCGGGGTTGGAAACCCATTGGCGCAGGTGAGCTTCTCCCACCTTCCGGGTGATCTCGGCACATTCCGCGTGGGTACGGGTATCGCACCAGAGAAGGGCCGGCCGCAAAACCCTGCCGGCCTTATCGAGAAAAACCGAGGAATGCATCTGGCCCGAAAAACCCAAGGCTTTCACATCGGAGCCCGAAACCCGGGCCTTTCGGACCGCCCCGGCGATGGCCTCAAAAGCCGCCTCAACCCACATATCCGGGTCCTGCTCGGCCCAGCCCGGATGGGGCGTGGCCATGGGATATTCGATGGTGACTTTGGAGAGGATCTTCCCCGACTCAGAAACAACGATCGCCTTGGTGCCCGAGGTGCCGATGTCACAGCCGATAACATTGCTCACAGGTTCCCTCCCAAAAAGGGTTAAGCCGGGTTTATTTTTTGGTGAAATACTTGTCGTTGATGTCCTTATTTAATTTTGGCACGACCTGGTTGGGCGTGGCGTTGCCCAGCCAGCACTTGTCCATGGCGGGGATGATCATCGAGTTGAGGATCTCCGACCAATTCGCCATGAAAGGCTGGTAGTGGGAATACTTGGGCATTTCCAGCAGTACCGCCTTGTGGTCCGCTCCGGGCGCCTTGAGGAAGACGTCTGATTTGGAGAGGTCCGCCAGGGCCGGCTGCAGCATTCCCGTCTCGGCCAACTGTGAAACCGAGGCCGCGCTGGTGAGCTCCTTGATGACCAGCCAGGCCAGGTCCTTGTTCTTGCAGTCCTTGGAAAGGGCGTAGCCTGATCCACCCGTGCCCCAACCCTTGCCCCCGTGGGGCCCGTGGGGGAATTCCACCACGTCGAAGTCCAGGCCCTTGTTTTCCAAAAACCGGGGCGTCTGCCAGATGCCCGAGGAAAGCATGGCGGTCTGCCCCTGCAAAAACATGTCCATCTGGCCCGAGGCCAGGCTGAAGGTCTGGATCTGGGAAGGGTCGGGCGATACGTGGTACTTCTGGATCAGGGCGTAGCGGAAGTCGATGGCTTCCAGCGCGTTGGGCTCGTCCAGGGCCATGCGGGTGGGGTTGTCCGGGTTGTCCACGTAATCGGCGCCGTTGCCGGACATGAAGTTCTCGAACTGGGTGTTGTAGGCGTCCACGAAGGCGAAGCGGGTGATCCGGCCGGTGGAATCCTTCTGGGTGAGCTTCTGGCAGATCGACAGAAAGGGCTCGGGCCAAGTCCAATCATCCTTGGGGTAGGGCACACCCGCATCGCGGAAGAATTTGCGGTTGTAGTAGATGAGGCCCGAGGGCGCCGTATCCTGCGGGATTGCGAAGACCTTTCCCCCGGGGCTGAAACGGTGCGCCACCCCGTCGTAGTAACCCTTCAGGTCCAGGCCGTCCTTCTGGCAGTAGGGCGTCAGGTCTTCCAGGGCCCCCCTGAGGTAGAGGTCGACGAAGTTGTTGACCTCCACGAAGATGACGTCCGGCGAATTCCCCCCCGCCACCTCGGTGGCGATCTTTTGCTGGTAATCGCT
>JAJPJW010000028.1 GCA_021324075.1 Pseudomonadota bacterium | reverse complement strand
TGCGTGGCCACCATCCACGCCGAGGCCAACGCCATCATCCAGGCCGCCAAGAACGGCGTGCGGGTGGACGGCGCCGAGATCTACATCACCGCCTCCCCCTGCTGGAACTGCTTCAAGATCGTCTCCAACGCGGGCATCAAGGGCATCTATTACGGGGAGTTCTACCGGGACGACCGCATCTTCGACGCGGCCAAGCAGATGGGCATGCGCATCAGCCAGATCAAGGCGCCGAAGGTCAAATAAGTCAGGATCGCCTGATCCGCCGGTAGGCAAATCCGGCCAACAGGGCAAGGATCCAGATTCCGAGGTAGACCGGCCATCTCTCCTCCCGGGGCAGGGCCCGGGTGGAAAAGATCGCGCCCGCCAGGATCAGCCCCATGACCGCGCCCCAGGTCGCGCCGGTTTTCCGGCTTTCCGCATAGGCGAGTTTGTTTTCTTTTTCCAAAACCCGGCGCAGGTCCGGGTCCACCTTGGAAGGATCGACCCACCGCACCATGGCCTCCAGGTAGTCCAGGAATCCCATTTCCGCCGAGGAAACGCGCAGGCAATAGAGGCCGGACGGGCTTTCCGGGTCCTGGATGTCCATCTCCACTCCCAAAGTCGTGACGACCCCCTTGGCTTCATAGGTCTTGGCGCTTCGAAGGGAAGCCACCTGGCCCCAGGCCGCCTTCTTCCAACGGCCGATCCCGAAGGAAGCCGCCAGCCGGGAACGGAATTCGATGCCGGAAGGCCTCAAGGTGGCCACCCATTTGGGGATCAACGACCAGAAGAAGACGACGATTTGCGACCCGATGAGGGCGAAAGAAATGCCGATGATAAGCCCGAAGTCCGGACGGAACAGGCGCGGCACCAGCAATATAAAAACGATCCAGAAGAGCCAGAAAAACTCCCGGATCCCGAAAGTCAAAAGGACCGAACCCCGGTATTGGCGAATTCGGACCTTAATTTCCTGGGGGCCCACTACGAATCCCATTAGAATTCCACCCTCTTCAAAGCTTCTCCCGCGTAAAACTTCAAGTTGTCGTAGAGATCCCACTTTGGGTCGTCAAAATCCCCCTCGCCCAGCCATTGGATGTCGTGATGTTCCTCGGCGTTCAGGGTCACTTCCCCGCTTTTCACCCGGGCGAAATAGACCATGCCGATATGCCAGTGGGGCTCCTTGATCAGGTGGACATCCATATAAGCGGGCTGCAAGAGGGGCCTGAAGCCGGGCTCGGGTTTCAAGGGCGGCCGCTCCCCCACCAGTTCCACGTCCAGCCCGCTTTCTTCCTTGGCCTCGCGCAGGGCGGCCTCTTCGGGGTTCTCGTCCAGTTCGATATGGCCCCCGATGGGAAGCCATTTCTTCAATTGTTTGTGGTGGATGAAGAGGACCTTCCGGTCCTTCACGATGAAAATGGAAACGGTGAAATCGATTTTTTCGTGCAGGTGGGGCATCAACCCGGCCTTTCTTACCCCTCAGTGCGGGGCGGTTTCGGCTCGCGACCCCAGTTTACACCCTTCCCTCATTTTTTAATCTCCACCCGGCTCACCTGGAAGTCATGTTCCCCCTTCGTGACCGGAGCGATGTTGAAGGATTCGATATGCGACAGGTCCAGCGGCTGGCCCTTTTGGGCTTCCGCGGGCTGGTAATAGGGGTTCAACCGGAAATCCTCCAGGGGCACTTCCACCGTTTGCCAGCCCCCTCCCGCGGTCGGCGGGGCCGTGGCCACATAGGCGTTTTGGTTCGCGTCGTTGAAGCCGAATTGCAGGGTGAGGGGCTCACGGCTCAGGACCCGGCACCGGAAGGCCTTGGCCCCGGTCCAATCCTGCCCTCCCCAAAGCTGGCCGGCCCGGATCCAATAGCCGCACCAGCCGCCGGCTTTCAAGTCGTACCGGAAATCGGCGAAAGGGCCGCCCCCGCCTTGCGGGTCCTGCTTCAAGGCCAGCGTGATTTCGGACCCGGACTTTTCGTCGGAGAAGGGCCCATAGGCGTTTTTTTCCAGAAGGATGAAGTCCTGCGCCACGAGGCGCGCCGGGTCGTTTTCGGGCATTCCCGTGGCGGCCCTGGCCTTTCCCCGCAGGGCCGAAACCGGCCCGACGGCGAAGTTGGTGCTTCCCAGGGTCTCGGGCTGGAATTGGATTTCCTCCACCTTCGACCAATGGAAGGCCGCGGTCCGGGGGGCTTGGGGAAAGGCGTAGGGCGTCGGGGCGAAGGACGACAAAGGCAGCGTGAACCATTGCCACTCCTCCGACAGGACGCGGATGACGGTGACGTACCGGGCTTTTTGGTCGTCCCCCAGCGCCACCCTCAGCAGGCCCGGCGTCGGGGAACGGGCCTGGAAGCGGATGGCCGATACGCCCGCCAGGTCCGCCCTCATCCGGACCCAGGCCCCGCCCCAATCCTTCAGTTCGCTGGCGACCCGAAGGGCCTTCTGCCCGCCCAAAGGGCCCTCTTCGACTGAAGCGGCCACCGAGGAACCATCCGTGTCGGAGAAAACCCCCGAATCCCCGGCCTTGCCCAGGGCCGACCAGTCCTGGAGGGTTTGGGACCGGGCCGGACCGGCAAACAGGGCCAGGATCAGGGCCACCCCAAGGATTTTTATCGTCGACGGGTGCAATAGGTTCCTCATTTTTCCCCCGGTGCGATGGCGACGGCGGTTGGGCCGGAAGTGGACCAAAGAAGGCGGTCCATTCGGCCGTGGATCGAATCGTGGAGCTTCACAAACCGGTCCGTTTGGGCGGGATCGAGCACCTGGACGATCTGGTTCTCGCCCTGGCGGTCCAGGGTCTCGACCTGGAACTTCCATTGCTTGCGTAGTTCCTCCATCCGATCCTTCTGCTCGGCCAGGATATCCGCCACCTTGCCCCTTTGCCCGTTCGACAAATCCAGGTCCGAATCCAGCTGCGCGAGGAAGCGCATGCTGGGGTTCCAGGACCCCAGGGTCCGGTCGAAATAAAACCGCATGGCCCAGGCCCCCAAGGCCACACCCGCCGTCAAGCAGAGCAACGCCACACCGTAGTTTCTTGCCCTCATAACGCCCCCTCTTCCTTTCCCCAGCCTTGGACCGGGGGATTGGACCGGGCCTGCTGGCGGGAATTCCACAGGCCGAAATAATGGTCCGCTTTCAACCAGGACTTTTCCGGATGCCAGAACGCCGCGATGACCAGGACCGCCGCCACCGCCGTCCCCGTCAAGGGAACCCACCAGCGGCTGGGCGCCTGTAAGGAACTCCCCTTCCCCAGGCGGTCCATGACCCTGTCGGCGAAACCCAAGGGGGGCCCACCCTCCGGCCAGCTTTGGTACAAGGTCCGGCAATGGAGGCAGGTTTGAAGGTGCCGCCGGACGCGGACCCGGTCCCCCCGGCCCAGGCTTCCGTCCCGGTATTCCGAAAACTTGCCGATCATTTCCTCGTGCAACATGGCTTTCTCCTCGCGTCTGGGCGCTTCCCGCAACCCATTCAGCTTCATTTTTTCAGGAAACGCCTCAACTTTTTGCGCGCCCTCTTGAGTCTTCCCTTCACCCCGTCCACCGTCAGGCCCAGCTCGCCGGCGATTTGCGCGTAGCCCAGGATCCCCTTTTCCCGCATCAGGCGGATGACGGCCCGCTCCCCTTCGTTCAGGGACTCCATCATTTCCCCAGTCACTTCCAAACCCAACCCGGCCGGTTCCTCCGCCGGTTCCTGGGAAGGCTGGAATCCCGGCCGTCCTTCTTCCAGGTATTGCTCCAGGGAAAGGAAGGGGCGGCGCTTTTGGCGCCGGAGCATATCCTTGCATTGGTTCAGGACAATGCGCGTGACCCAGGTCCGGAAGGAGGATTCCCCCTTGAACGCGGAAAGGCCCCGGTAGGCCTTGAGGAGGGCTTCCTGGACGGCCTCTTCCGCCTCGTGGCGGTCGCCCAAAAGGGCCAGGCCGAGTTGGAACAGGGCCGTCTCATGGCGCCGGACCAGGTCGGCATAGGCCTCCTGTTCGCCTTGTAGGATTTTAAGGATAAGGCCCTTGTCGTCGATCACGGCCCTCCAGCCCTTTTCCCCTGGAACGTCCCTCGATTGGACGAAGGCGGCGTTAAAAGTGTCAGCCAATCCGGTAATAGATCCGTTTGGATTTTCCCCTTTGAAAAAGGGGCCTTTCGGCTTTGAGGGTACATAGGGGTTTTTCCCTATGAGCGCTGTTCGGAAGGGGGGGTATTAGCCATTATCCGAACTAAAGTGCAAAACTAACTCCCCCTTAATCCCCCTCTTTCAGAGGGGGAGAATGGGTGGTATTTCAAACTGACCCATTACCAACAATCCGGGGCCTCCGACCTGCCTTCGTCGGCCGGGCCGGAAAACAAGTATGCCATGCTTCAAATTTTTAGGCCCCCTCTTTTCCCTTAGCCCCGCGGGCCGGCGGACCTTTTTGACACTTTCAAAAAAAGCCGCGTCCAATAGGGGCGATCCGTTTCATTCCACCCAAGGGAGACGATATGAAAAAATCCACCGTTTGTTTGGTTGTGTTCGCCGCGCTGGGACTGGCCGGGCCTGCCCCCTCCCGGGGCAAAACCGTCAGTACCTGCGCCCAGTATGAAACCGTGAAGGTGGGCCCCTATATCGTCCAAGCCGATTATTGGCACATGGACAAATGCCCCGGCACCCAATGCGTGGATATCGACGACAAAACCGGCGCTTTTACGGTGACCAAATCCACCTCCGTTTGCCCGGATGTTTCCGGCTATCCTTCCGTCGTTTATGGGAACGCTTGGGGGCTCAAGAGCGCCCAAAGCGCCCTTCCCGCCCCCCTGGCCTCCCTCCAGTCCGTCGCCAGCGACTGGGCATTCAGCCCCACCTATACGGGAAGCTGGGACGCCGCTTACGACATCTGGGTCAGCCCGGGAGACCCCGGTTCGGAGGGCTACAAGAGCGGCGGGGCCGAAGTCATGATCTGGCTCGACTATTTCAACACCATTCCCGGCCCGGCCAAGGCCGCGGTGGTTAATTTGAGCGGGAGGGAATGGGAGGTTTACCAGAATGACGCGACGGCCGGGGCCAATAAATGGAAATATATCGCCTACCTGGCCAAAACTCCGGTGACCTCGGTGAAGGGCCTGGCGGTCGGGGATTTCCTGAAGGATTCCATTTCCCGCGGCTACATCAAGCCTGATTGGTACCTTTGCGCGGTGGAAGCGGGAAACGAGATGCGCCAGGACGGCGTTCCTTTCACCAGCCGGAATTTCTCGGTTTCGGTCAACCAGGCCTCCGGGACGAAGACCACCTACGTCGCCACAACCCATCCCCCCACGCCTACGCCCCTACCGGTCGACAACTCCGTTCCACCGCCGCCAGGCGGGGACCTGCTTGCCGCCGGCGCGAAGGATTTGGTCTTCCAGGATTTTTCGGCGGACGATCCCAAGGCGGGGGGTACTTTCGCCGATTCCAACGGCTCTACCTTCGTTTATTCCGTCCAGGCGAAGGCCGGCAAACCGGGCGGGAAATACCTCGTCCTGCGGTTCAACGAGGTGTCGGGCGGTTACTGCGGGATGTTTTACCGCGTGGGAAACGACTGGAACGGGCAGGACTGGACCGGCGCCAAAGCCGTCCGCTTCCTGCTTTATTCCAAAGTCCCCCAGGTCATGGGGTTCACCTTCAAGGACAAGAACAACAACCAGTACACGGCCGACGGTCCTTCCACCAAGGGGACGGGTTGGGAAACGGTGCGGATTCCCCTGGGATCCTTCAAGCTGGACCCCTATTACACCCCGCCGGACGCGGTCAAGGGCGCGCCCCTGGACCTGTCCGCCGTGAAAAGCTTCAACTTCCAGCCCAAGACCGGGATCCAGGCCACCGTGGCCCTGGATGGGTTGACCGTGGTCAAATAGAAAACAAACCTTCCTTGAAGGCGTCCTGATGAGCGGGCACAAAAAAGGGCGCGGAAAAATCCGCGCCCTTTTAATTTAAATTCGTGCGGGTGGACAAGAACCTTTCTGTTTTCGGTGCTTTCTTACAAATTCCGCAATATTCTTTCGAGTTCTTTCCGGTCGAGGACGCGTAAGACCACTACACCCTTTTCGGTTGGTTCGAAGAGAGACCTATAATTTCCGGTCCTTAAACGGTAAAGATTCTTATAGCCTTCCAACTTTTTTACTTTGGGGGGGGCGGGCCAAGGGCGGATTTGCAGGACTTCCAGGTCCCCAAGGATCTCTCTTGCGGCGGTCTTTTCCAGGGCCTTTAAATCCCTCAAGGCGCGGGGTGAAAGTTCAACTAGGAGGGCCAAATCAGAGTCCCAGCCGCTTGCGGGCTTCCGAGAGTGAAACTCCGCCCTTCTTTCCGTATTCCTTCCTCGACTCCTGGATTTGGACCATGAACTCGGGCTGTTTGTAAACCAAATCCTCGATTTCATCCTCGGTCAGGTGCAGCAGGACGGCCTGGGGCTTGCCGTGGTTCGTGATGACATACTTTTCCCCTTTTTCCACGCCTTTCATCACCGAGGGGGTTTTTAAGCGCAGGTCGCGCATATTCACGAATTTCAATGCAGGCTCCTTTGTAACTTAAATGAGTAACATAATTTTAAACCCCAGCCAGGCGGAAAACAAGCGTCCCATCGAAAGAAAGTCTTGGGTTTTTAGAACAACGCCCGGGCCACTTCGACGGCTCCCGCGGCCACGGACAGGGCGCCGGTGAGGTAAACCACCGGCCGGGGGCGGGGCAGCAGTTTCTCCAGGGCGATCACCAGGGACACCCCCAGCATGACGAAAAGGTTCATGGCCCCCAGGGCCAGGAGGACCGCCATGGACCCCGCGCAGCAAAGGGCGCAGGAAAACCCCTGGCGGAACCCTTCGGCGAGGCAGGCGGAGAAAGCCTCGGTCTTGAGAAGCTGGACGCCTTTCTGGCGCCGCCCGTAGGGCGCGAAAACCAGAAGGTCCCGGCATTGGTGGAGCCCGCCGCTTTTCCACGGGCTGAACTGGAAGGCCCCCGCGAGGATGAGGAGAAGCCCGGTCAAAAGCGGCACCAGCCGGCTCAGGGCCGGATGGCGCATGGCCGCCAGGGCCCAGGGGATTCCCAAGGCATAGGCGCCAGCCCCTGCCAGGGACCAGACGGCGAAATAGCCCAGGCCCACGAGAAGCGTGGAAAGCCCCGGGTGGTCCGCCTTTTTCCAGACCAGGGACCGGTAAAACTGGAGCAGTTTGGGGAAAAGCGCGGGGAGCATCATGGCCGTCATCATCACCCACCACATGGCCAGGAACATCCCGGCCGACCCCGCCCAGCTTTGGCCCGGCATGCGCATCCACATCATGGACATGCGCCAGCCGCCCGGCATGTCCATACCCCCGGCCATGGAGGCGGCCATCTCAAGGGTGAGGGCCAGGCTCAGGAGAAAGATCAGCCCCGCCGCCAGGGTGAACTTAGCCGAACCATAGGACCCGCCGGGCGGCGGGCAACAGCTGAGCCTCCGGGTCAACGGCCGTACTTGTCGTGGTGGCGCACCCAGCCCGAGGCGAAGTCCGAGTCCCAATCCTCGTCCCGCCCCTTGGCGGTCAGGTCCAGATACTGGTAGGCGTTGTTGAGCATGTCCACGCCGCGGGAATAGGTGGAATAGGTGTGGTAGACGTCCTTCCCGTCCTTATAGAACACGCTCACGCCGTGCAGTTCGTCGGAAAAGGGCTGGATGACCTTATAGTTGTAGACCGCCTTGCCCCGCCGGAAGTCTTCCTTGCTGAAGGAGGCCTGGTAGTCGTAATTGAAGTCGGTGTTGAAGGACGAGACCCACTTGAAGCCCCAGCCCATGCGCTTCTGGAAGGGTTCGATCTTGGGGAGGGGGGCGCGGGAAACCGCCAGCATGGTCGTATCCCGGGCCGCCATGTGCACGACATTGCCGTTGAAGCTGTCGGCCCAGAGGGAGCAGTGGGAACAGCCTTCCTTCCAATCGGGCCCAAACATGAAATGCCAGATGATCAGCTGGCGCTTGCCGCCGAAAAGGTCCCCCAGGCTTTCCTTACCGCCGGGGGCGTCGAAGACATAATCCTTTTCCACCTTCACCCAGGGCAGGGCCCGCCGCTTGGCGTTCAACGCGTCCCGGAGCTTGGTGAATTTTTTCTCCTCGAGCAGGAGCTTCTTGCGTGCCGCGTCCCAAGCCTTGGAGGCGACCACCTTGTGTTCCTTCGTTCCCGCGAAAGTCTTTAACTTGGCCATAGATCCACCTTTCAAAAAAATATGAAACTGTTTCTTTGATAAAACAGACCGGCAAAACGACTGTTTTTCTGGCCACAGATGTCCCACAGTTCTTTAACGGAGTTAATGGTCTGTGGGACTATACCGATCTCCTTTGAGTTTCAAAAGAGGATCGGCATGCATGGGATTCACAGGATAGGACCAAAAAATATTTTCGGATTGAGGCCTGTGTTTTTGGACTTATTTTCTTGAAGCCATCCCATCTATCCCATGTATCTGTGGCAAAAAGCCTTTGCCTTGCGAAGTATTTGATTCGGAAAAAAGAAAGGGAGGCGGTTTCCCGTCTCCCTTAGGGTTTGTTAACCTCGGATTATTCCTTCACCCTCGTCAACTCGAAGGGGCAGCTCCCCTGCTTCTTGCCGTCGGAATAGAGGTACCAGGATTCGGTGATATGGTCCGGATCCTTCCAGGTGATATCCATGCCGTGCATGTGCATGTCCTTGGCCGAGCTAATGCCGTCGGTGCCCTTCATCTCAAAGTCCATTTCCTTGTCCGAGCTCTTCTTCAGGGTCATCTTGGGGTGGTTGCCCACGGAGCAATAGTGGGTCATGGTGACCTTCCCGTTCTCGGCGCAATAAACGGAAATCATCTCGTTGTCGGCGCCCTCGCCGACCTTCTCAATGATGGCCGATCCCCCGCTGGTCAGTTGGAAGGAATTTTTCACGTCCATCGATTTCCCATTCTTCATGGCGGTGCCCTTCCAAGTGCCCACCAGCGACTTCAGCTTGTCGAACTCCGCGGGCATCTTGGGCGCCGGCATGGCGGCCTTCTCGTCATCAGCCATCAATTTCACTGCCGGGACCAGGGCGACCAGGGCCGCTAGGGCCAGGAACGCCATTCCCTTTTTCAAAAGATTTTTCATCACCAGCCTCCTCAATTATTTTTAGAACTATGCCTTTGGCAAAGCAGAGCTTTAATCTTAATTTTTAGCCACAGATTCATGGGATGCACAGGGATAAGGCAACTAAAATCCTGATGCACAACTTAGACTTATCAATTTGTTGCTTTAAATTTCAATCCCATTAATCCCATGCATCTGTGGCAAATAGCTTTTGCTTTTTGAAGTGCGTAGTTCCGTTTTTCCCGCGTTCTCCGGCGGGTGCTTCGCTTACCATCTGCCAGCCGGCCCTCAAGCCGGATGGCACGATTTGATTGGCCCAGGCCGCGGCGCCACCTACTGGGTGAGCGCCAAAAGGGGCCTGGACTGATTCGACTAATTCCAATTGTCGATTTTAAGATCAACGGGGGATGGACGGCCTTTCCCCTTCTCCACCAGTTCCCGGAGGCTCAAAAGGAAGGTCGCCCATTTCATGCTGCAATGGGCCATGAATTCCACCGGTTCCTTCCAGTTCTTGTGGCCGAAGAGAACGATGGTCGTGTCCCCTTCCCGGCGCAAGTCGAACACCACATCCGTCCCGATCCATTCCTTCGGCCCTTCCTTGATGCGCCATTGGACCTTTTTGTCCGGGTCCAGCGCCACGACCTCCATTTGCATGCCCCCGATTTCCTTGCCCGCCGGCGTCAGGAATCGCACCCCGATCGTCCCGCCCTTTTCGGAGGAACCCGTCGTCTCCTGGGTCCACCAACCCGCCACGCCCTTGACCGTCGCAAGCGCCTCGTAGACTTGGGACAGCGGCGCCTTGATCCCTACCCGGTGAATGATGTCAGCCATATCGCTTTTCCTTTTCTTTAAGTCTCGGCGCCACCCATCAGGTGAGCGTCAAAAAAGGGCCTGGACTATTTCTTTAGGCCTCGAGCCATTTTTCCAGGGTGGCGACACAACCGGTCCAGCCGGCGTTGTGTTTGTCGTACCAATCCTGGTCCCTCAAACCTTCGTGGGTCAAGGTCATCTCGGTGAATTCGTCGGAAACTTTCTTAAAAAGCAGGGTGACCTTCGTCTCGAAATCGGCCTGGCCCTTCGGATGCCAGGTGAAGACCAATTTGTGGGGCCTTTCGATGACCAGGTATTTCCCGTTGTTCAAATGTTCGATCCCATCCGACTGGCGCATGACCACCTGCCAGGGGCCGCCCAGTTTGAGGTCGGCCTCGGCCACCGGGGTCGTCATCTTGGACCCCGCATGGAACCACTGTTTCATCAGTTCGGGCTTGGTCCAGGCGTCAAAAAGCCGCTCCGGAGAGGCCTTCAATTTCCGCTGCACCACCAAGACCAAGTTATCTGTCGCCATCGGCTTCCTCCCACCTTTCGTTATTTAAGAGGTTCAATTTGAATGTCCTCCCCCCTTTGAAAAAGGGCCTTTCGGTTTAGCGGGTACATAGGGGCTATTCCCTATGAGCGCTGTTGGGAGGAAGGGGTATTAGCTTCTTTTCATTGAAAGACTAACTCCCCCTTATTCCCCCTCTTTCAGTGGGGGAGAAACAGCGAACGACCTCACGAATTCGCCCGAGTAAAGGCCTATTTCTCAAACCAATTCGAAAAGGTTTTGAAAATCTCATCCCAACCCGATTCGTGGCCCCTAAAGTCTTCGTTCCTGAGGCCCTCGTGGGTCAAGGTCATTTCCGTGAACCCCTCAGCGATTTCCCTGAACAGAAGGGTCACCTTGGTTTCGTAATCCTTCAGGCAGGGAATCCAGGTGAGGACCAGCTTGTTCGGGCGGTCCAGGACCAGGTATTTTCCCTTGGTGATCCGGCGCTCGTTGATATCGGTATGGTCCATGGTCAGGCTCCAGGCCCCGCCCACCCTCAGGTCCACTTCCGCGGCCTGGGTATTCATGGCTTCCCCCGCGTGAAACCACTGCACCAAAAGCTCCGGACGGGTCCAGGCGTCGAACAACCGCTCCGGGGAAGCCTTTAGTTTGCGTTGCACCACCAAAACCAGGTTTTCCGCGTTCATTTTTACCTCACTATTCAATTCTTAATGCCGGGGATTGTCGACGAGAACCACTTTCCCCGTTTCCAAAAGCGACTTAATGTTCGAAGCCACCATGGGCCAGGCGCCGGTCACCGCCGCGATGAACTTGGAATCCGGGCGCTCGGCCGAATGGGTGATGGTCAACTTGACGGCTTCCCCTACCGGCTCCATCTCGTATTGGCAGAGGGAATATCCCTCCGCCTTGAAGTCGGGCACCCATTCGTTGACCCACTTGAAGGCCAGTTTCTGGTTCGGAATGCTTTCAACGACCTCACCGGAATCATAGAGCGTTCCCTCCGGGGATATTGCCCGCCAAGGGGAACCGACCTTCCAATCGCTTTCAATGCGGGTGCCCATCCAAACCCGTTTCAGGGAATCGGTGGTCGTCAGGGTGGACCACAATTTTTCCGGTGTGGTCCGGATATAGGTTTCGTGAACAAATGTGGATTTAGCCATTAAAATTCCCTATTCCTGTTTTCGCCGTTAAATCGGCGATTTCTCTCTGTCTCTCTTGGTGCCCTTGGTGAGCTTGGTGGTTCAAACTTCCTTTGTTGGATTTTTTTAGGCTCCGGATGTTCTTCCAGGAATTTCTCCAGTTCATCGAAGCGGTCGTTCCAGTACTGCCGGTGCTTCTCCAGCCAATGGGTCGCTTTGTCCATTTCCTTTGCTTTCAGGGTTAAAACCTGCGCCCGGCCGTCGGTCTCGTGGGCCCGGCGCTCGATCAGGTTTCCCCGCTCCAGAACCTTTAAGTGCTTGGACACCGCCGGCAAGGAAAGGTCGAAGCGTTGGGCCAGTTCCCCGACCTGGGCCTCGCCCTTGGAGAGTACCGAGAGGATCTCCCGCCGGGTCGGGTCCGACAGGGCGTAAAAGATGTGGTCTAAAGGTGCTGTGGCGTTTTTCGACCTCATGTTGCCCTCCCGTTATTTAGTTAACTATATAGTAAACTAAATGACCGTGCAAGTAAATTCTTTGTATCTCCGTTTTTATAGGCCGACTATGCCTTGGGGGGTAATGAGTGAAATTGTATCGAAAGGGCTGACGGCTGCCTTTAAAGGGTTAGCGACGGCCCCTGCGGTCGTCCCGGCGGTCGTTTTTCTTGTCCTTCTGCTGGCCCGGTTTGTACCCGGCAAAACGGTTCCATCCGCCGGCCACGTTGCCCTTCGTTTGCGGAGCCATTCCCGTGGGGGCGGGCGCGGGTGCAGGCGTAGGAGCCGCGACCGGGGCCGGGGCTGCTGCCGGAGTGCTCGCTACGGGAGCAGGCGCGGAAGCCGGGGCTGCCTCGGTTTCTTTGGGAGTGTTATTCGGTGTTTCCATTGTCATTTCCTTTGAGCCCCGTGGGGCCTTAGTGTCAAAACGGCCTATAAGTTAGGCCCTCCAGCGGGAAATAGATAGCAATTTATAATGGAAAACCGTGTGGGCCCTGGAGGCGGGGGCTTTAAAGGGGCCGGCCCTTCTGGCTTTACCCCTCAGCCTCTCATTTATAATGGTTCTATCAACAAAAGGAGCCGGCAATATGGGCGACCAACTGGTGGTCCGCACTTCCCAACCCGGATGGCTCGCCATCCTGGCCAAGGCCTATAAGGACCATACCCCGGCCCTCATCATCGATGACGCCAACGTGGGCATCGACCCCTCCCACCAATCCCTGTTCGAAATGGGCCGCAAGGCGGGCCTTACCCGGGCGGAAATCGCGGGGGTTTGCGTGGCGCTGGGCATCTCGGCGGCGGGCATTTGGTTCGTCATCCTGGCCTTCCTCGACCCGGAGCCCACCACCAAGCTGGGCCTTCTCATCGTTTCCGGCGCCGTCCTGGCCCTCACGGGCGGCCATTCGGCCATCCATATTTTGACGAAGGTCAAGCCGCCGAACGTCAAAGTGACCAAGGACGGCATCGAGATCCAGCCCTGATGAACTTCTTTGGTTTTTAACCAATTTCTTTTGGTATACGAGTGTATTCTTTTTATGGCTGGAATTTAGTTTTTAAAGTAAAATGCGCCTAAATGTTTGGGCGAATACCATTGATTTTTCGGGGGGACGCATGAGGGCCTTAGAGCTTTTCGCGGGTGCAGGCGGTCTAGGAATGGGAGTTTCCAAGGCTGGTTTTTCCCATGAACTAATCGTTGAATGGAACCAAGATGCTTGCGATACCGTCCGCGAGAACCAGAAGCGGGGCGTTAAGCCCGTGGCGAAATGGCCGGAAGTCTCCCAAAAAGATGTCCGTGGCGTGGACTTCGCCCGCTACCGGGGCAAGCTCGACTTAGTGGCCGGTGGCCCCCCTTGCCAACCCTTCTCCCTGGGCGGGAAACACAATGGACCGACCGATAGCCGGGATATGTTCCCCGAGGCCGTTAGGGCCGTACTCCAAGCCGCTCCCCGCGCCTTCATCTTTGAGAATGTCCGGGGCCTCCTCCGGCCCTCCTTCGGTAACTACTTCGGTTATATCGTCCTCCAGCTCACCTATCCCGAGGTCTTAAAAAGGAATGATGAGAAATGGCAGGAACACCACGCCCGCCTTGAGGAATACCACACGCGCGGCAAGTGTAGCGGCCTCCATTACAACGTGGTTTTCCAGGTCTTGAACGCCGCCGATTATGGGGTCCCCCAAAAGCGGGACCGGGTTTTCGTGGTCGGGTTCCGTAGCAACCTAGGCCTAGAATGGTCCTTCCCCAAGCCGACCCATTCCCAAGAGGCCTTGATCTATTCCAAGTGGGTGTCGGGCGAGTATTGGAAGAATCATAAAATCCCGAAAGCCGACCGTCCGAACGTTCCCCGGGGCCTCAAAGCCACCGTGGCCAGGATGGAAGCCACCCTTTTTAAGCCGCCCCAAAAACCTTGGCGAACTGTTCGGGATGCGATTTCGGACCTTCCCGAGCCCTCCGAGGATGGGAAGATCCTCAACCACTACCCCACCAATTCTGCCAAGAAATACCCCGGCCATACAGGAAGCCCCCTTGATGAGCCGGCGAAGACCCTCAAGGCCGGCGATCATGGGGTTCCAGGCGGCGAGAACACCCTCGCCCACCCGAATGGCCGTATGCGTTACTTTACGGTCCGCGAGGCCGCCCGCCTCCAGGCCTTTCCCGACAATTACCAATTCAAGGGCTCTTGGACCGAATCCATGCGCCAATTGGGGAACGCCGTTCCTGTTACCTTGGGTTACGTGGTGGCGAAAAGCGTTAAGGAGAAACTGGATAGCCTTGGCAAAAAGGTTGTCCCAATCAGGAAAACCGCTTGAGCGACGAGAAGATCTATAACCCTCTCGATAAAAAGAACCTGGGCGAGAGCGTTGAAAAGGCGTTATTAGAACGCCCGGCCCAAGCCATGCCCATCGATAAGAGCTTTGAGGGTGCAGGGATTTACGTCATTTATTATTCCGGTGACTTCCCTGCCTATAGACCAATAGCCGCAAAGAATAAAAGAAAGGACCCCAAACAACCAATCTATGTTGGAAAGGCTATCCCCTCAGGTGGCCGCAAGGGTGCCCGTGATCTAGAGGAAAGCGCGGGGAGCGTTCTTTACACCCGCCTCAGCGAACACGCCGAGAGCATCGAGCTTGTTAAGAACCTGGATATTAAAGATTTCACTTGTCGTTACCTCGTTGTGGACGATATTTGGATCCCCCTGGGGGAAACCCTACTTATCACCAAGTTCAATCCTCTTTGGAACGCGGTAGTCGAGGGCTTCGGGAATCATGACCCGGGAAAAGGCCGATATGAGGGCAAGCGCCCGAATTGGGACACCGTACATCCCGGCAGGGCTTGGGCGGCCAAATGCCAACCAAGCGCGAAATCAGAAAAACAAATCCTCAAGGACATCGAGGATTTCTTCCTGAAGGGCAAGGAATGAAGGTGAACACATTTGTCATCAAGTATCAAAAACTATGTCGGCAGGAATTATAAAAAGCGGAGGCGAAAGGATAAGCTCTCCAAGCAACAACGCTCCAGTCTGATGTCGAAGATCAGGTCCAAGAATACCGGCTTAGAGAAATCCTTCCTTCGCCTCCTCAAAAAATCCACGTCCCGCAAATTCAAAACCCACGTCAAAGCCATCCGCGGAACCCCCGACATTGTTTTCGAGAAAGAAAAAGTTTGCGTCTTCCTGGATGGGGATTTCTGGCACGGCTGGCAATTTCCCCGGTGGAAACACCAAATGAAAAATAAATTCTGGAAGGACAAAATCGAGGGAAACCGTCGCCGGGACAAAAGAACTCAAACTTACCTAAGAAGAACTGGTTGGACAGTTCTTAGGTTTTGGGAACATGATGTTCGAAACAAATCTTACGAGTTAATAAAAACGATCAAAGCCTCTTTATCAAACTAGTGAGAACAACGTATGCAATATGCCCTTAAAAATGATCAGCGGATTGAACCTTCGCCAAAGGCAAAGGCCTTATGCCCTATTTGCCACACAACCGTTATTGCTAAGTGCGGGACGCGAAGGATTCACCATTGGGCTCACGAAGGCCTCAAGAATTGCGATTCCTGGAAAGAAAATGAGACCCAGTGGCACCGAGATTGGAAAAATAGGTTTCCTTCCGATTGGCGAGAGTATGTCCAGCACGACGAATCAGGCGAGAAGCACATCGCAGATATCCGCACCCCACACGGCCTTGTACTTGAGTTTCAACATTCACATCTTGAACCAAAAGAACGTGAAGTGCGCGAGAATTTCCATAAGAAGATCGTTTGGGTTGTCGATGGCATTCGTCTAAAAAAAGATTACCCTCGTTTTCAAAATGGACTGAAGAACTTCAAACGTACAACTACACAGGGCTACTATCTTTCACCCAATCCTGAAGAATCTTTTCCTGCCCTATGGCTCAATTGTCCGGTACCTGTGTTTTTTGACTTTCTAGGTACGGTAGTGACTAATGCACCTGACGCAATACGAAATCCGCTTTGGCAACTCCTTCCGGGCCGCAGAGAAGGAAATGCCGTGATTGTGGCAATGGCACGTGAGCATTTTGTGGAAGCGGCCTCTAGGCCGCCACAACCCATTCAAACGCGTCAGCCCCTGCCTCAACCTCCCATTCAAAGAGCGACTTTAAACATTAATGCATTAAGACAGCTTGATCCACAGCTGTTTAGAAAACTTATGAGGCCTCCGCGACGGCCACCGTTTCGACGGCTTTAGATTTCGGCAAGTATCGCTTTACCCTTAGGGCGCAAGCTCGAAGGGAATGCTTATGGTTAAATTAAAAGGGCACAATTTATAAACATAGTATTGTAAAGGATGTAAAATTTCCTAAATGAGACACCCTGACAGAAAAATTAGATCCGTCGCAGAAATGATCACTGCTCTAAAAACGCAGATTGATCGCAATGGGCCAATATGGTTTCGAGGCCACTCTAAAAAAGACTGGAAACTTGTCCCAAGTTTGGCCCGCGAAAGAAAATTCCTTGTCGCCGAGAGCGCCCTTATAAAGCGATTTATGCAAAATGCGACCCCGCACCTGCAGGGTCAACGAATGGAAGAATGGGAGTGGCTTTTTCTAATGCAACATCACCGGGCTCAAACCCGCCTCCTCGATTGGAGCGAAAGCCCTTTGGTGGCTCTCTATTTCGCCGTTCATTCTCCCGGCCGTTTAAGAACCGACGGCGCGGTTTGGTGTCTCGATCCAATAGCCTTGAACAAAGCGGCTAACATTAAATTCGATTTTGGCGAAGAAATTCCCAGCTTCGGTAAAGACCAAGTGTTGGATAGTTACCTCCCCAGCAGGACCCAACAAAATCCTTCTAAGTTATTACCCGTTGCTATAATTGGACCAAGAAATACCCCACGCATGGCCGCCCAGCAGGGCACTTTCACAATAAATCAAACGGTACACACCCCTATCGAGAAAATTGCCGACAGAAAACACGTTTGGAGATGGGTTATTCCCAGCGGGGCCAAAAAGGGAATTATTAAAGAGTTGAAGCATTTGGGGTTCACGACATTAACCTTGTTCCCAGAACTTGACAAAGTAGCGGATTTGACCAGGGAGCTTCTAGATGAAATTTGAAATCTCTACCTTTCATAACGCGACCATTTGGAACATCTATAGGATGCGTGATCGCATCCAACTTAGGCCCGATTACCAGAGGCTGAGCGATATTTGGCCATTCGACAAACGTCAATTGCTTATAGATTCGATTCTTAATGATTTTGATATACCTAAAATTTATTTTCACAAGTTCAACAATCCCTTGAAAAAAAACGGGAAATCCTATGATTACGCAATCATTGACGGGAAACAGCGTTTAGAAACGCTATGGGCTTTTATCGATGGAAGTATTGCCTTAGATGAGGATTTTGAATATTTCAGGAATTCTTCAATCGAAGCCGGCAATATGAAGTATTCCGAACTAGGAACGTCATATCCTGATCTCAAGGTTCAATTTGACGGGTTCCCACTAAATATTGTTTGTATCGAAACCGACGAGCTCGAAATGATTGAAGAGATGTTTTCGCGGTTAAATGAATCCGCTCCTCTATCGGCCCCCGAAAAGCGAAATGCCTTTGGCGGCCCTTTACCCGCTGCTATTCGAACTCTGGCTTCAGACGATTTCTTTAAGAATCGGCTCCCTTTCCCTAACAAACGCTATCGTCATTACGATCTATCTACAAAATTTTTATTAGCCGAATCCGAGAATAAGGTAGTGGATACAAAAAAAGCTTATCTTGATAAGTTCGTTAAGGATCACGCAAGCAAGCCCCGGACCAAGATGCCAAGTTTCCTAGAAACTGCTCAAGAAAATGTGCGCCTGATGTCAAAGGTCTTTACTCACAAAGATCCGCTCCTTCGCCAAGTGGGCATTGTCACTCTCTATTACCACTTGTTTCGAATTGCCCGTAACGAAGGATGGGGCTCAGCCATTACTAGAAAAAAACTGGGCGACTTCGAAATGGTGCGTGAGGAGAATAGACAAAAAGCAGAAACGGATATTGGCGGCGCAAATTATGATTTGATTGAATTTGACCGTTATGCACAATCACCCAATGACGCTTATGCAATTAAATTCAGACTTAGCGTTCTTTTACGCGAAGTCTTTAATAAAAAAATAACGATAGAAAATTTGTAATTCTTCCCTAAGAAACCACAACTTCACAAAACAATAAAGGGTTCAGGCCTAAAGAATATACTTTAGGTGTCCCCCGCTAGTTACGGTTGAACTTCACAACCCGGTTATTCACGCCGTCTGACACGTAGAGGTTATTCGAGGAGTCCAGGGCGATGTCGTCGGCGGCCGCAAGGTCCGCCGCGCCAAATTGGGTCACCGTCGCGCCCATGGAATCGAACATCTGGACTTCGTGGTTGTGGTTGTCCGCCGCGTAAAGGTACCCGGGCCCCATTCGACTGGGGGAGGAATTCCATCGGCCCGCTAAGGGGTGTCGGTGATGGTGACGGCCTCGGTCGAGAAGGCGCCCGTGACCCCGTCGGTGGCTTTGAAGGAAAGAGTGTCCACCCCCGTATAGCTGCCAGGGGGCGTATAGGTAAGGGTGTTCCCCGTGATGCTCGCGATTCCGTGGGTCGGCAGGGAGTACATGGTGAAGACGACGGCATTGCCGTAAATGTCCGCGGCGCCCAAGGTGATGTGGACGGGAGAGCCGCTGTCGGAAGCGGTCTGGGGGGGGATGGGAAAGATCGACGGAGGCACGGGTGTGGCGGTGGGGGTGGCGGTCGGGGTCGTCGTCGGGGTGGAAGTGGGGGTGTAGGTGGACGTAAATGTTTTGGTGGGGGTGTAGGAAAGCGTAAACGTGTAGGTCGCCGTCGGGGAGGAAGGCGTCGAGGTATAGCCCGCCATATTGGTCGCGGTGGGGGTTAGGGTATAGGTCGGGGTATAGCTGGGGGTGGAAGTATAACCGTTCAGGTTTGTGGGCGTGGAAGTGGGGGTGTCGGAAGGGGCCGGGGTGGTTGGGGCCTTGGGCCCGCAGGCGAACTGTAAAAGAAAAGGTGTGAATAGAAGCGCGAAGGTGAGGAGGCTTTTTTTCATATGCAAGTGCCTTAATTCCGATTGAACTTCACGACCCGGTTATTCACGCCGTCCGACACGTAGAGGTTACCCGAGGAGTCTATCGCGATGCCGTCGGCGGCCGCAAGGTCCGCAGCACCGAATTGGGTCACCGTCCCGCCCATGGAATCGAACATCTGGACCTCGTGATTGTGGTTATCGGAAACGTAAAGATAACCGGCCCCGTCCACCGCAGCGCCCGTGGGCACGCCGCTGGAAACCAGGGTGACAACGGTTTGGCTAACGCCCGCGCTGTTGAATTTCACGATGCGGTCGTTGGAATAATCGGCGACATAGACATTGCTTGAGCCATCCAGCCCAATTCCGCGGGGGAAGGCCCCGAGCGAGGCGGTCCCGAAGCTGACGGGGCTGGTGAAGGTCTTGCTGGCACCCGACCCGCCGATAGTATAGGCCACCACCTGGGGCACGGTGTCGTCCAACAGGTAGGCCTCGGTGTTTCCCACCGCCACCCCGTCCAGATCGTCGGAGCCCAATTCGGTAGTTCCAAAGACCGTCACATAACCCCCCGTGGAGGTGAGTTCCACCACAAGGTGGCTGCCATCCGCAATGTAGATATAACCGTCCGGCCCGGCCGCCGCGTCCCGGGGAAAATTGTAGGCGTGGGAATTATAGGTTGTGGAGGAGAGGGTTTCGCTTCCCGCGGTGGTCCATTCCTGGATGTAGCCGAAGATGTTTTCGTTGGCCACCCAGAGGTTGCTGCCCGAAACGGCCAGGCCGTTGGGCACGTTCATGGTCGTAGCCGCGGAGTTCCCGAAAGAAACCCCATAACTATAAGAGGGTGGTCCGGAGGGGCCCGAGGGAGAGGAAGTGGAGCTTTTGCTGGGGCAGCCCGTATTCAGCAGTCCCAGGGCCGGCAGGATCAGGAGGAGAAGTCCTCCCCAGTGGTATCTCATGGTGCGGCTCCTTTTTCGTCGGGAAGTGCGAATAACTCTAGGGGAAGGCGGACCAAAAAACAATCGACTCGGGGCGGGTTCAACGGCACGTTCCAGGGCACGGTGCTATGATGCAGCCCTTATCTAAGGGGGAAGCCATGGAATCGGAAAACAAGAAAATCTTCGAATCAACACTCCAGGTCAAAAGCGGCGAATACCGGTTCACGGTCAAGGAATCCCCCAATTCGGGGCGCTACCTGTTGATCGAGGACGTCCGGATCAAGAAAGGCAAGTCCCGCACGGAAAGAATCGTCCTTTATCCGGAGTTGATGCCGGGGTTTGATGAAGAGTACCAAAAAGCCAAGGCGGCCTTAAATCAGCCGGCCAGCGACAGTCCACAGCCGGCGATTAAACCCCTCGATCCCCAGTAAAAGAGGGCGGCCCCCTGGCCCGGCTTCGTTTTGGCCCTGGTGCCGCCCGATGCCTACCGTCCCCGCTTCAACGCCATCACCGGGTTCCTCTGCCAGGAACTGACGCCGGCGGGCATAAACCGCCTCTGGGGGGCTCCGGCCTGGGAAATTTATTGTAAAAACCGCCTGGGGTACACCTTTAGGGCCTGTGAAACAAATCGACCCCTGTTACAATTCCACCGTGCCTGTTCGCTCTTTCGGGCATTGAATGAGAAAGGAAAGGAGGATTTATGCCTACAGGAATTAGTTCGAATGGCGTTAAATTGAACGGCGTCAAATTGAACGGCGTTAAGGTCAACGGTGTAAAGCTCAATGGCGTCAAGTTGAACGGCGTCAAGCTCAATGGCGTGGAGATGTCCAACCTCGCCTGGTTGAAGGACCTCGGAGCCCAAAAGCTGGTGAAGTAATCCGATTTTTTTGTTTTGATCCGGACCGGCAGACGTTCTTGCCGGTCCGTTTTTTATTATGGGGCACCCATCCCCTTTGTTAAGGAATGGCCATTGCGGTATCGGGAAATAACGCCGGACGCGGCGAAGCAGGCGGAGCAGGCCGGGGGACGCAAGTTCCTCGAATACCTGGTCAATTGCGCCCTTCCCGAGGACGAGGGCGTTTACCTGGTGGTGGACGGCCAAAGGCTGGAGTTCCCCGGCGGCATGGGCCTGGCGCCCGGGTGGCTCGAAAGGCCGCTCACCGAAACCGAGCAACGCTGGGTTTCCGCGGGTATCCTGGCCCGCACCAATTTTTTCGGGGTCAAGGTACCCATTTCGCTGCGCCGCCCCGGGAGCGGTTTTGCCTTCCTGGAGGTTTCGTCCGAGGAAACGCGGGGCTTTTCCATTTACGAGGGTGACTTCTTCGGGAACCTTTTTATCGATCCCCCCATCGCCTGCGTGGCGGCGCCCCCCCGGACCCCGGGAGGACCGGAGGACGGGGTTTTCCAGTTGAGGGTGGGAACGGAGCCCGACCCCTCGGCCCCGCCCTTGGAGGGTTTGCCCCTCACCCGCTGCGGCTTCGTCCTCACGGGCCGGCCCCAGGAGCCGGGGGCCCATTGTTTCCGGGGCGTCTGTTATGACGAATACATCAGCGTCTATCTCAAACCCGCCGGAAGCTGACCCGGCCCGTCTTCCTTTCACGGCGAGTGGGGCGGGTCACCGCAAAGGATAAAGGCAACCCACCGCCAGGACCCTCATGGCGGCGTCCTGGACGAAAACAGTCGCTCCCTGGCGGGCGGGATCGCCTTGGGGCATTTCGGGCAATGGAACGCGTAACGGCCCGGCTTTAATGGGGATTTCCACCAGCCGCCGCACCACGAAGTTTTCCATGAGGGTTCTGCCAGCGTTCTCGCCCCGGGCTACTTGGGTCGTCAGCCCATTCTCAAAGACCGCCAGGTAAAGCCTCATCCCTTGTTCCGGGAAACCCGGGGGCAAGGTGATTTCCAATTCTTTCCCATAGGCAATCTTCTTAAGTTGAATCGTTCCCGTCGTGGATTTTCCCGCCGCCGCGATTTCATCCCGGGCCCTATCCCCATCCGACCCCACGAAACCCACTTGGCCTCCCACGACCATTTCAGGGGTATAGAGGGAGTCGGAAGCGAGGGCCTGGGCGTAAACGCGCTGGCGCTGGGTGAAAGTGCCGGAGGAAAAGGGGTCCTTCCAACCCAGGTAGTCCCAGTAGTCCACGTGGAAGGCCAGGGGCAGGATCCTTCCCTGCCGAAAAAGCTCCATCCCTTCCCTGTTCAGCCAGGCCTCGGCGGGTGGACAGCTGGAACAGCCTTGGGAAGTAAAAAGCTCCACCAGCACCCGGCTGGACCCCGCATAAGCGGGGGAGAGGGCTAGGCCGGCCAGGAGCGCGGCGAGGGCATGGGGTTTCATGCCCGGCAATACGGTGGGAACTTAAAGGAAGTTTCCTTGATTTCGCGGGGTGAATAGCAGTTGCGCACCCCTTTAATCCAGCTACAATATGCCCCCTGACTTGGCCCCTTTGGCGGGCTACAATTGGGGCGGTTGGAGGGTTAGTCCTAATTGGTAAGGCAGTGGACTTGAAATCCACCGGGGGAAACCCCTTGCAGGTTCGAGTCCTGCACCCTCCGCCATACTCAGAAGGCAGCCAAGCCTGCCTTCTGAGTATGGCGCTGGATCGAGGGTCGAACCGTTAGGTTCGCGCGGCGCCGCAGGCGACGGGACGAAAGTTTCCATCGAGAAGAATCGATAGTAAGTGTTTCTTTCGTCCGGATCTGCACCCTCCGTGTCTTTGCCGTTGGTTTGAGAGGTTTGGCCGTGCGGCTTTCGACCCGAAGGGTCGGAACCAAACTCTCAAAAGGGAAAATTTAATGTTCGTTTCGTTCAAGCGACGGTTCCGTCGCTTTGAGCGGTTCAAGAAGCCGGAGAGGTGGCCGAGCGGCTTAAGGCGACGGTTTGCTAAACCGTTGGAGGGGTAACACCCTCTCGAGGGTTCGAATCCCTCCCTCTCCGCCATACAGAAGAGGTCCTGTCAGGACCTCTTCTGTATGGCGATGATGCTGGCGGATTTGAACCCGTAGGGTTCGCCACTGCCGAAGGCAGTGGGTCAAAAGTCTCCTTTCAGAATAAAATTCAGATAAATGTTTCTTTTGACCTGATCCTCCCTTGTTTAAAATGGGAATGGCTTTTGAGCCTTTAGGTTTTCTCCCTCTTTAATAAAGGACTTTTTATGGATTCCAGCCAGCTTGGACAACTCGGTTTTTGGATCAACATCATTGGACTTTTGCTCATCGGTGTCGGGATTCTTTTCATCCTCAAACCTGATATTTTTAAGCGCGGGATTTGGACGATGACAAGCATCGCTCAACGAACAATGACCCCGGAAAATTACCTGAAATACATGAAAAAAGTCGGCGTCTTCTACATCATCCTGGGCATCCTATTGATCTTGGTGGGACCTGAAAGAATTGCCGCATTCATCGCCTCCTTGGGATAAAGCTGATCCTCTCTTTATAAACCCTGTGTTTTCTTCCTTTCAGTTTTAGGCGGGGCCATGTATTTGGTAGTAATCCCCGTGACAACCCTCAACCGATGGTAAGGTCCGTTTTTCCGCCGGTCCCAGGCCGGTTTTTTGGGCCTCCCCAGCCTTCTTTCCCTTCCAAGACCCCTTGGGGTCGGGTAAAATAAGGCCGTGGAAATTCTAAGCGTGGAGACGCCTTTGAACACCTTATCGCGAAGCTGGCTTTTCCTCATTCTGATGGGCATTGCCTTAACCTTCCTGCCCGCCTGCGGAAACAAATCCAACGTCAACAGTGAAACAGCCTCCCAAACGGTCCTGAACCAGGAAACCCCCGTCCCCGTTTCCAACGGTGAAATCGGCCTGGGCGGCGAAAAGACCGGCGTGCACACCTACGTGGAGAAGATCCACCGCACCAAGAACGCCAATTCGACCACGAGCATCACCACCACCCCGGTCACCTCCGCGGGCGTTTCGGCCGCAATTCCCCCCATTGCCACCAACCCGACCCCCGCGGTGGAAACCGCGGCCCCGGTCAAGCGCAGCGGCGGCTCCCACTGGCTCGTCTGGATCCTCGTCCTGCTGGTCATCGGCCTGGCGGGCTATTACTTCTGGAACAAGAGCCGCGAAAACCAAGTGCCCACCCAACCCATGCCGCCCACGGGAGGCCTTTCGCCGGTCAGCGGGTTCACCGCCTTGAAGAACCAAATCGAGGACGAAGCCGAATCCAAGCCTTCCGTTTGGACCAAGAAGCTCTTCTGACGTCCAAGGCCGGATAGCCGTCCATGCCATCCTTCGTTTCCTTAAAAGCCCTATGAAAAGACGAAGGATGTCCTCCGCAGCTTTAGCGAAGGGGGACCTGTGCTGAATTTCCCAACTTCGGATGGCAGGCCTTCTTTTGCCGATCCTGATAGATTCATCGAAGTTCTCCAACCCGACCGCTGTCCCCTTTGCTTCACCGTCCGCGCCTATAGCTACGAGCACCTCAAATCGCTCCTGGACGAATGCGTCACCGACCCTTCCACCCGCGAGAAACTTTTCCAGTCCAAGGGCTTCTGCCGGCGCCACGCCTGGCAGGGCGTACACCAGCGCCAGTCCCTGGGCATGGCGGTCATTTACGGCAGCCTCTTGGACCAGGGCCTGGAGGAGCTTTCCCATCCGCCCCGTTTCTGGAAATCGGACAAGGCCAAGGCCTGTCCCCTCTGCGAATCCGAAACGACGCGGGACCTTTCGGCCGTGAAGGAGTTCGCGCTTTGCTGGGCGGAATCGGAAAAACTCCGCAAGGCCTTCGAGGAAAAGGGCATCCTCTGCCTTCCCCACCTGGAAAAGGCCCTGGGCCAAATGAGGGACGCTTCAACCCGCCAAAAGCTGCGCGAACCGGGTGAAAAAGCCCTGAAACGCGTGAAAAAAGATTTAAATGAATTTCTCGAAAAGCAGGACTATCATCGATCCCATGAGTCCTTGGGCGCCGAATGGGACGCCTGGATCCGCGCCGTGCGCATGATCAGCGGCGAAAAAGACTAGGAAAGGCAATTTTCAATTCTTAATTTTGAGTTGTAAATTATGGATTTTTCAGCGGAAACCCCGCTGAAAAACACCTTCATTCATAATTTAGAATTAAAAACTAAAAATTCGCGACTTGTTTTTAGGAGCGTGAAGTGGCCGAACCTCAAAATTACAAGGAAAACCGGGACTGGGGCACCACCGATTACTATTTCATCGACCTGATCCTGATGCTGGCCTCCTCCGCCAAGATCGACCTGGGCGAACTGGTGCACCCCTATTACCACGACAAGGAAATCAACCTTCCCCGCGCCCGCACCTCCATCAACATGATCTCCTCCCTCGTCAAGAAGACCGGCGGCAACCTGAACGTGGAGGAAAAAAAGGTGCTGCGGGAGGTTTTGGACGACCTCCAGAAGACCTACGTGGACAAGACCAAGGAAAAGATCAAGGCCAACGGCCCGAGCCTGGTCAGCCCCAATAACATGGCTCCCCGGCCGCTGGTGCCCGCCCCGCCGCCCCAGCCCAAAAGGGACGTCAAGGAATGGATCTCCCTGGTCCAGCAGGAAATCGCCAAGAAAAAACAAAACCCGCCGTCGTCGCCGCCGAAAAGTTGATAAAGCCACCGGATCGGCAACCAATGGTGATCTCGGCGCGAGAAAATAACTTCCCCCTCTGAAAGCGGGGGCTGGAGGGGAAGTTAGTCTTTTGGAAGAAGATTAATAACTGCTAATACCCCCCTACCCCCCCTTTTTCAAAGGGGGGACGGCCTAAGTTTCCAATTAAACAGTCCCGTTTGTGTGAGGCGGTAAAAATGCCAAAGCCACTCCTACTCCTGCCGCTCCTGGGCCTCCTGGCCGCAGGCTGCAGCAGCCCCCCGCCTTCCCTGGCGCCCGCCGACATGGTTTTCGCCCTGGCCGACCACGGCAGCATCTACCTGGTGCACGGGGACGGCAGCGGCCCCAAGCAGCTCATCGGCGGGGGTTGGGCCCAGGCCACCCTCTCGCCCGACAAGACCAAGATCGCCTGCGTCCAGCCGGGCGATTTCCATATCACCATCTTCAACTTGAACGCCCAATACGACCTCGACGGCAAACCCAAGACCGTCTACAACGCCGATTCCCTGCAGGCCATGGGGGAATTCGGCACGGCCTGCTCGCCCCTTTGGTCGCAGGACGGGAACAAGATCTACTTTTTGAACGAGAACCACCTGGTGGTCTACGACTACCAGGAGAAGCACACCTCCGTCCTCGCGGACTTCCCGGAGGAGCAATCCGGCACCGAGCTTTCCCACTGCTTCCCGAAGGAGGGGAACAACCTCTATGCCTTCACCCACGACCGGGACAACTTTGTCACCCTCTGGTCCATCGACCTGAGCACGAACCAGGCCGTTTCCATCGAGTCCTTCAACCAGGCCTTTTACGTCACGCACCGCTTCCCCACCCCGCCGCCCGACGACGCCTATTTGACCCTCTACGGCTCGAAGGAGAATCCTGTTTCAGAACCCGTCATCCCCCCCGGGGACCGCTTTTATTTTTATTCGGATAAAAAGGAAAGCACTTTCGAATCCGACCGCATCATCGCCGGATATGACAGGACGCAGAACTTGAAATTCGAGGTCCTCACCGTGGGAACCCGCTTCCGCCTTCCGGGGAGCGGATCGGGCGACTATTCGGAGTAAACCTTGGTAGTGGTCAATTTGAATAACCTCCCCCTTTGAAAAAGGGGGAAAGAGGGGGTATTAGAAGTTTTCAAATGAACCAAAGGCTAACTCCCCCTCAATCCCCCTCTTTCAGAGGGGGAACCATAGGACCACCTAAACCCTGGCTCTCAGGGCCCTTCCCTTCCAATGGCCCCGGCCCGTCCAGAACCACAGCACCGAATTGAACCCGATCAGGGCAAAGAGCAGGCAGCCCAGGGGGTGGAAGGGCACTGACCCCTTGCTGAAACCATAGCGGACCGCCTGCAGGCTGCGCACGCTGAAGGCCACCAGGACCATCGCCAGGGCCGGCGCGAAAAGCATGGATCCGGGCCCCAGCCCCAAGGCCGCGAAGGGCAGGACGCCGTCCAGGAGGAGGGCGGCCTGGGCGTTCAGGAAATAAACCGGGGAAAAGGCCACCGCCGGGAAAAAGTTCTTCGAAAAGCCCTGCCAGACCTCCCGGGCGTTGGTGTACATGCGGCAGAAGGAAAGTTCCGAACCGTCCCCATAGACCAGCCGGTGGCCGCTGAGGACGACCTGCTTGCCGAAGTTCAGGTCCTCCACGATTTCGTTTTTGACGGTCTCATGGCCGCCGAAGGCCCGGTAGACCCGCTTGCGGATGAAGACAAACTGGCCGCTGACGCCCGCGAAGCGGTTGAAGAAGCTGTCCTTCCTCAGCGACCACCGGGCGGGCAGGAAGGCCAGGAGGGTATAGGCCATGACCGGGATGACCAGGGCCTCCATCCAGGTTTGGGTGACCTGCCGGGTGAAAAGGGTCAGCACCTCCGCCTCCTTTTCTTCCGCCATCTGCACCGTGCGCCGGAGCATTTGCGGGTGGTGCCAGGTGTCGGCGTCGAGGTAGAGGAACCATTCGCCCCGGGCTTTCTTGGAAAGCTGGAAGCAGGCCCAGGGCTTGCCCAGCCAGCCGGGGGGCAGTTCCTTGCCCGGAAGGACCTTGAGACGGGAGTTGCGCCGGGAGAGGCCCTTGACTAGATTGAAGGTGCCGTCGGTGGAGCGGTCGTCCAGGACCAGGATCTCGAAGGCGGGGTAATCCTGCTTCAGCAGGCTTTCCAGGCAGGGCCGGATGCGCCCCTCTTCGTTGCGGGCCGGGATGAGGACGGAAACCAGGGGCCCTTTCTTGCGTTTCAGGTCGGCGGCGGGGGGCTTTTCAAAAAGCCGGGTATTGTCCCAGGCGCAGTAAAGCAGGTAAGCCGCCAGGAACCACCAGTAAATCGCCAAAAAGATCATAGGAACCGCCTCAAAAATGAAAAATGTACAATGAACAATGGAAAATAACGGAAGAAAGGCGTGCCTTTCCCCCATCATTATTCATTTTACATTCTTCGTTTTTCATTACTTTTTAACGGTGTGGTTATGAACCTCTTAACGGGAGTCGAGCAGGATTTCCACCGCCCCCAAAAATCCCCGGGGGCCTACGAATGGTGGCACTTCGACGGAACAGACGACCAGTCCGGCTATTCCTTCGTCATCCGGTTCCACGCGGGCAATCTTTTTTCCGCTTATTACCAAGATAGCCTAAGAACCTATTGGGAAAAAACGAAATCACCCTTGGTGGATTCTTCCCTGCGCCCCGATCCTCCCAATCCCCTGGACTACTGTGGCGTCTCTTTCCGGCTTTTCCATAAGGGCGCCCAGGTTGCGGAGAGCCTGCAGGAGTTTTCCCAGAAATCCCTGAAAGCCTCCGACAAGCATGGCGCGGTTTTGCTGGGGCCCAACCGTTTCAACTGGGACGAAAGGGGCGATCCGCCTTCCTACATCCTGACCGCCCAGGCCCCCCTGTCCGGCGGCAAAACGACGATCCGGGCCCGGCTTTTTTTCACGCCGCTCCTGAAAAACACCACGGCCTTCCCCCAGCCGGAGACCCCTTCCACCCATAGCTGGATCCTGGCCGCGCCCCTTTGCCACGTGGAAGGAACCTTGGAATGGGTGGACGGCGAGGGGGAATCGGGCCGGACAGTGGCCTTTGTGGGCAAGGGCTATCACGACCACCATTTCGGATCGGTTCCCCTGGGCCAATTCGTCAAATCCTGGCACTGGGGAAGGGCCTTCCTGGGGGAGGAAACCCTGGTTTATTCCTTCCGCGTTCCGGCCGATCCCCGGGAGCCGTCGGAGGGGCTTTTTTTCAACGCCGGCCCGGGGGAGACCCGGGTCTGGAACGTGGCCTTCAAGGCTTCCCAAAGCCGCTGGAATTTTTTCGCCCTTCCCTACCAAAAGACCCTGGAATTCACCGATGCCGATTCCCTGCGCATCGGCCACCGGCAGGTCCTCGGCGACGGGCCGGTCCAGTTGGTCTTCGGGGACAGGGTCCGATGGGTGTCGGGGGGAAAGACCCTGGAGGGAACGGGCCTTTCCAATTACCTTTACGCGCCCCGGCTTTCCAGCCGCTTCTTTTTCCCGCTCTTGAAGGGCAAAAGCCTGATCGTCCGGCCACCGGAAGAGCCCGCCGCCCCTCCCCCGCCCTCGGACGATGTTTCAACAACTCGGCCGGCCCTTTAAACAAAAGGAAACTATATACACCGTAAAGAAAAGACTATTTGCCACAGATGCATGGGATAAATGGGATGACTTCAAGAGAATCGATCAAGAGACATAGGTCGTAACCTAAGAATCTTTTTAATTTTGCCTTATCCCTGTGAATCCCATGCATCTGTGGCTAAAAAATGGCCGTTTGTCCTTTTGCTTTTTCAAAGACAAGGCTCCGAAATAAAAAAAGGGGAACCCCCTTGCGGGAGTTCCCCTTCATTAAGGCCTAAAACTTAATTCAACGTCTTCGCGCCGGGGGTCCAGCCGCAGCCGGTGAGCTTGCCGGTTTCGAAGGCGGCCAGGGTGCGGATGGTCTCCTCGACGTTACGGCCGACGGCCGTATCGTTCACGGTGGCGTGCTTCAAATTGCCTTCGGGGTCGATGACGAAGGTGCCGCGCAGGGCGATGCCCTTGTCCTCGATCAAGACGCCGTAGGAGCGGGAGACGTGGTGGGCCGTGTCGGCCAGGTGGGGGAACTTAAGCTTCCCCAGGCTGCTTTCCTGCCAGGCCTTGTGGCTGTAGACGCTGTCGGTCGAGGCCGTGATGATCTCGGCGTTCATCTTCTTGAACTCGTCGAACTTCTCGTTGAAGGCCTTGATCTCCGTCGGGCAGACGAAGGTGAAGTCCAGGGGATAGAAGAACAGGACCACCCACTTGCCCTTGTAATCGGAAAGCTTGATATCCTTGAATTCGCCGTTCGGCATCAACGCTTGGCCCTGGAAATCGGGGGCCTTTTGTCCCACTTGAGCTGGCATCGCACAACCTCCTTGTTTTCATTAAAAAAATTCCACCACTTTGAGAGCGGTAGTATCCAAACCCCCGGGCTCCGGTTCAAGCCCCTGGGATAAATTTAAACCCCGAACCGGGGGTCACGTCGCCGTTCGGCATCAAGCTTTGCGGCCCGCCTTCAACTTGGCGGCGCAATCCGGGCAGGTGCCCTTGAAATGCACCGAATAATCCGTGATCTCGAAGCCCTGCGCGCGCGCTTTGGGCAGGTCCACCCGCTTGAGCTTGTCGTCCTCCACGTCCACGACCCGGTGGCAGGAGAGGCAGGTCAGGTGGTGGTGCCGTTCCGTATTGGGGTCGTAGCGGGCCGCCGAGCCCAGGTGGTTGGCCTTGTGGATGACGCCCAGCCCCACCAGGGTTTCCAGCACCCGGTAAACCGTGGTGCGCGAGAGGCCCGGCAGGCTTGGGGACACCTTCTCATAGACCTGGTCGGCGGTGGGGTGGTCCTCCCGCTGGGCCAGGGATTCCAGGATGGCCCGGCGTTGGACGGTCAAGGGCACGCCCTGCTCCCGGCAGAGTTCCTCGAAACCTTTCATTTTTTCATGGAGGGAAGGGGCGCTTTTCATAGATGGTAATTTATTGCAAACGGTAATAGATGTCAATTAATAAAAGTCGAGTCCGGATTGCCGTCATTGCGAGGTTCAGCCCCAATCGGGGCGATTTGAACCGTGGCAATCTCAGGCATTGATACGGACAACCTCAACGACAAAACCTGGGATTCTAGTTGGCCGCAGGCCAACCACACTTGGCCCAAAGGGCCAACGCGCCACAAGATTGTCGCAAACCGAGCCTATCGGCTCTGCTCCTCGGAATGACAGCGAAGCTTTACATATAAGTGAAGAGCTCTTCTGTCATTGTGAAGCCTCCCGGAAGATTGTTACAATAAGTGGAGAGGATTCCCGATGTCCAACGACGAAACGAAGATCAAAATGCTCACCTTGGAGGAGGCCAACGCCCTCCTTCCCCAGGTGCGCCTTTCCCTGCGTTCCTTGAGGGAACAGCGCGCCGCGATCCTGCGCACCCAGGCCCAAATTGAGATCGAGGAGATGACCGGCACCTCTTCCGAAGGGGAGCTTTCCCCCGCCGGCCGCGCCGCCGTCACCAAGCAGATGGAGACCTTCCACTACCAGACCCGCCAATTCGAGGAAAGGCTCTCCGAATTGCTGCAGATGGGCGCCTACCTGAAGGACCTGGACACGGGCCTGGTGGATTTCTACAGCCGCCGCGGCAATGAGATCATCTTTCTGTGCTGGAAGGAAGGGGAGGAAGAGATCCTCAACTGGCACAGCCTCCAGGGCGGTTTCCAGAACCGCAAGCCTTTATAAGCCGTCCTGCCGCATGGTTTTTTCCTTCAACTTCGCCGTTTTTTCAGGTTCTTTTGGGGTCCTTCCTCCCTGTTTCTTCAAAATGAATTGTGCTAATTTGTGCATCCCGTTTCACTTATTTCGACAAGGAGCCTCCCATGTCCAAAGCTTTTGACCAGGCCGACACCCTCGCGATCAACACCATCCGCATGCTGGCCGTGGACGCCACCGCCAAGGCCAACTCCGGCCACCCGGGCATGCCCATGGGCATGGCGGCCGTCGCCCACGTGCTCTGGAGCCGCCACTTGAAGCACAACCCCGCCAACCCCCACTGGGTGGACCGGGACCGTTTCGTGCTTTCCGCCGGCCACGGCTCCATGCTCATCTACGCCCTGCTGCACCTGCACGGCTACAACCTGCCCCTGGAGGAGCTCAAGAACTTCCGCCAATGGGGCAGCAAGACCCCCGGCCACCCCGAATACGGCCACACCGAAGGCGTGGAAACCACCACCGGCCCCCTGGGCCAGGGCATCGCCACCGCCACCGGCTTCGCCATGGGCGAGGCCATCATGGCCGGCCGCTTCGGGAAGGAACTGGTGAGCCACCGCACCTGGGTCATCGCCTCCGACGGCGACGTCCAGGAGGGCGTCTCCCATGAGGCCGGTTCCCTGGCCGGCCATTTGAAGCTGGCCAACCTCAAGGTTCTATACGACGACAACCATATTTCCATCGAGGGCGACACCCAACTGGCCTTCTCCGAAGACGTCCTGAAGCGCTACGAGGCCTACGGCTGGCATACCTTGAGGGTCGCGGACGCCAACGACCTGGAAGCCCTGGACAAGGCCATGGCCGAGGCCGAGGCCGAAACCACCCGGCCGACGATCATCGCCGTGAGGTCCCACATCGGCTACGGCAGCCCCCTGCAGGACAACGCCAAGGTGCATGGGAGCGCCATCCCGGCCGACATGATCGTCAAGACCAAGGAATTCTTCAAATGGCCCCAGGAACCCACTTTTTATATTCCGGAGGAAGCCAAGAAGCGCTGCCTGGAATCGGTGGAAAAGGGCAAGAAGGCGGAAGCCGACTGGAACGTCCAGCGCGACGCCTATGCCAAGGCCAATGCGGACAAGTTCAAGCAGTTCCAGCAGGCCCTGGCCAAGGAGCTTCCGGCGGATTTGGAAAGCAAGCTCCCCACCTTCCCCGCCGATGAAAAGGGCCTGGCCACCCGCCAGGCTTCGGGCAAGACCATCAACGCGATCGCCAAGGAAGTCCCCTTCTTCTACGGCGGCTCGGCCGACCTGGCCGGCTCCAACGACACCCTGATCGACAAGGGCGGCGACTTCGAAGCCGGCAACTACCTGGGCCGCATCTTCCATTTCGGCATCCGCGAGCACGGCATGGCCGCGGCCTTGAACGGCATGGCCCTGCACGGGGGCGTCATTCCTTTCGGCGCCACCTTCCTGATGTTCAACGACTATATGAAGCCCGCCTACCGCCTGGCCCATTTGATGGGCGTGCAGTCCATCTTCGTCTACACGCACGATTCCATCGGCCAGGGCGAGGACGGGCCCACCCATCAGCCCGTTGAAACCCTGGCGGCCATGCGCGCCACCCCCAACGGCTGCGTCCTGCGCCCCGGGGATTCAGGCGAGGTGCCCTATGCCTGGCTGGCGGCCTTGCAGCGCAAGAACGCCCCCACCGCCCTGGTCTTCTCCCGCCAGGCCATGCCCACCTTCGACCGCACCAAGTTCGCCCCCGCATCCGGCACCCTCAAGGGCGCCTATACCCTCTCGGAGGCCAAGGGCGGCAAGCCCCAGGTGATCCTGATGGGCACGGGCTCTGAATTGCAGCTTTGCGTGAAGGCCCAGGAGATGCTGGAAAAGGAGGGTGTCGCCGCCCGGGTGGTCAGCTTCCCTTCCTGGGAGCTTTTCGCCGCCCAGCCCGCCGCCTACCAGAACGAAGTGCTGCCCCCGGCCGTGACCGCCCGCGTGGCGGTGGAAGCCGCCACCTCCTTCGGCTGGCAACGTTGGACCGGGTCCAAGGGCAGGTTCGTCACCCTGGAGCGCTTCGGCGCCAGCGCCCCCGGCGGCGTGGCCCTGAAAAACCTGGGCTTCACGCCCGAGGCCGTGGTCAAGGCGGCCAAGGAAAGTATGGCGGGGTGATGGAACCCCTCCGGCCGGCCAAGCCGAAGCTGGTCATCTTAGGGACCGGCTTCGCGGGCTTCAGCCTGCTCAAAAAACTCGACCAGAAGCTTTACGACGTCACGGTCATCAGTTCCCGCAACCATTTCCTCTTTACCCCCCTTCTTCCCAGCTCCACGGTGGGGACCGTGGAATTCCGCAGCATCATCGAGCCCATCCGCCGCGCCTGTAAGGGCATCCGCTTCTTCCAGGGCTCGGCCCGGGAACTGGACACGGAAGGCAAATGGGTGCGCTTCGTTTCCACCCTGGGCCAGGAAAGCTTCGACGTGGCCTACGACATCCTGGTCATCGCCGTGGGGGCCAAGGTGAACACCTTCAACATTCCGGGCGTGGCGGAAAACGCGCTCTTCCTCAAGTCCGCCGAGGACGCCCGCAAGATCCGCCGCCGCACCATCGAGTGCTTCGAGCAGGCCTCCGAGCCCGGCTTGTCCCCGGAAAAGCGCCGGCAGCTTTTGCATTTCGCGGTGGTGGGGGGCGGCCCCACGGGCGTGGAATTCGCCGCCGAGCTGCACGATTTCGTCATGAAGGAAGTGCGCGCCTGCTATCCCCACTTGATGGAGGACGTGAGCATCACCCTGGTGGACGCCGCCGACCACATCCTGGGCGCCTTCGACAAGTCCTTGAGCGACTACACCACCAAGCACTTCCAGCGCCAGAACATCAACGTGCGCACGGGCATCCGCACCGTGCGGCTGGAAAAGGACAAGGCCGTCCTCAACGACGGATCCGAAATACCCTTCGGCATGGTGGTCTGGTCCACGGGCCTGGGCCCCACCATCGCCGTGGGCAACTTCAACCTGCCCAAGGACAAGGCTTCCCGCATCCTGGTGGACGAAACCCTCAAGGTCCAGGGCCAGGATTCGGTTTACGCCATGGGCGACTGTTCCTGCGTGGTGGGCAAAAACCACCCCGCCACGGCCCAGGTGGCCATGCAGCAGGGCGATTACCTGGCCAAGGCCTTCAACCGCCTGGCCAAGGGCAGGGCGGTTTCGCCCTTCAAATACAACCACCACGGCATGCTGGCCTACGTGGGGGATGACGCGGCCATCGCGGACCTTTCGGTCATCAAGGGCAAGGGGCGCACGACCTACCTGCTTTGGCGCTCGGCCTACCTGACCCGCCTGGTGAGCTGGAAAAACAAGATCCTCGTGCTCTTCGACTGGCTCAAGACCGGCCTTTTCGGCCGGGACATCAGCCGGTTTTAGCCTTGCGCCTCTGGTCCCTCCATCCCCGCTACCTCGACACCAAGGGCCTCCTGGCCCTCTGGCGGGAAGGATTGCTGGCCCAAAAAGTCCTGGCCGGGAAGACCAAGGGCTACCGCAACCACCCCCAACTGGACCGCTTCAAGGCCCATCCCCAGCCCCGGCGGGCCATCGGCCGTTACTTGTTGGAAGTTTGGAAGGAAGCCGACCGGCGGGGTTACGCCTTCGAACACCGCAAGGTCAAAAATGCCCGCACCGGGTGCGGCCCCTGGCCGTCACGCGGGGCCAACTACGGTACGAAGCCGCCCATTTGACCCGGAAACTCAAAAAGCGCTCCCCCCAATGGCTCAAAACCCTCCGTTTAACACCCCTCCAGGCCCATCCCCTGTTAAAGCCCGTTCCAGGGCCTGTTGAACCCTGGGAAAAACCTCAATAAGCCAAAAATGCCCCTAAAAAGCGTTTTCTATCTGGTCACAGTTTGTGCGCTTTTTCCCGGAGGGCTTTTTATAATTGAGGCGTAACCCTGATGCCCATAAACTGAATCAACCCATCCATCACTTCCTGCGGAATAAAGGCTTACATGCACCGATCTTTTATTGAAAAATCCGAAAGTGGAGTCGGTACGATACCGGCCCCGTTGTTTTCCGCCCGCCAAGGCGGGCGGAAATTCATTTTAGGAAGGTCGGCATGTACCGATTCTCTTTCAGGAAAATAAAACGATGAATCCGGTACTATACCGAACCCGATTATTTTCCGCCCGCCAAGGCGGGCGGAAATTCATTTTAGGAAGGTCGGCATGAAAGTCCTCATCATCGACGACGAAGAAGCCATCGCGAAGATCCTCTCCAAGTTCATCCAACAGGAAGGCCACGAGGCCTTTTCCGCCCACACCGCCCAGGAAGGCCTGGAGCGCAGCGAGATGCTCAACCCCGACATCATCCTCCTCGACCTCAACCTGCCGGACATGAAGGGCCTGGACGTCCTCACCCAGCTCAACGAGCGGAAGATCCGCGCCCAGGTAGTCATGATCACCGGCGAGGGGTCGGTGGACTCGGCGGTGCAGGCCATGCGGATGGGGGCCGAGGACTACCTGGAAAAGCCCCTGAACGTTGAGAAGCTCAAGATCGTCATCAAGAAGATCGGCGAGAAGCAGGGCCTTCTCAAGGAAGTCTCGGCCCTCAAGAAGCAGCGGCGGGAGATCTACCAGAAGGACTACCTCTTCCTCACCGACCCTCAGATGCAGAAGATCTACGACCAGATCGAACAGGTGGCCGAACAGGAGAAGGTGACGGCCCTCATCCTGGGCGAGACGGGCACGGGCAAGGAGCACATCGCCAAGCTCATCCACGCCCTTTCCCCCCGCGCCTCCCAGCCCTTCGTGGAGCTGCATTGCGGGGCCCTGCCCGAGACCATCCTGGAGTCCGAGCTTTTCGGATATGAGGCGGGCGCCTTCACCGACGCCAAGAAACAAAAGCGCGGCCTCTTCGAGGAAGCCCAGTTCGGCAGCATCTTCCTGGACGAGAT
>JAJPJW010000179.1 GCA_021324075.1 Pseudomonadota bacterium | reverse complement strand
CTGCGTGGTCATGGGAATGCCGTTGACATACAACCGTTTTTCACCGTCCCGGGAGCAATTGACGACGGTGGCCGCGTAATCACGCCGGATGACGTAATCCCGGAAAAAGATACCGAAATCCTCCTCGTAATCCAGGGACCAAAAAAGTGACAGGCACAATAAGACCAGTCCCAGCCCGGCCATGACCCGGAAGGAAGTCAGGGCGGGTTTTGAAGCGGGAAGGATCCAAAATAAAAAAGGAAGGAACAGCATGGAAAGCAGGACCAGGGAAAAGCGGACCCCGCACCAAGGCAGGAGAAGGAAAGAGGCCGCCAGGGGCCCCAGCACGCAGCCGAGAATATTGACGGCGTAGGCGAAAGACGCCCTTTGCGCGTTTCCGGCCGAATATTCGTCGATCCATTTGGGGGTCATGTAGCCCAGGACGGCGGAAAAGGGGACGATGCTCAACAAGACGCCCGGTATGGTGGCCTGGATCCGGACGTCGTTCAACACCACGGTCAGAAGGGCCGTCACAAAGGCTGTGGCCGGGAGGAGGGGGGCCGGATGGCCCTCCCGGCCGTGGTGCCGCCGGTAATAGAGGGTGCCCAGGAAGGTCGCCGAAAGGTAAACCAAGAGCAGGGAGGCGTAGGAATAAACCTGGGTCTTGAGGATGATGGTGAAATCCCTTGTCCAAATGACCTCCATGGCCATTGAAACGAAGCCGTTAACGAAAAGAAGCGGCAGGTAAAACGACGGGGACGAGGGACTTGTACCTTTTTTGGGGGCGGGTTCGGGGGGAATGGAAGCCGGCCGCCCGGCCGCCCGGCTTTGCGCCAAAGCCCCGCAAAGGACGAGCCCATTGAGGGCGGCGGCCACCGCCAGGGTATGGCGGAACCCCAGGGCCTCGATCAACAATACCGAGGCGGCTGTTCCGGTCATGGCCCCCAAAACATTGCCCGTATAAAGGAAGCTGAAATGCCCCCGGGACTGGCCGGCCCTTCGGAGGAAGGCCATGGCGAAGGGGAAGGTGGCTCCCATGCACAGGCACCACGGCAGCAGGGTCAAGGCCAGGACCACCGTGGAAAGGGAAGAATAGGAAAAGGAATCCATGTCCCCCAATGGCAGCAGGGCGGATTTGCCCCAACCGAAAAGCCGGGGAACCATCAGGCCGCCCAGACCCGTCAGGCCTTCCGCCAGGGCGTAATAAAGGACCGCTTTTTCCGCCGCTTCCCCGGGGATCCGTGCCACCCAGCGGCCGCCGCCCCAGGAACCCAGGGCCAGGCCGGCCATAAAGACCGAGAGAACCACCGAAAGGACAGGTGTGGTGATGCCGAAGGAGGCGAAGGCCAGCCGGATCCAGACGACCTGGTAAAGGAGCCCGCAAAAGCCGGAAACGAAGAAAAAGCCGAAAAATAGTTTGGACGGGGATGACGAAGGTTTCAAAAACTTCCTTGGGTTTTGAAAAAATTGCCGGGCGAACCGTTTCGAAATTTTATCAGCTAAGCCAGGGGGGAAAAAGGGCTTTTACGGGGGAATTGCCCGCGGAAAAGGGGAAGACGGCCCCGTTTAAAAAAGTAAGGCGGTTAGAGGCCTTTTCCGCCGACCGCTAGTCATGGCGGTGGCGGTAGGCAAAGCGGGAGGAATGGAGGCGGCAGTAGTCGTCCCATTCCGCCCGGCTGTAGTAGCGTCCTCCATAGAAACAATAGGTGTTGGGCCGCCCGTAGACCAAGCGCATGCCCGGGAAACTGACCCCGACGACCAGGGGGTTATGGGTACCGGTGCAAACCACCCCGGCGGCGGCGATTTCGGCGGAACCCATCGGAACCAGCAATCCCAAAACCATCACGAATTTTTTCATTTTGAACCTCTTTTGGGGGCTTATTTCAACCTTCGTGAATAGTACGGACCGTAATCCCTGTTGGTTGCATCGGGGATAATGGTTCCTGGGGCCGAAAATAAAAAGGCAGGCGGTTGGGGGCAAAGGCCCCCAGCCTCCTGCCGACCCGAAGGGGGCGGACGATCCGCCCCCGGGTTACGACCGGATTAAAGCCGGCCGTGGTCGCGGTTATCGACGGAACCGCGGTGGTCAAAACCGTTGTCGCGATTGCGGCCGTCGCGATCGCGGTCAAAACGGCGGTCCTGGTCCCGGTGAAAGCGGTCCGCAGCGAACCGGTCCCGGTGAAGGCGCGCGAAACGGTCCCAATCCACCCGGCTGTAATAACGCCCGCCGTACCAGCAATAATATCCGGGGTGCCCGACGACCAGGCGCAAGCCCGGAAAAGCCACCGAGGCCGAAACCTGGGGCCCCGAAAAGTAGACTCCCTCATTGGCGGAAGCCATGCCCGCCGAACCCAGCACGACCAGCAGTCCCAAAACGAAAGTTAGCTTTTTCATTTGTGTTCTCCTTTGAGGCCATCTATCGGCCTTCGCTGATAGGACGAAAGGAGGGGCCCGGCGGGTTTCACCGGAAAATATGGGTTTTTGGGAAAATATTTTTTTGGAGAGCGACACTTTTCCGGCGGGCGCCCCAACCCCTTAATTTGAGGGCTTGTCCAGGCTGCCGGCCGCGTCCTTTAAGGCGGCCTGCAAAAGCTGCAATTGTTCCTGGCCGTCCCTGCCTTCGCCTTTGAGCGTCTCCATTTCCCTCAAGGCCGCCTGGATATAGGCTTCGCCCAGGTATTCCCGGGCCTGGGGGAAATTGGGCTGCAACTGCAGGGCCTTCTTGTAATTCTCCAAGGCTTCGTCGATTTTGCCGGTCTTCCGCTGGGCATGGGCCAGCATGTTCAAGGCGTCGGCGTCATCGTCCTTCAATTGCAGGACCTGCTGGAAATAATCGATGGCCTTGTCGAAATCGCCGCTGTTGGTGGCTTCGATCCCTTTCTGGTAAAGGCCCTGGACCCTTTGGGACTTCTCAAAGGCGCTGTGGTCGGTGGTGTCGCTGTAAAAGGAACCGCCGCCTCCCCCGCCCGCGCTGGCGAACGAAGCCGTCCGCAAGGGCGTCAAAAGTCCCGCCAAAACCAAAACAACCCAAATCCGTTTCATGGAAGCCTCCCGCAAATTGGAATCTTCTTCTAATTACCGGGAAACAGGTGGAAGGTTACCGGCGTCAAGGGCAGGGACGGCCCACGGGTCGAAAAAAGGGAAGGAGGCTTGGTTACCAGCCCAGGGTTTGGCGCAGGACGGGAACAAGGGCGTCGGCCAGCCCCCGGTGCGCCACGACGTTCGGGTGGTAGTCGCAGCCCAGTTCACTTGGGGGGATATCCGCGTAGCTCACCAGGTAGACCTTCTGGTCCCCGCCGTCGTTGGATTCCTTGACCACCCGCTCCAGATAAGGGTGGAAATTCGGCCAGCCGGTCACGCCCATGCAGTAAATGGCCGCCTGGGGATAGTGTCCCCGGATTTCTTTCACGAACCGCACGTAGTTTTTAACGTAGTCCTGGGAGTCGGCGCGGGGCTCGCTGGAAAAGTCGTTGCTGCCCAGGTGGACGACCACCGCATCCGGGACCCATTGGGAAAAGTCCCACCGGCTTTGGGGTTCGTGGCAAAGGGTGCGGGTGAAAAGGGGCGGGAAAGGGTCGGTGGACCGGCGGTTCTTGTCCCCGTAGTTGCGCACCACGCCCCGGCCCGAATAGGCCACGAAGACCGCCTCGGCGTTCAGGTCCCGGGCGGCGTCGGCCCCGAAGGCCTTGTCCACGTTCTCATAGGGGCGCAGGCTGTCGCATTTGAGCGTCGCGGCTTCGTTGCCGTAACCGCAGACGTAGGAATCGCCCACGAACTCGATTTTCCGGACCGGCTTGGGCGGCGGCGGAAGGAGGGCGGCCCCCGGGTCCAGGACCAGTCCCTTGAACAAGGTCGTTCCAAAAAGGGCTTCGGTGCGCTTGACCAGGCGGACCGTGTGCTCCCCGCCCGAAAGCCCGGACAGGGAATAAAGGTCCTTGTCCGGGTCGGTGGCCCAGACGGTCACCGGCGCCCCGTCCAAGTAGACCTCGAAGTTGTTATTGCCGTCCTCCAAAAGGAAGCCGATGGAGGAACCCTTGAACCGGGCGGTGATGGAAACGCCGGACCAATCGAAGCGGGCCGCTTGGGGGTAGGAAAGGTCCACCCTCCCCGAATATTGGATCCGCGGGTCATTCGGAAGGACCATGGTTTTCCCCCAGGCAAGGCCGGGCCAAATTCCGGCGAAGATGGATAAGAAGGCGAGGACTTTTTTCATGACGCTCCAGGTTTCTGACCGGCAGGATAGCCGGAAGCCGGCCGGCCCGGTTATTTCTTTTTTTCGGTTTTTTCGCCTGGAAGGATCCCCACCGCCTGTGCGGCGGCGACTCCGGCCATGGAATAATTGGCCACCCCGACCACCGTCCCCCAGAACTTTTCGTCGGCCGTCGGGGTATGGGGCCGGTCGGAAAGGATGGGGTAAAGGTCGGCGTTCAACTTGTCGTAATCCAGCAAGGACCCGGAGAGTTCGGGGTCATAGGAAAGTCCGAGGGGTTCGAGGCGCGGGCCCTTTGGGGCGGCCGGTTTTTTGAAGATGGAAGGTTCGTCTTCGTTTTTCTTGGCCTTCGGCCGCGAGGAAGGAGTCGGCAGCCCATGGGCGGCCGGGTTGGAGGCGGCCTTCGTCGGCACTGGGGTGGGAGTCTGGGCCGAGACGGAAGCCGCAAGGAGGATGCAGCCCGAAGCCAGCATCGCTGTGAATGGTTTTTGGGGAATCCCTAGGCTCATGGGATTATTCTCGGAATTTCACGAAACCAGTGCAAGCCTTCGGAAGATGAAATAATTGAGGGCTGGAGCCTGTTTTTAAAGCTCCCGGCGCCCCTCTAAAGCCTTAAGGAGTGTCGTTTTGTGCCATCTTTTTATTTAAAGGCGGAAGGAAGATGGTACTGAGACAACCCCTGTAATTCTCGGCGCCCCTCGAGAGCTTTGAGGAGGGTTGTCTCGCACCACATTTTATGAGTCTTATATGAATGTGGCACTGAAACGACTTATAACTCTCTTCGGCCCTCAAGGGCCTTCAGTAAAGTCGTCTCGTCCGCGTATTCCACGTCGCCGCCCGAAGGCAGGCCCCTCGCCAGGCGGGTGACCTTGGACGGAACCCCCTTCAAGAGCTGCTGGATATAGAGGGCCGTCGAATCCCCCTCCACCGTTGGGTCGGTGGCCACAATGACCTCCTTGAAGGTCCCGCTCTTTTTAATCCTTTCGACCAAGGCATCCAGCGTCAGGTCCTGCGGGCCCCGGCCTTCCAAGGGCGACAGGGTGCCGCCCAGCACGTGGTAAAGGCCGTGGTATTCATGGGTACGCTCGAAGACGGATACGTCGCTGGGGTCTTCCACCACGAGAAGGGAAGTCTTGTCCCGGGTGGCCTGGGTGCAGATGCGGCAGAGGGTTTCTTCGGTCAGGTTGTAGCAGTCCCGGCAGGGGTGCAGCTTGGTGCGGGCTTCCACCAAAGCCGAGGAAAGGGCCTTGCTGGTCTCGGCGGGCTGTTTCAAAAGGTGGAAGGCCAGGCGCTGGGCCGTGCGGGGCCCGATGCCCGGCAGCTTTTCCAGCTCGTGCAGGAGCCTTTCGAGGGAAGGGGGATATTCGGCCATTCTTAGAACATTCCGGGCAGGCCCAGCCCGCCGGTCATCTTGGAAATCTCGGCCTTGAGCCTGGCGTTCACCTGGCGGCCGGCGTCGTTGGTGGCGTCTTTGATCAAGTCCTGGAGTTTTTCGGCGTCCCCGGCGGCCTTGGGGTCGATGGCCACCTTTTGGACCTCGTGCTTGCCGTTGACCGTCACCGAGACCAAACCGCCCCCGGCAGTGCCGGTGAAGGCCTGGCTTTCCAGCTCCTTTTGGAACTGGTTCATTTTTTCCTTCAGGGCTTGGGCCTGGCGGATCATGTCGAACATTGCCTACTCCGTAGGAATTTTGAATGGTTAATTTTTAGTTTTTAATTAAGAATTAAAAATCCAAAATTAAAAATTACTTCTGAGGATTATTTCTTTTCACTTCAACGATCTTCCCGCCGAACATCTTGAGCGCGGCGGCCACGATGGGTTCTTCCTTCTCCAGCTTTTCCACGTCCACCTTGGGGGCCGAAAGGGGCTTGGGCGCGCGGGGGCCGGAGGGTTTGTCCGGCGCCGCGGCCTTGGCTTCGGAAAGGACCGGCACCAGGTTGATCTTGCGGCCGACCAATTCTTCGAGGATCTTTTCCACGAAGATCTTGTTTTCGGGCTTGGAGAGCTGTTCGTGGTGGAAGGGCCCCTTGCAGACCAGGGTCAGGGTTCCTTCGTCGATCTTCTTGGGCCGGGTATCCACCAAAACGCCCTTAAGGGCCGTCTTTTGGGCGCCGACCTTTTCCAGAAGCTCCTGCCACTGGGATTTCAGCTTGGCCATCTCGGGGCTGGCTTCGGCGTCCACGGGGTCTTCGATTTCATCCACGGCCAGGACGGGTTCGCCGGGCGGCGGTGCGGCCGCGGGCCTGGGGGCGTAAGCCACGGGCGCCTCGGCCGTTCCCCCTGCGCCAAGGCTTCGGGGGACAGGAGGCCTGTCTGCCGAAGCTTTAGCGTAGGCAGACGGGGAAGAGACAGTTCCGCTTTCCACTTGTTTCAATAACTCGCCCACCGAAACCAGATGCTTCAGCCGGCAGAGTTCCAGCACCAGGGTTTCCAGGATGATCTGGGGGTTGGCCGAATGCCGCACCGCCCATTCCTGCTCAATGAGGAGCCTGAGGGAAGAAAGGATTTGGGCCTCCTCCATTTGGGAGGACAGGGCCGTCAGCTTGGCCACCTCTTCGGCGGAAAGGGGGATCAGGGAAGCGGCGGAAGCCGGATAGGCCTTGGCCACCGCCAGGTGCCGGAAGGTTTCCAAAAGACCGGCGTAGAAATGCTCCAGGTCCTTGCCCCCTTCGACCACGCCCTTAATGACGGAGAGGGCCGAAGGGGCGTCCTGGTTGGCCGCGGCTTCCGCCAGTTTGAGGAAGACTTCCTCCTCGATGACGCCCAGGACCACGCGGATATCCTCCAGCGTGATCTTCTTGCCCGAAAAGGCCACGATCTGGTCCAGGTTCCTTTGGGCGTCGCGCATGGAGCCGCCGCCCGAACGGGCGACCTGGTAGAGGGCCTTGTCGTCCACCTCGATCTTCTCGGCGTCCGAGATGCGGCGCAGCTGTTTGACCAGGGTTTCCAGGCCCATGGCCCGGAATTCGAAGCGCTGGCAGCGGGACTGGACCGTGGGGGGGAACTGGTGGATCTCCGTGGAGGCCAGGATGAAGATGACGTGGGCCGGCGGTTCCTCCAGGGTCTTCAGGAAGGCGTCGAAGGCGGCCTTGGAGATGCGGTGCGCCTCGTCGAAGATGTAGACCTTGTACTTGGCCTTGGCCGGGTAGGTCCCCACCTGCTCCTGCAGGTTGCGGATGTCCTCGATGCGGTTGAAGGAAGCCGCGTCGATCTCGATGACGTCCATGGCCGACCCCTGGTTGACCTCCTGGCAGAGGTCGCATTCGTTGCAGGGCTCCCCTTCCTTGAGGTTGCGGCAGTTGAGGGCCTTGGCGAAGATGCGGGCGGTGGTGGTTTTACCGACCCCCCGGGGCCCGGCGAAGATATAAGCGTGGGCCACCCGGTCGGCCTTCATGGCGTTCTGCAGGG
>JAJPJW010000110.1 GCA_021324075.1 Pseudomonadota bacterium | reverse complement strand
TGATGGCCTTCGGGATGTTCTTCTCAGGCTCCTTGGTTTCGGCCGCCAGGGAGGTTGAGCTTTCAAAGCCCACCAGGATTAGGATCGCGATGGTGGATTGGATCAAGACGCCCTTCATCGCATGGAACTTCACGATGTCAAAACCACCGCTGAAGGCCCAGGTGGTCGCGTGATCCGGGTTACCCATGCGATAAGCGATACACATCAAGCCAAAGATCACGATGGTCACCCATTGGATGATGTTGCCCCACATATTGGCTTTGGTGGAGCCTTGCACACCCCGGTGGGCGATATACCCCACCACGATGGCGAAGACCCAGGAGATGATCAACTGCCAGGCCAGCACCATGGTCTTACCGGTCACAACCCCAAAAACATAGGAGGCCAGGGTGCCCATGAAGGCCACCATGACGCCGGGGTAGACCCAGTAGAACAAATGGGCGGCCCAGCCGGTGATGAGCTTGGCGATGCGGGCCAGGGACGTGGGCCCGGAGCGCTTGAGTTTCATGCTGTCGATGAAGGCTTTCTCGGCGAAATAAACGCAGCTGGCGAAACCCGCTTCCGGGTAGATCTTCGCCAGTTCGGCGTAGGAAAACGCCGTCATGAAGCACAGCACCGTCGCCACCAGGATGCCCGCCCACATGTCGTTGGGGCAGCCGACCCCGTCCGGCGTGGCCGCCGCGGCCTGCAACTGATAGGTAATCCAAAGGAAGGCGCCCGGCGCGATCAACGCCATGGCGTTCATGGCCGCGCCCTTCCAGTCCAATACCCGGTTGACCAGGGATTGTTCTTGTGTCTTTGCCATTTTTTTCCTCCTGTGATTTAAATTGGCGGAATGCCTAAGGGCAACTCTTGTGCCATCCAAAAGGCGGAAAAGTCCCGCGCGGGCCGGGGAAAACCCATTTCGGAATTCCGAAAATTAAAATTTCGTTGGCGCGAAATAAAAAAAATATTCGGGCGGGAGACCTTCGCGGGACCGGATAAAAAAATCTTGATCTTTTCTTGATGCCCATCGGCGGCTTCTTGACGGCTCCTTGATTTTTTTCGGGGCCGGAAACGCTCCCGGACCCCTTTGAACGACGCCTCAAAATGGGAAGCTATCGACAACAGATGTCGCTGATGACATTTGTGTAGGCTCGGGAAAGGATCTCGGACCTTCCGGGATTGCCGGCTTCAACCCCGGGGGGGTTCAGGGGCTTATGCTTCCCCCGCAACGGGGTCCTATATACTGGCGGCCTGAAAAGAAAAGGTCCATGCCATGAACCCCGAAAATGAAAAACCAAAAGCCCATCCGGAAAACGGCAGGAATCCCGGGCTTTTTCCCGTTCCTGAAACGGCGCAACAAAGGGCCGGGAAATATTTGGCCAGCATCGGGGTGACCGCAGCCCTGACCATCCCGGGGTTCCTGTTGCGTCAGGCCCTGGATACCTCCACCATCGCCATGTTTTACCTGCTGGGCGTGGTGGGAATCGCCTTTTGGTGGGGGCGGGGGCCGGCCCTCACGGCTTCTCTCCTGAGCGCCCTGGCCTTGGATTATTTCATCACCGTGCCTTATTACAGTTTCGCCGTGGGCAGCCCCCAGGCCTGGGTCACCCTTTTCGTCATGCTGGTGGAAAGCCTGGTCATCAGCACCCTGGCCGCCCAATCCCGCGCGGGGGAATACCACCGGATCGCCGCCGAGGCCGAAAAAAGCCGCAATTCGCTTTTAAGCGCCGTTTCCCATGACCTGCGCACCCCCTTGACCGCCATCAAGGGCGCGGCCGGAAGCCTGATGGGAAACCCGGCCGCCTTAAGCCCCGAGGAAAGGTTCCAATTATCCTCCGTCATCTACGACGAGGCCGAACGGATGAACCGGCTGATCCAAAACCTCCTGGACATGACCCGGCTCCAGGCCGGCCCCCCCCAGTTGAGGAAGGAGTGGCATTCGATGGAGGAATTGGTGGGCACTGCCTCAAGCCGTCTCAAGGCCCGGCTCGCTTCGCGCCCCTTCGAACTGGCTTTGGGGCCGGGGCTGCCGTTGCTCTTCGTGGACGGCCTGCTGGTGGAACAACTCCTGCTGAACCTGCTGGAGAACGCCTTGAACCACACCCCGGAAAAAACACCCCTTCATTTGTCCGTGAGGAAGGCCGGGGAATTCCTCGAGGTGGAAGTCTCCGACGAGGGGCCGGGCCTCAAACCCGGCGAGGAAAAACTCATTTTCGAGAAATTTACGCGGGGCTATCATGGCGGAAAAGGCGGCGCGGGCCTGGGCCTCTCCATCTGCCGGGCCATCGCGCAGGCCCACGGCGGCACCATCGGGGCCGCGAACCGGCCGGGAGGGGGCGCCTGCTTCACGGCCCGCCTTCCCATCGGGGGCCCTGCCCCGGCCGTCAGCGAGGATTGAAATTGGAACCGGAAAAGCTGTCCGTGCTGTGCATCGAGGATGAGGCGCCGATCTGCCTTTTCCTCAAGACCACACTGGCCGCCAGCGGTTACGCCTATCTCCAGGCCGGCACGGGCGAGGAAGGCCTGGTGCAGGCCGCCACCCGCAACCCCGACCTCATCCTCCTGGACCTGGGGCTTCCCGACATCGACGGCCTGGAAGTCACCCGCCGCCTGCGCGAATGGTCGAAAAAACCCATCATCGTGGTTTCCGCCCGGGAGCGCGAGGCGGACAAGGTGGCCGCCCTCGACATGGGGGCCGATGATTACCTGACCAAGCCCTTCGGCGTGCAGGAACTTTTAGCCCGCATCCGGGCGGCCCTGCGCCGCCACCAGGACAGCCTGGGAAAACCCGAGGAACCCCTCTTCCGGCACGGCGACCTGGAAGTGGACCTGGCCCACCGGAAGGTCCTGAAATCGGGGAAAGAGGTGCATTTGACCAAGCGGGAATTCGGGCTCCTGGCCATCCTGGCCCGCCACGCGGGCAAGGTGGTGACCCAGCGCCATCTCCTGACCGAAATTTGGGGGGAAGCCTACGCGGACCAGGTCCATTACCTTCGAGTCCACATGAACAACCTGAGGAACAAACTGGAAAGCCAGCCCGGAAGGCCCGAGCATTTCCTCACCGAATCCGGGGTGGGTTACCGCCTGGCTGTGGATTAAACCTCGTTTTGATGGGATTCCGGCACCCAGCCGCTCACCGCAAGACCAGCAATTTCCCCCGGCGCTGGGCCTGCCCGCCCGACTCCACCACGTAGTAGTAAACCCCCGGCGCCACCGGTGCCCCTTGCTGGTTGACGCCCTGCCATTGGACCAGGGGCCCAGAGGGGGTCACCTGGTACACCAGTTCCCCCGACAGTGTGTAGATTTGAAGGGTCTCATTGGCCGGGAAGCAGTCGAACTTGACCGATTGGTTGACCGCGTATTTC
>JAJPJW010000173.1 GCA_021324075.1 Pseudomonadota bacterium | reverse complement strand
GAAAAGGTTGGACCCGTCACCCTGGGCGACGTAGTAAAGGTAGGGTACATCCGACGGGTCCAACACCGCTTGGATGGAGGCCAGACCCGGATTGCAGATGGGCGTGGGCGGCAAGCCCCGGTGCTGGTAGGTATTGTAGGGTGACTGGGTGTTGATTTGGGCGTTGGTGAGCCAGGCCCGCTTGTTGGCCAACACGTAGTTCAAGGTGGCGTTCGCCTCGAGCCGCATTTTCTTGCGCAGGCGGTTGTACATGGCCCCCGCGATGATGGGCCGCTCGTCGGCCTTTTGGGCCTCCTTCTCTACGATCGAAGCCAGGATTACCGCTTGGTAAGGGGTCAAACCCCTTTGGCTGCAGCGGGTTTCAAAATCGCCCCCCACCGTATCGTAAAACTGCCGCACCATCAGGTTGACCAGGTCCTCTCCCTTGGCCCCGATCGGGACCCGGTAGGTCTGTGGGAAAAGGAACCCTTCTACGCTCGGGCCTTTGATGTCGAGGTTCTTTAAAAGGACGGGGTCTTGGGCGATCTTCAGGAAATCCGCTGCCGGAATCACTTGGAGCCTTTCCAGTTCCTGGGCAACCTGTTCGGTGGTATAGCCCTCCGGAACCTTCAGGGCTAAGAGCTCGCTCTTTCCCTCCGAAAGGGTGGTCATGACACCCCACAGGCTCATGCGGGAATTCAGGCGGTAGAGGCCTGCCTTCAATTTACGGTCGGCATGGGTGAGTTTGGTCAGGATCAGGAAGGGCGTGGAGAAATGGATGATCCCTTTTTCCTTCAGGCTTTTGGCGATCTCCCTTGCGGTGGTCTTGGAATAAACGGGAATATCCTGGTCTTGTCCCGGCAGGAAGAACGGGGGGATAAAAACAAAGGTACAAAACACGAAGACCGCAAGGAAGGCGTAGCCGTAGATTTTAAGGATTTTCATTTTGATTCACCGGTTCCAAGTGTGCGCCTTGAAGGGCCGCTTGGAGCAAAAGGGCTGCGGCAACTTTGTCGACCTTTTGGCGGCGGTCTTCCCTGCGGCTGTCCCCTTCGATCATGAGGCGTTCGGCTTGTTTGCTGGTCAGGCGTTCGTCGATGAAAAAAACCGGCATGTTCAGCCGTTGCGCCAGTTTCCCTGTGAATTCCCGAACCTTTTTCGTGGTGGAACTTTCGGTGCCGTCCATGTTCAAGGGCAGCCCGATAATAACCCGCGCCACCTCGTGTTTTTCCACTAATTCACCGATCGCGATCATGTCTTTTTGGGTCCCAGCGGACTTTAAAACGGTGAGGGGCTGGGCGGTGAGTCCCAGGGGATCGGACAAAGCCACCCCAATTCGGACATGGCCTAAATCAAGACCCAACCAACGCTTCATTTGAAAAGAGCCAATAAAAAGGGTTGGCTTGTGCCATTCATCCTTAAAAATTCAAAAAGAAAATGGTGCTGCCAACGTTTCAATGGATGGCCTTTTCCAATATCTGCGGTACTTGTTTGAGGGCCTCATCCACTTTGGTGGCGTCCTTGCCGCCGGCTTGGGCCAGGTCGGGCCTCCCCCCCCCGCCGCCGCCGGTGATCTTGGCCACTTCCTTGACGATGTCCCCGGCCTTGACCCTGGAAGTCAGGTCCTTGGTGACGCCGGCAATGAAGGCGATCTGGTCCGGCTTCCCGCTGCCCAGGACAATGACACCGCTTCCTATCTTGGATTTGAGTGTATCGATTAATTGGCGCATGCCTTCGGCGTCCAATTCATCCGTGCGGGCCACCACCAGGGATACGCCCTTCACGTCTTTCTTTTGGCTCAGTACATCGTCCACCAGGCTTCCGGCCAGTTTGGACTTAAGGGCGGCCAGCTCCTTTTCCTTCATCTTGAGGTCATCCAATAGGGTCTGGACCTTGGTCTTCAATTCGGCTTCCGAGCCCTTTAAAAGCTGGCCGATTTCCTTGAGCATCTCTTCCTTCTGGCGGACCTGGGCAATGGAGCCCTCACCGGTGACGGCCTCAATGCGCCGCACGCCGGAAGCCACGGAAGATTCACTGATGATCTTGAAGAGGCCGATATCGCCCGTGCGGTTCACGTGGGTGCCGCCGCAAAGTTCAGTGGAAAAACCAGGGACATCCACAACCCGCACCCTTTCGCCATATTTTTCACTAAAGAAGGCCATAGCGCCTTTTTTCTTGGCCTCATCAAAGGACATTTCCTGTTTGGAAACCTCGATATTGTCCAGGATGCGTTGGTTGACTATCTGCTCGATCTGGCGCAATTGTTCGGGCTTGACCCCCTCGAAATGGGTGAAATCGAACCGCAGGCGGTCCGGTCCGACGTAGCTGCCGGCTTGGCCCACGTGGGTTCCCAACACCTGCCGCAAGGCGGCGTGCAAGAGGTGGGTCGCGGTGTGGTTGCGCATGGTTTCCCGGCGCTCGCTTTCTTCCACGCTCGCCTCGACCTTCTGGCCTTGGGTGAGTTTGCCCCGCTTCAGGAAACACCAATGACCGACCAGGCTGTCGCTCACCATCTGGGTATCCAGCACGTCCGCCCAGGAAACTTCGGCCGAACTGAAGCCCTGGAGCCTACCCTTGTCACCTACCTGCCCGCCCCTTTCGGCATAGAAGGGGGTCTGGTTGAGGATCACGAAACCGTATTCGCCCTCGTTGAGTTTCTCAACCGGTTCATGCTTTTTGTCCTTGACCCGGACGATCTGGATTACCGTACCAGTGTCCTTGGTCTTCTCATAACCTTTGAAAACTGTCGCAGGAAGTTTGGAATTAAGTTCCTTATAAAGCTGAGGAAGGGCGGCATCGCCGCTTCCTTTCCAGCCTTGCCGGGCCTTTTCCTTCTGGCTTTCCATGGCCTTCTGGAAACCCGCCTCGTCCACCGAAAGACCTTTTTCCTTCAGGACTTCCTTGGTGATGTCCAGGGGAAAGCCAAAGGTGTCGTAAAGGGTGAAGGCGTCCTCACCCGACAAAACCGTCTTTTTAGATTTTTGGAGGGCTTCTATTTTTTCCATCAACCGCTCGGTGCCGGAAGCCAGGGTCTCATAGAACCTTTCTTCCTCGGCCCGCACCACGTTGAAAATGTGGTCCTTCCGGTCCGCCACCTCGGGATAAACCGGCCCCATCAGCTTGCCTACTTCCAGGGTCAGCTCATGCAGGAAAGGTTCGTCAAAACCCAGCAATTTTCCATGGCGGATGGCCCGGCGGATGATGCGCCGCAGCACGTAACCCCGGCCTTCGTTGGAAGGCAACACTCCGTCGGCGATGAGGAAAGTCGTGGCTCTCAGGTGGTCGCTGATGACTTTGAGGGAGGTATAGGTCTGGGAGCCGTCCACCTTGAATTGCAGGTTGCCCGCATGGGCGATGGCCTTCATAAGGGGGGAGAGGAGGTCCGTCTCAAAATTGGAAGGGACGTTCTGCATGACGCTGGCCACCCGCTCCAAGCCCATGCCGGTGTCGATGTTGGGCTTGGGCAGGGGCTTCAAGGAGCCGTCTTCCTGCTTGTCGAACTGGGTGAATACCAGGTTCCAGATTTCCAGGAACCGGCCCGATTCGGCGTCGGCCTCGAAGTTCTTCGTTTCGCCTTTTTCCGGGGCCAGGTCCACGTAAATTTCCGAACAGGGGCCGCAGGGGCCGGTGGGGCCCATGGTCCAGAAGTTGGAGTCCTCGCCCATTCGCTGGATGCGCTCAGGCGGAAGCCCAGCCAGCTTTTTCCACAACTCGATGGCCTCGTCGTCTTTCTCGTAAACGGAGACCCAGAGGCGGGATTTGTCCATCTTGAGGACCTGGGTTACGAACTCCCACCCCCATTCGATGGCTTCCTTCTTGAAATAACCCCCAAAGGAGAAATTACCCAACATCTCGAAGAAGGTGTGGTGCCGGGCGGTGTAGCCCACCCGTTCCAGGTCGCCGGTTCTGAAGCATTTCTGGCAGGAGGCCGCATAAGGAACCTTGTGGGGGAAAGGCACGGTGCCGAGGAAGTAAGGTTTGAATTGGTTCATGCCGGCGTTGGCCAGAAGCAGGGTTGGGTCGTTTTCGGGCACAAGGGAGGAGGAGGGCACGACCTTATGGTTCTTGGACTTGAAGAAATCCAAATAGGCCTGCCTGATTTCGCTGCCGGTGGTTGGGACGCCCATGGATATTTCCGCCTTGTTCCTTGCTGAAAGAGTTCGGAATTATAGCGGAAAACTTCAAGAACGGCGAGACGGCTTTACCGGGACAAAATCCTTGGTAAAAGGCCGGGGATGGTGGTTTTCAGCCTTATTGGATGGGTGAAACCGTCCCCGTCGAAGCGTCATACTGGAGGCCGCCGGGAATATGGTCGAGGTATTCGGGTACCAGTTCCTGAAGGGTGGCCGGATTGGTGTTTTTCATCGTCCGGAACTTGTTGACCGCTTCCTGGACGGTCTGGACATTGGCCGTGGCCGCAGCCGCCTGGGCTTTCAACTCATCGTTCTTCAAGGCATTGGTATAGCCCGGCAAGGTGGCTTCTTTGGGCGCTTCTTCAACAACACCCCAGAGGTAATAGCCGATGGCACCCACGATCAAAAGCGCAAGAACAAACACTGTTTTCCAGCCCATGGCACCCTCCTTACTTCCGTCCGGCTTTCCTCAACAAGGCCGTCATTTCCCTCACGGCCTTCTCTAATCCTACCATAGATGCGCGGGCAATGATGTTGTGGCCGATATTCAAATCCTCAATCTCGGGCAGGCCTCCGATGGGCATGACGTTCCGGTAGGTCAACCCATGCCCCGCATGGACCCGGAGGCCCAAGGAACGGGCCAGGCGGGCGCCCGAGGCGACGGCCAGTAATTCCTTCTTTACGTCCCCTTTCAACCGAAAGGCCCGGCTGTAACCGCCGGTGTGGATCTCGATAAAGCTGGCACCGAGGCGGGCGGAAAGCTGGATGACTTGGGGTGAAGGGTCGATAAACAAAGAAACGGGGATGCCCTTTGATTGGAGGAGGTCGATGGCCTTTTGGAAACGATGGGGGGCGGCCTTCAAGGAAAGCCCTCCCTCGGTGGTTAATTCCTGCCGCTTTTCCGGAACCAGGGTGACCTGGTCGGGTTTGACCCTCAGGGCAAATTTCACCATGGCATCGGTGGCCGCCATTTCCAGGTTGAGCTTGGTTTTTACCTGTCGGCGCAAACCCACCACGTCGCGGTCCTGGATATGCCGCCGGTCCTCCCTCAGGTGCACCGTGATGCCGATGGCACCGGCCTTTTCCACCAACCGGGCGGCTTCCAGGGGATCCGGTTCCTCTTCCCGGCGGGCCTGCCGCAGGGTCGCGATGTGGTCGATGTTCACACAAAGGGTCGCCATCGTTACCTCCGGGGCTTTTTGCGGGGAGGGTCCTTGGGATCGGACGAAGGGGTCAAGGGGACCTGGAAGTCCGAGACGTTGGCTTTTACGCCTTCGGGCAGGTCGGGAATCTTGGGATGCACGGTCATTTCCTTCTGGTCCGGTTGGCAGCCCTTCAAGCTGACGACCGCCGCCAATTCCCCCGGGTCGATATCCACCAGGCTTTCGGGCCGGCCGACGAGGACGACGGGGATGGAGGTCCGGACGTTGGAAGCCAAGGTCACCCCCTGGGGGATGTCGGTAAACTGGATATGGAGGTTCATGCGGCGTTCCAAAACCTGGCGGGAACCCACATAGGCCCAGAGGCAGAAGGCGATGAAGACCGCCAGTAATTTGAGGCCCAGGTTTTCAAAAAGCCAGCGTTTCATCAATCCACCTTGGTCCCATAGAGGGTCAGCATCTCTTCCAGCGTCTCGGCGTCGATCTCCGGGGTGATTTTCCCCGCCATGGCGAAGGCGATGGTATGGTTTTCCTCCGACACCACGATGGCCAGTGCGTCCGTTTCTTCGGTGATACCCACTGCCGCCCGGTGGCGGGTTCCATAGGTCTTGCTTAAATTGGGGTTCTGGCTCAAGGGCAGGATGCAGCCCGCCGACGCGATTTTTCCGCCGCGGATGATGGCGGCCCCGTCATGGAGCGGCGAATGAGGCACGAAAAGGGTGACGAGAAGTTCGGCGCTGACGTCGGCCTCGACCTTGGTGCCGGAGTCAAGGACGCTTTGCAAGCTGTCGTCCCTTTCGATCACGAGGAGGGCACCCCTCCGGCTTTTGACCAGGTTCTTGACCGCCGAGGTGATTTCCTTGAAGAGGGCTGCTTCTCCTTTGAACACTCCTCCCAAAAAACCGCCCCGGCCAATCTGGGTGATGATACGCCGCAGGTCGGGTTGGAAGACCACCACGAAGGCAATGATGAAGAAGGGTCCCAGGTTGCTCAAAAGCCAGTCCAGGGTGAGGAAATGCAACTGGCTGGCAAAGGCCGTGACCACGAAAAGGATGGCGAAACCCACGACGATGCGGGTGGCGTGCACTTCGCGGATGAGGAGCAGCAACTGGTAGACCAGGAAGGAAACCACCGCGATGTCGAACAGGTCTTCCCACCGGAAATTGGAAAAAAGGGTGATGAGGCTGGTCATGGTGCGGTGAGCCCCCGGTTGTAACGAATGGCGTCAGCTATTTTTACCACAGGGCCCATGCTTTGAACATCGTGAACTCGCACGAAATCGGCCCCGTTCAGGATAGCGGCGGTGACCGCCGCGCCGGTGGCCTCCACCCTCTGGTCCGGAGGCGCCCCACCCAAAAGGAAACCAAGGGTCGATTTGCGGGAAGGGCCGAAGGCCAGGGGCCGGCCCAATACCTTGAACTCCCAAAGGCGCCGGGTTAGTTCGATATTATGCCAGGGCGTCTTGCCGAATCCAAAACCGGGATCGATGAGGAGCCGGTCTTCAGGGATGCCGCATTGCCGGGCATAGCCGATCCTCTGTCGGAAAAAGGCCAGGACATCCCCGACCACGTCCCCGTAGGTCGGTTTTTTTTGCATCGTGCGGGGCCTGCCCCGCATATGCATCAGGACAACCGGCACTTTTAGGCGGGCCGCCGTCTTGCCCATGCGGGCATCCAGTCCCAGGGCCCCGATATCGTTGATCATCCGGGCGCCCTCATCCACTGCGGCCTGGGCCACCTCGGCTTTATAGGTATCTACGGATATGGGAATGCGCAGGGCCTTGGCACAGGCCTTGATCACCGGCAAAATCCGTTTTTTCTCTTCCGGGATGCTTACCCCCTTTGCCCCAGGACGGGTGGATTCCCCGCCGATGTCGATCCAATCGGCGCCCGCTTCCTGCATTTGGAGCGCCTGTTCGGCCGCCAGGGAGGGGTTCAGGTATTTCCCTCCGTCGGAAAAGGAATCGGGAGTAACGTTGAGGATGCCCATGATCTGGGTCCGCCCAGCCCAGCGGAACGGCCGCCCTCCCCTTCCCCCCAGGCGCCAGGCCCCTTCCTGAAGGTAGCCTTTCAAACCCGACTGTATTTGCGCAAACAAGGCAACGGAACCCAAGGATTGGGGAAGCCTTTGCAGGGAGGCCAAAGGCATCGCCCAAATAACCTTTGGATTTTTTTTCGTTTCGACGACGACTCGGAGGGTTGGTCCGGACTCGGACAGTTTCTCCCCCAGTTGGAAAGCTTTTTGTTTTGTGGGGCATTCCACCGCGACGGTCAATTCGGGCGGCAGGGAAAAGTTGTGGAAATAGTCCGACGGATGGGGGCAAAGCACGCGGAAGGAATAGCCGCCCCTGGGCATGGACGGTTACCTTCCAATAAGCTGCAGGGCTTCTTTGCGGGTAATGTCGTTTTTTTGGAAGACGCCGCGTACCGCGGAAGTGGTCATCCGGGAGCCCGGTTTCTTGACTCCGCGCATGGTCATGCAAAGATGCTCAGCGTCCACGATGACCAATACGCCATGGGGCTTCAGGACCTTCATGAGGGTATTGGCCACCTGGGTGGTGATGCGTTCCTGCAATTGGGGGCAGCGGGAGATCATCTCCACTACCCGGGCCAACTTGGAGAGGCCCGCCAGACGGTCCTTTTTGGGGATATAGGCCACATGGGCCTTGCCGTAGAAGGGCAGAAGATGGTGCTCACACATGGAATAAAAAGGGATGTCCCTCAGGATGACCATCTCTTCATGCTCTTCGGTCTTGAAGACCGTGACGGCTTCCATGGGGTTCTTGCCGATGCAGGAAAAGACTTCCTCATACATCCTGGCCACGCGCTTGGGGGTGTCCTTCAGGCCTTCCCGTTTGGGGTCTTCACCGATGGCAAGCAGGATTTCCCGGACGGCCTTCTCGATTCGGGCCTTATCCAATACGGCCTCCACCCCCCCGGATCTGCGAAGGGGAGGTTTGGGGCTTCAGGACCACGTTGGGCGTCACCGGCGCCGTGGGAGGCGGCGTGGCGGGCGGCGGCGTGTTCCTAGCCATGGGTTTGGAAGCGATCTTCCGCCCGGCCAGGATGTCGTCCACGTCGGAACTATCGAGCACTTCCCTCTCCAAGAGGGCCTCAGCCATGGTTTTCAGGAACTTGCGGTTCTTCTTGAGGATGTCCGTGGCCTTCTTATGGCAGTCCTCTACGATGCGTTTGACCTCCGCGTCGATCATCTGCGCGGTCTGTTCGGAATAATTTTTTTCCTTCATCAGGTCGCGGCCGATGAAGACCATGTCGTCCTTCTTGCCCAGGGTGATGGACCCGAGCTTTTCGCTCATTCCATATTCGCAGACCATGGCCCGCGCCAATTCAGTGGCGCGGTTCAGATCGTCTCCCGCCCCGGTGGTCACGTCGCCGAAGGTGAGTTCCTCTGCGGTGCGGCCCCCCAAAAGTGCGGTGATGCGGTTGAGAAGCTCGGTCTTGGAGGCCAGGAAACGCTCCTCATTGGGCAAGTACCAGGTCGCCCCCAGGGCTGCGTGGCCCCTGGGAATGATGGAAACCTTGTGGACCGAATGGGACTTGTCCACCATCTTGCCGACGATGGTATGGCCCGATTCATGGAAGGCAACGATCTTCTTTTCGTCATCTGAAATCACCCGGGTGCGCCGTTCGGGGCCCGCCATGACCCGGTCGATGGCTTCTTCCAACTCGGGCATTTCGACGGACTTCTTGTTACGGCGGGCGGCCAAAAGGGCCGCTTCGTTGATGAGATTGGCCAAGTCGGCGCCGGAAAAGCCCGGCGTACGGCGGGCGATCACGGCCAAGTCCACCCCGTCGGCCAACTTTACGTTCTTGGCATGGACCCGCAGGATGGCTTCCCGGCCACCCAGGTCGGGACGGTCCACCACGATCTGCCGGTCGAAACGGCCGGGACGGAGCAGCGCCGGATCGAGTACGTCCATGCGGTTGGTGGCCGCGATAAGAATGACGCCTGTGTTGGTATTGAACCCGTCCATTTCCACCAGCATGGCATTTAAAGTCTGTTCGCGTTCATCGTGACCGCCACCCAGGCCGGCGCCGCGCTGGCGGCCGACCGCGTCGATTTCATCGATGAAAATAATGCAGGGCGCGTGTTTCTTGCCTTGTTCGAAAAGGTCCCGAACCCGGGCCGCACCCACGCCTACGAACATTTCTACGAAATCCGACCCAGAGATGGAAAAGAAGGGGACACCGGCCTCCCCCGCCACCGCCTTGGCCAGGAGGGTCTTACCCGTACCCGGGGGGCCCAGGAGAATGACGCCTTTCGGAATCTTGCCGCCCAACTGCTGGTATTTTTTGGGGTCTTTAAGGAAATCCACAACTTCCATCAATTCGGTTTTGGCTTCATCCACCCCCGCCACATCCGCAAAAGTGACTTTTTGCTGGCCGGAGGTCATCAGCCTTGCCCGGCTCTTGCCGAAAGCCAGGGCTCCGCCGCTGCCTGCCTGAGCCTGCCTCATCATGAAGACGAACCATCCGAAGAAGAAAAGAAAGGGGGCCAAATTCAAAACGATGGTCCAAAACATGCCTAATCGCATAGGCGGATCCACCTTCACCTGTACATGGCTTCCCAAAAGGGTATTCACCAGGTTACCGTTGGGGTCATCCGGCATGACAACCTTGAACTCGGTCTTATCCTTCCCCATGCCTGTAATCAGGCGGTCTTCGGAATGGATGGTCACCCCTTCCACGTTTCCGGCCTGGACATTGGCGATGAATTGGGAGTAATCCACTTCCGTCTGGGATTTGGTTTTATTGAATTGTTGGGCGAAATACATAATGACGACGAAGGCCAGAAGCCACCCGGCAAGGATTTTAAAGGTCTGGTTCAAGGAAACACCTCATGATCGAAATATCGGCAGGAAAACCAGGCTTAAGGTAGGAATAAACCTTCCAAGAAGCAAGGAACCGTATGATAGCCGAGCGTCTTTTCCATTTGCAAGCAACGGGGGAATTGTCCCATCCGGGCGTAAATTCCGCAAGGAACCGGAGGATGAAAATACCTTGAATGGCCGTTAAAAGGGCCCGGTCATCCCTTTTTCCAGGCCAAAAAACCCTGGTTCCGCTTCCGGCCCGCCGTGAACCCGAATCCCAGGTCCCGGGGACCTTTTTCCCGACCGGCCCACAAGCGGAGGACTTCCTCGATGCGGTCAAAGGTAAGTCCACGGGCGACGGGATTCAACCCTTCGCAAACATGCCTTACCCATCGACGCCGAAGGGCCAATGGCAGTTTGTCAAACCGAGGGCCGTTGCAGGAATAAGAAGACGCTCTCCATCGGCTTTGCACTTTCCTTCCGAGGGGCCTTAAAAGCTCCTCCAAAAAGGCGTCCTCTGCCGCGCAAGTTTCACCTAGTCGGGCCAAGGTTTCCGACAGATTCGGGTTCCAGCGGGAAAGAAAAGGAAGGATTTCATGGCGGATCTGGTTTCGCCGGTATTTCTTGCCTTGATTGGATTTATCCTCACGCCAGGTAATTCCGCGTGACTCCAAGTAATCCCGGATCTGTCCCCTGGAATTAGAAAGAAGGGGCCTCCAAACTTTGAGGCTCCGGCCTTGGGACAATTCAAGCATTTGAACGGGCCTTAAACCCGAAAGTCCCCGGGCCCCGGCCCCCCTCAAGAGACGGTCCAAAACCGTTTCAGCCTGGTCCTCCCGGTGATGGGCAACGGCCACCCCCCAGGCCTTTTCCTGGCGGGCCAATTGGGAAAAAAAGGAATAGCGGATTTCCCGGGCAAAATCTTGCGGTGATTTTTTCAGTTTTTTCATTCGTCGTTTGAAATCCGATACCCGAAGGGTCTTAAGGGGGATCTCCCATTCCTTGCACAAGCGGCGGACTTTTGCCTCATCCTTGAGGGAATCCTCACCTCGTAACCCGTAATTGACATGGGCTGCCACCAAACGGACGGAATTGAGTAAAGACCTTTCCTTTAATAAAGAAAGAAGTCCCAACGAATCCGCCCCACCGGAGACGCCCACAATGAGCCGCTGTTTTCCAGAAAAAGGAAAAGGAGGTAACAACCATCCGTTCATCTTCAAACCTTCATTGGGGTGATTTTAAAAAGTGGTAGCGGGGGAGAGATTCGAACTCTCGACCTACGGATTATGAGACCGTCGCTCTAACCAACTGAGCTACCCCGCCCTTTGGTGGGATTTCCCTTTCCATCGGCTGGAGGACACCGGCGGAAAATAAAAACACGGCTTTTCCGGTCATCTGGGAAAGCCGGGGCAGTGAATATGCCAATCTTCAGGGGGCTTGTCAATTGTCTTGAGGAAAGGTTACTTGTTCTTTTCTTTTCGCTCGAAATAAGCCTTTTTGAGTTCCTGGGCAATCACGGGGTTCTTCATCAAGATCTTGTCGAAATCATACCGTTGGAGGATGAAGAGCTCGGTCACATCCTCGGCCACCACCGTGGCATTGCGGGGCTCGTTGGAAATCAGGGCCATTTCTCCGAAAAACTCGTCAGCCTGCAGGGTTGCGATCTGGCTTTTGCGGAAGCCCTTTTTCATCCAAACGGACACCTTCCCGGAAGCGATCAGGTAAAAGGCGTCGCCCGGGTCGCCTTGCTTGATGATTTCATAGCCCTTCTGGACACGGATCATCCGAAGATGCCCGATCAGCTCGTCCAATTCATTGAGCTTGAGGGATTGGAAAAAATAGGTGTTTTGCAAAACATGCCGTAGACGGCTGAAGATGGAAGCGGTGTCGGTCATGCCCTTCTCCATGTCACGGATGGTTTAAAAACTCCAGGGAAGTATATCGCCAATAAACCCTTGTTCAAAGGGGGAAAACCGCCGAAAGGCCTCGGACAACGCAAAAGGAAGGGATTCACAGAACGCATGGCACCTGTATCAGGGATTATTGAAAGGCCATTCCCCTGGCTTTGAGGTTTTCCAACACGGCCTTAACTGAACGGCTCTTGTTCATGACATAGAAGTGGATGCCCGGCGCGCCGTTTTTCAAAAGTTCTTCACACTGCCGGGTGGCGTATTCGATCCCCGCCTGTGTCACTTTTTCCTTATCGGCTTTGACCGGTTCCACAAGTTCCCTCAAGGCCGGGGGATATTTGGCTCCGGAAAGATGGCATATCTTTTCGATCTGGACATAATCCGTCAAAAGCCATATTCCGGGTTGGACCGGGGCTTGGATGTGAGCCTGCCGAACTTTCTCCGTGAAATCGAAATAATCCCGGTTATCGAAAAACAGCTGGGTCACTATAAACTGTCCGCCAGCCCCTACTTTCCGTTTCAGGTTCAGGAGGTCCTGGTCCTTGTTTGCAGCCTCCGGATGCCCTTCGGGATAACCGGCAACGCCGAGACAAAAATCAAAACCCTCGGACCGGATGAATTCAACCAGCTCATTGGCGTGGCTGAACCCGTCCGGCGCGGGCGTAAAAGTAGTTTCACCCTTGGGTGGATCGCCCCGCAGGGCCAACAGGTTCTCAATTCCCGCCGACTTCACTTTTCCTAAAAGTTGTTTGATCTCCGAACGGGAATGTCCCACACAGGTGAAATGCATGAGGGGAAGGGCGCCGACTTGTTTTAACCGCACCGCAATATCGTAGGTCATGTCACGGGTCGAACCACCTGCCCCGTAGGTGATCGAGATGTAATCCGGGCCGAGTTTTTTCAGTTCCTCAACCGTTTGGAACAACCCCTCGAGGTTCCCATCCCGTTTTGGGGGGAAAAGCTCGAAGGACAAGACCCTGGATTTATGTTCAAACAAATCCCTTATTTTCATGACAACGCTTTCGTGGGAATGAACTTGCGCCAACCGCCCGGCAAGAGGACAACAACATACAGGATGCACGAAACAATGGAAACCCATTTCCCGATTTCAAAAACAACCGGACGGTATTCGAGGAGAAAATGGTGGTTTCCCTTGGAGAGGGGGATGACCCTCAGGCAATAATCCGCCGGCATCACTTGATAGCGCCCCTGCACGCCGTCGGGCAAGGCCTTGGCATGCCATCCCTCACTATAATTGTCGGTTATCAATAATAATTCGGGCTGCGGCAAATCCGCCCGTACCTCGATTTGATCCGTGGAAAGGTCCTTCCATGAAACAGTCCCCTGCACTTCCCCGGAGCCCGGCAACACCGAGGGCATAGTTTCCAAAAACACCTTCCGGAATGGGTCAAAAGAGTTGTTTTGCAGGTTATCCAGCAATTGGTCCCCGTCCGGAATCACTTGAAAATGATTCATCAACTGCATCCGAGGCAGGCTTTTAAACGGAAAGGGGGCGATTCGGATTGGGTCTTCGTTCATGAAAAAACGGTATTTCAGCCTAAGAATTCCTAAGACCGGCGGGAACTTTTGGAATATGGGAACCACGGAAAATAATTGGTTCTCCGTCAAACCCTGGCTGCGGCACACAAACCGTCCGTACCTTCCTAAAATCATGGGTTCGTCTTCCCAAATGTCGTCCATCCCACTCACCAAAGAATCACTACCCGTTCCGTAAACCCGGTAATCTCCAGGATTTTGTGAATGAAAATCTTGTAAGGTTTGAAACTTTTTTTCAAGCACCGCTAGGTCAAAGGTCGTCCGGTTGGCGCGGGCGAAGGCAAAGAGTTCCAAAATACAAACGGCCGCGAGGGCATAGACCATCGAGCGCTTGCGGGAAGAAGACCATAATAAAAGGGAAAGGAGCAGGAATATCCCGCCGCCCATCTGGAGGGCCCGGCCGGCCTGCGAGCCGGCCTCCGTGACATAGCTTAGTCTTTGAGAATCCCCCATCGCATCGACCGTCTTTTCAAGCCAATGAATCGAAGAAAACCAAGTGGCCCAAGAACCCATTGCGGGATTTTGGGCCGACCGGTAAACCGAGAATCCGAGTCCGATTAGCAAGACACCTGCCCCTGAGGCACCCAATACCCCCCAGCGGGGTGATTTTTTATTCCGAAATATTGAATCCAGTCCCATTCCAGCCAATAAGGCCAGGAAAAGAGCGGTTAAAATGTCGAATTTGCAAATCCCCCGGAAGCCTTTGAAAAAGGGGACATATTGATAAAAGAAATCGTAAAGGGGTGTAAAAGCACCCAAGGAAAAAAGAAAAGCAAGCCCGGCTGCGGCTAAAAGTCTTCCTTTGGAGTTAGAAGGATTCGTGGACGCGCCCAAAACCGCTAAAAAAGTTCCAACCACACCCATATAAATTGAAACTTCCCACAAAAACCACCGTCCCCAATAAGGCTCCGTCGTCAGGTTTCCAAAGAAGTCCGGCAGAAAAAGAGTGAGGATATTTTCAGGGGGAAAAGAAAAGGATTTCGCCGAATTCATTTCCATCGGGATATTGCGGCCACATTCCTCGAATGCTTCAAATCCCGTCCATAATTGGACCGCCGTTAACAGGCAAGCCCCTAAATAAATCGCGGCCAAGGAAAGCACAAGCTTGAACTTGGCGTCAGCCCCCTTGAGGCCGATCAAACAATAAATCCACGCCATGATGGCCGTGAAATAAACATACTGGGGATGCCCTGCCAAAACCTGCATGGAAACGGCAAAAACACCCAAAAGAATCCAACGAATTGAAAATTTTTCGGTCAGCTGGTCAATACACAGAAAGACCAGTGGGGCCCAAGCCATAACGCAAAGATTCGGTAGGTGGCCGGCAAAAAGATGAAGGTAGTAAGCGCCTCCCCACATAAAAATGACTCCTGAGGTAAAGGCGGCGAGAGGATGGAGGCCCCGATGGTGGGCCCAAAGGTAAGTCAAAAATCCTGCAAGAAACACGTGGAGAACCATCCCCAAGTTGAGAGCCGCTCCCAGCGGCAGAACCATATAAAGCCAGTTGGGGGGGTAAAGAAGCGCGGCTTCAAAGCCCCCTAAGAAGGGGGCCCCACAAAGATAATGGGTGTTCCACAAGACAAGATGTCCCTGCCGAAGCTGTTCAAAGGCGAATTGACGCCAGGCGGTAAAATGGAAATAAAGGTCGGTTTGGGGGCTGGAGAGAACTTGGTTTCCCCCCGCCCAAAAAAGATCCCCAAAAAGCAGGAGGTTCAGTGCCATATAACCGAGCCCCCCCCAAAGAAGGGGCCGCTTGAAATATGGCTCAACTTGGGAAGTCATAAGGTCATGGAAACAAAAGGAGGGGGAAGCGTCAACAGGTATTTGTGAGTACCATGGATGGAATCCAAAGCGAAAATAGCCCGGCATGACGGCTTTATTTCCAATAAAATCAAACAGTCCATCAACATAAAGGAGTCACAGCTTGGCACCCCGGGACTCGATCGTCTTAACCGGATTAAAAATCTCCTGCATTATCGGCATCTTTGAATGGGAACGAAAGCGTAAGCAGGATGTCCTGATTGACTTGAAATTCCCCTGCGACATCCGCCGGGCTGCCCAACGGGACCATATCCAGGAAACGGTGGATTATAAAAAAATAGCCAAGGCCACAATCGCTTTCGTGGAAAAAAGTAAATTTCAATTGATCGAAACATTGGCGGAACGGCTGGCCGCCTTTCTCCTGGAAAATTTTCGATTGTCTGAAATAGAGTTGAATGTTTCGAAGCCGGGAGCCATCCGCGGTTCCCAAAACGTCGGCATCCAAATTCATCGGTCTTTAGCCCATATGGGGCTGCAAGGAATGGTCTTTTTAGGTTTGGGATCCAACATGAATCCCCGGCAAAATCTCGGAATGGCCTTGGCGGAAATCCAGAAGAAATTTTTGATCGTGGGTCTTTCCCACGTTTATGAAACGTCTCCGGTAGTTTATGCCAGGCAAGCGGCTTTTTGGAACCTTGTGGTGGGAATAGAAACCAGCGATTCCCTGAAAACCGTCCGAAAATGGCTGGAAGCCGTTGAAAAAATGGCCGGACGCCGGCGCTCTTCCAACCGCAACGCCCCTCGGACCTTGGATGTCGATCTTTTGCTTTGGGGGGACCGGGTTGAGAAAAACAAGGATTTCGACTTGCCTCATCCCGATATAGCAACAAAGGCCTTCGCCCTTTTTCCGCTTTTGGAAATCAGTCCCAACTTGGTTCACCCAAGTCTGCGAAAACCCCTGATTGAGTTGGCGGTCGACTTCAGGGATCCGACTCAAAAAATCCGACAATTGCCTGATACTACTTTCAAAAATTTTCCCCCTCAAAAGATTTAAGAAATAAATCGGCCCCCATCCACTCTCAAAATTTGTCCTGTTACAAATTGATTGGAAGCCAAAAACCAAACTGCTTCCGCTACTTCCTCAGGTGTCCCCTGTCTTTTTAATGCGGTCCTTTGGATTAACTTCTTCCGTTTTTGATCCGTGTATTTTTCAGGAAAAGATATGACCCCTGGTGAAACCGCATTAACCCTGACTTCAGGCGCCAATTCCACGGCCAAATATTTCGTCAGGAAAAGAATCCCGGCTTTTGAAACAGAGTAAGCTGCATGCGCCTTGAGAATCGGCATTTCCCCGTAAATATCCCCGATATTGACGATGCTTCCCTTTGCTTTGGCTAGATAGGGCCTGGCGACTTGGGCCAGAGCGTAAGGCGTTATGGAATTGACCGTAAACAGGCGCTGCCATTGATCCCAGGCACCTTTTTGGGGATTTGTTGGTTCAAATAAAGAAGCATTATTCACAATGAAGTCCAGCCTTCCCCATTGGCGAATTACCCGGCGAACCAGGGAAGAAACTTGATTCGTTTTGGACAAATTGGCTTGGACTGTAAAACTCCTAGCGTCTTGACGGTTCAATTCAGCTTGGAGCCGGAAGGTCTTTTCACGGGACATTCCATAATGAAGGGCGATACGGAAACCCTGGCGGGCTAGTTTTAAGCAGATGGCAGTACCGAGGGTACTGGCTGCACCGGTGACAAGGGCCACGGGGGAAGAGATGGGATCGGATTTTCGATGCCTTGAAATCATGCCCATAGTTTATCCATCTAAGCCGGTTTTCACATCTTAGGCCGGCGGATTTTTTTGTTGTTCGACAAGCCGCGAGAGACCCTTAACGAAATCCCAGTACCATTTTGTCAACGTAACAATTTTGGAACCGGGGTATCTTTCGAGATAAAGCCTTTGCGCCGAATCCCATAGGACTGAACCAGGGCCTTGTTGTTTGAGGATTTGCAGGAATTCTTTAACGAGTGCGGGAGGTCGAATTTCTAAAAAGTCATCCATGGCTTCCTCTTGCAATTCCGCGTGGGACACCAATAAGTCCAGGATCACGAGCAATCCTTGGGAAGATTCGTAAATCTTCTCCGGATTTAAGAATCGTCCTGTTTTGAGTTCTAAACCCTTATCCAGGATGAACCGGCCCACTTGGGGAATCTGGACTTCATAATTCTGGCCAAGATAAGGCACGTCAACCGAGTGGGGACTTTCCAGTAAAAAAAACGCTCTTTTATCGGGTAAAGCGGATAAGCCACGACTGCTCGGCTTTTGATCTGGCCGGGTTTGCGGACAAATAAAACGGATATTTCCCAAGTCCTCCCGGAAATACCCTCGGGAGGTTCCTGGGACATCGTTGGACATCAGGGAACGTTTCCGGAAACCATTTTGAATCAAATGGTCATGTAGAGATTGGACCGGTTTCCCTTCTTTCCAGATTCCTAAGACCGCTTCTTTGGTTCGGTGGGCAGCGGCTGGCTTCTCCAATAAGGAGATGAGGTAAAGTTCAGCCGCTTTCTCCTCCAGGACAACAAAAGACGCCAGGTGGTTTTTTAAAAGCGGGAGCCAGGGTGAGATGGAAGCAAATACACGCAATCAATTGTCCTTCCAAGGAATTCAGGCTTCTTAAACCCCTTTTACCGAAAAACCCCAGCCTTGAAGCATCGCGGATATTTTTACACGATGATCCCCTTGAATCTCAATCAACCCGTCTTTAACCGTTCCACCCACCCCGAGGGCGGTTTTGATTCGGCGGGCCAAGTCTTCAACTTCTTCCGAACGGCGGCTAAATCCCTCCAAAACAGTGACCGTTTTGCCGCCCCTGCCCTTGTTTTCTTTTCGAAGGCGTATCGTCTCCAAATAAGCCTCGGGATGTCTAAGTTGGGTCGCTTCCGACAAAAGTTTATGGTTTTGGAATCTTAACTTACCAAACGGTAAAATATCTTCAGAGACTCGGATGCTAAAAAAAAAGTCGTACCCACAGGGTACGGCTTTTGCGTTGGTTGCGGGGGCTGGATTTGAACCAGCGACCTTTGGGTTATGAGCCCAACGAGCTACCAGGCTGCTCCACCCCGCGTCTGTTTGGCGCCAAAGCGCCTGTACTGGATTACAATTTTCAAGCTATGAATTCCAGTGTTTCGTTCCCATGACAACTGGCGAAAATTGGTGCCGAGACCCGGAATCGAACCGGGACGGGCTTTAGGCCCGAGGGATTTTAAGTCCCTTGCGTCTGCCAATTCCGCCATCTCGGCGAAGAACCCTTTTAGAATATTACCTTAAAACCGGAATTACATTTGTGGCCGGGAAGAAACCCACATTTAAAAAGAATCCACCCGGGATGCAAAGGGATTCAAAAGGAAACGTAGGATAACGAGCCGACTAGGGGAAGTCAATGAGGATTCGAACAGTGGATCAGTGGTTCTCGGCTTCGGTAAATTTGTACACGATCTCGCCCGGCTTCACCAGGTTTAATTCTTCGCGGGCTTGTTTTTCCAATACGGAAGGATTTCGTTGACAATCCCGATATTCCAGTTGATACCGGTCAATCTCCGACTTTAATTGGGTGACTTGTTGTGATAGAACCTGTTTTTCTTGATGGAGTTTATAAAGGTTCCATAGACCGCGGTTGCCGCTGAAAACAAGGTATAAAAATGCCGCGCCCGTGACGACGGTCCCCCATTTTTTCCCGTTCTTCATCGATTCTCCCACGGTTTCAAAAGCTCCCTCCAACCTCGCTGTTGTTCAACTTCCAGATGTTCCAAAACGGACTGAAGGGGTTCGTCGCCGTAAGTTATTTTATACTTTAAAAAGCTTTTTTCAAGGGCGACACACTGGAAGGAAAAGAAAAAAACAGCACCGATAAAAAACATAAGAAAAGGCACAAACAGAAAAAATACGAAGCATGCCGCGAAAAAAAGCACAATACCCAATGAAACCAGTCCATTTCCCAAAGTGAGCAGAAGCGATTTTTTAAGCACCTTTAAAAAGGGCGGGTTTTGAAAAAAAAGGATGGGCCATTGATGAAGGAAGGCCGCCAAGCAAAAAACAAGGATCCAAATGGCAAAGGCTGCTACCAGCAAGGTTAAAAAACGGTTGGTGGTGACAAGGGAAAAATAAAAATGAATATTGTAAAGCACCAAAAAAAACAGGAGTCCCGAGACGGCGGAAAGCCCCGTCGCTTTCCAAAAATATTTCCGTGTCCCGACCCAGACTTCCCGCAAACTTCCATGGCCTTCGATGAATATTTTGAAGATCAAATAGGCCCACCCGACTGAAACCCCATTTTCAACAAGGAACAAAACATAAAGCTGTAACGGCCCGGTTAAGCTTATGTCCTTTGGGATTTCAACCCACCCAAAATGGATCGCTATCCAGGCAATGCCGCAACAAGAAAGGGACCAGGCTAAGTTGTAAAGCAGGAGTTTAAAAAGATGGTCGTAAAAACGCCAAAACCACGATCGAAAGATCTCGGGCCATTGGGAACAGTGGAAGACTCGGAGGGACAGCTCGTCCGGAGAAGAGTTCGGGGCCGCGGTCAACGACTACGTCAGCTCTTTTTCGAATTTCGGGATGGCTTTTTTTAACTCCAGGCGACCCCTGCCTAAATTCCCGTCCAAATTGATGGCCAGGGTTACAAAGTAATTCTGTCCCACCATCATCATGATCATTGTGGCCTTGTCCGTGGTGATGAGAATCTCTGCCGTATTGCCCAAGCCGAAATTGGAGGAAGCGCGCATTGCATTTTTGATGATACTGGAATATTCAGCCCCAACCGCATTGATATCGAAAGTCGAATTATGCGAGATTTGATCGATGACAATGCCGTCCATGCCAACCAAACCGGCGCCTATGGCACCTTCGACGTTGGAAAGGGTTTCCTCTAATATTTTTTTGAAATCCATCGGTCAAATCCAATTGGGGTTGAAAAACCTTGAGGCAGGACAATATAGATTTTTTTTCGGTCTAAAACTATAAAATTTTATCCAATTTCTTAGTTGCCGATTCTAAAGCCAACCTTAAAAGGCCCAAATTAATTTTGCTGTTGGCCAAGACGACTAAAACATAGGCAGCAAATGAGACTAGCAAAATATGGCCAGACTCAGCTGTCACCAAAACTTGCTGCATTTTACCTTGATTCAATTGGGCTACGGATCGGTTGGTGCTATCAAAGATGGCTGCTGCTTGCTTGCCTAAGACAGCATTATTACTGGTTTCACCCATGGAAACAATGGTTATTCCATCGTTTCCAGTAACGAAGCACCTCATTATACCTTCCACAGAACTCAAATCCGCTAGGATGCCTTTCAGACCGTCTATTTGTGAAGCTTGTAAAGTCGGCTCATCCTTCTTAACAGGCGGAGTGGTCTTGGCTTCGGACGGGGGGGTTACAACGGCTGGAACAGGACGGTGTTTCTTATCATCAACTACCAAGTCGTCTTTCCCGCCCCGGCGCATGACTTGAAGGATGTCGTCATTCGTAAATTTGGAATCATCTTCCTTTTTAGGCTTACTTTGGCTTTTTGCATCGATGTGGACTTCTTCAAGGACATCTTCTTTTTGGTCCGGGGGTTTAATAAACTCGCTTTTTTTAAGTTTGGAAGAAGCGGACTCCGCGCTTGATTCCTTTTGTTGTCTTTCGGTAACTTCGGTTAATTTCTGGCGCAACATTAAGTTTTGCGGGTCATTGGCAAGCAACTCCCGGAATACTTCTATGGCTTTATCATAATGTCCCTGCTTTAGATAAAGTTCCGCAACCGTCAGGGTTGCCGTACTATCCTTTGAGGTCGTCCTTTTTTCATCCGCGGAAGGCTCGCTTTTAAAGCTTGTACTTGGTTTGGATTCCCCTGCGGCCTTTTCAATGGCTTGCTTTAAAGACGTTTGCGTTTCTTCATCGTCAGGGTTTAGCGTCAGGATTTTTTGATACTCTTCGATGGCCGCTTGGTGGTCACCTTTCTCCATATAAATGGATCCAAGAAGTGAATGGGCCATTAAATTTTCAGGGTCGAGCTCCAAAACCTTTTTCAATTCACTTGCTGCGTCCTGAACCTTTCCCTGACCCTGGTAAACACGGCCAAGAACGACACGGGCGCTGGCATTATTAGGATGTTTCTCGAGGCCCTTTTTGCAAATCTTAAAAGCTTCTTCCAGATTTCCTTGCTTGCGGTAAGCTTCAGCAAGGGGTGCAAAGACCAGCGAATCCGGATTTTCTTCAAGCTTTTTTTTGAGTTCGGTGATTTCGGACGTAACGGAATCCTTCGCCATGGGCTTAACTTCTCTTATTTGCTTCAGCTTGGAGTTGGGTCAAGGCTGAAAAAATAGCGGGACGAGGCACATTTTTTTGAATGGTAACAAGACCTATTTTTCTTGTCAATACAAATTGGATTTGCCCGTTTCGGGCCTTCTTATCCAAAAACATTTTTTCATAAACGGCTTGGGGGCGAAAACGGGGCAACCCTTGAAGCAAACCCACTTTTTCGAATACATTTTTTTGCCTCTCTAAAACACTCCGCGTGGACAACCCCAGCTTCACCGAAAGTAAGGAAGCAAACCACATTCCATAAGCAATCGCTTCCCCATGGGTCAAAGTTTCATAACCGTAGTAAGCCTCCAAAGCATGCCCCAAAGTATGTCCATAATTTAACCATGCTCTTTTCCCGCTCTCTTTCTCATCTTCGGAAACAATCCCGGCTTTAATCTCACAAGACCTCGAGATCAATCTGAATAATGTAGAGTATTCACGTCCCAAAATTGAACCTGCATTGTTCTCAAAGTTCCTAAAAAGAGATTCATCCTGGATGACGCCATATTTGATGACCTCGGCTAAGCCGGTTTTGAATTGGCGGTCGCTTAAACTTTTGAGAACAGTGGGGTCGATCAAGACGCATTTGGGTTGGTGGAAGGTCCCAATCAAATTTTTAATGCCGTTAAAATCGATCGCGGTCTTTCCGCCGACACTTGCATCAACTTGTGCCAAAAGCGTAGTGGGGCACTGGACGAAATCAATTCCACGCATGTAGAGAGAAGCTGCTAATCCACCTATGTCCCCGACGACTCCGCCACCCAGTGCTATTAAGCAACTGTCACGTTGCATTCCAAACAAAGCCATTTTTTTCAGCACATAAAATAAAGTTTCTCCGTCTTTGTTCTTTTCACCATCCTGGATGAAAATAAAGCCGGGACGGGCCCGCATTTTTCGGAAACTTTCGGCCAGTTTTTTACCGCAGATTTTGTGGATCTTGACAGTGGTTAAAACGCAAATTCTTTTTGTGGCAATGACATTGTTCAAAACTTGGCCGCACCCATTTAAAAGACCATTTTGGATAAAAATGGAATAACTTTTTTTACCTAGTTCAACTTTAATTTCAGACATCACTCTGTTTCCCTCGAACGCTTTACTTTGGCATGGGCCAAGTAACCTTTTGCAAAGTCCAATTTTTTTTCAAACGAACAATCTTAGTGACGAATGGACAATTTCCACCCAATGATTCTATCAAGTTATTCCAAAAGGCTTTATTTCTTTAAAAATCCTTACCACTTCAAAGGCGACTTGTTGGGGATTTTTTCCGGAGGTATCAAGGGAGGTGTGGGCCAAGGAGTAATAGGGACTTCTTTCCTCTAAAAGTGATTCCACGGTTTGTATCGGGTTTTTGGAATTGGACAAAATGGGACGTTGTTTCAAGCGGTTTCCAACCCTTTTCCAGACATCATCCACTGAAACCCTTAGCCAGACGCACCACCCTGATTCCAAGAGAACTTTTCTGTTTTTTTCTTGGATCCAGGCACCACCGCCGGTGGAAACAACATAATTTCTTTTATCGCTTAACCACAGGATGGCTTCTTCTTCCTTCCGACGAAAAAAAGCCTCTCCCTTCGTTTCAAAAAGATCCGGGATTTTCTCATCGGTGATCTTTTCGATCCACTCGTCCATATCCCAAAACTGAAGATTCAAAATTTCCGAAACGATTTTCCCAGTGACGGTTTTCCCCGAACCCATAAACCCCACAAGAATGATATTGGGTGGAAGGGACATGGCTGTTTTAGAATTTCTTAATATGGCTCAAGTAGGATTTAAACCTGTTGGTGATTTCATCCATAAAGTCACCGCCCATTTTCTCCAAGAATGCATCCGCTAAAACCCAGGCACAAATAGCTTCGCCGATGACCGATGCTGCCGGTAGGGCACATGTGTCAGATCGTTCGTATGCGGCTTTTATAGGTTCTTTTGTTTTAATATCCACGGACCGAAGCGGTTTCCGAAGTGTGGAAATGGGTTTTTTAGCGACCCGTACAATGATGGGTTCTCCGTTGCTCATTCCCCCTTCGATTCCACCAGCCCGATTGGTGCGATGAAAATATCCCTTTCTCTTTTCATAAAAAATCTCATCATGTACTTGCGAACCAAATTTTCTCGCATTTTTGAATCCTTCACCAATTTCAACGCCTTTTACGGCCTGGAGGCTCAATAAAGCCTGAGCCAGTTTTCCGTCCAATTTTCTGTCCCATTGCACATGACTACCAAGGCCGGGCGGAACACCGGTCATGACGACTTCGAAAACCCCGCCCAGCGTGTCTCCCTTGGCCTTCGCCAAATCAATTTGTTTCATTGCCCTTTTTTCGGAGTCTTTGTTCAACATGCGCACCGGGGAAAGGTCTGCACGTTTATTCAAATTGGTCGCAAAAAGCAAAGGAGATTTGGCCAAAATCGGCCCAAGTTCGCAAACGTAACTTTGGATCAAAATTCCAAAATGGTTGAGAAGTTTTTTTGCCACTGCACCAGCCGCAACCCTCATGGTTGTTTCGCGGGCGCTTGCCCTTTCCAAAATGTTCCTCAAGTCCCTTTGGTTGTATTTGAGACCGCCGGATAAATCCGCATGTCCGGGACGGGGTCTTTGCAACGGGTTCCCAATACTTTCTTTGGTGGGATCGGGAGTCATGATTTTCTCCCAATTCTCATAATCCTTGTTCTTTACAAAAAGCGTGATTGGCGAACCTATGGTCACTCCCCGTCTCACGCCTGACAAAATTTCAACTTGATCTTTTTCGATTAGCATCCGGCCGCCTCGGCCGTAACCCTTTTGGCGCCTTGCTAGCTCAACATTAATATCTTCGGAGGTTATCCTCAATTGAGCCGGAAATCCCTCTAAAACAACAACGAGTCCCTTTCCATGCGATTCTCCGGCGGTTAATAAGCGTATAGTCACTTCTCGCTCCAATCAGAATTTAAAATGGAAATTAGTAAGCCCGTCGTTTGGTTAAAAAAATAAGCGCCTTTGTGGGGCGCTTATTTTATTTCTTGGAATGTTGTTCTAGTTAATCTTCTAGCAATGTCGGAGTTATGAAAATAACTAATTCTTCCTTGCGGTTTTGCCGGTCCTTTTCTTCAAAAAGAGCGCCAATAATAGGAATGCTCGAAAGGATCGGAACTCCATTTGTAATTTCTTGGACATTTTCCCTTACCAATCCACCGATTACGATAGTTTCTCCGTTCTTCGTGTTAATCCGGGTTGTGGCGGTTTGCACGCTGGTTGGGGGTGGTGCGCCTATACCCTGCGCAGGACCTGTCTGAGACGTTATGGATACGGCAATATCATTTGTGATGGTTCCCTCATCTGTAATTCTTGGTGTTACTTTTAAATCGATTGGAAGTGGCAGCTGAGTGAACGTAGTTGTTATCGAAGTGCCCGCGTTTGGAACAAGAATGGTTGAAGTGGTTGTAATGATAACATTTTCAATTTCGTTAATTTCGCCCGCCACGCCATTAGTAGTAGCTATTCTTGGCCTCGAAATGATTTTTCCTTTTTTGTGACTTTCCAAGGCTTCCAAAGTCGCATTAATATTGATGCCAGCTTTCACAGTTCCAAACTGTATCAATCCGGGACCGTTTGCAGATTGAACGTTACTGGACGGGGGGGCAATCAATGTTGCTGCCATTGTTGGATCTCCGGTGCTTTTACTAAGATTCCATTGAACACCCAAGTTCAAATCGGCTTCGTTATCAACTTCAACAATATTGGATTCGATTAAGACCTGGGGTGGTTTGCGGTCCAATTCATTAATTAACTCCAATAAAGTCCCCATATTCTGCGCCGTCTCCCAAATCACCAAGCGGTATCCAGAAACTTGGATTTTTCCAACAGGGGTCAAGTAAGCTGTCAAAATGACGCTCAATTGGGTTGGGTCGGCATAATTTAATTTAACTACCCGTGTGATGCGGTTACTTTCTGTGCTTTCATCCAATTTCAAATCTCGAATGGCCCTTCTGTAATCTTCAATATCGGACGAAGTACCGTTCAGAACGACCATGTTCCGAATCGTATCTGCTTCGAATGAAACTGCGTTACTGGGTGCAAGAAGCGGGCGAACCAATGCATCAAATTGCTGGGGTGTCATCCCACCCGCGGGGGCAATCAATTCAGTCACATGGGGTTGGGTTGATTTGGAGGACGTTAAAAGAGCCTGTGTTCCCACGCGAAGGGTGTTGCCTTGCACATCATAACCATAGCTTCCTGGTGTCAATAAATCTGCCAAGGCCGTTTTCAGCGGAACATCTTTGTATTTTTCGTTCACAACACCAGAAACCGGGCCCGAGACCATGTCCAAATCAAAACCGCCTTCGCCTGCGAGCATTCTGATAACCGCATTTAAATCGGCATTTTGTAAATCCATGGAAATGAGCTGATTTAAATTGCCTCGTTTTTCTACCGGCTTTTTTGCGACGGAGGGAGCTGTTAAGGTAATGACAACTTGGTTTAAATCCCTGTCAACCTGATGAATGGTTCCGGGCAAAACAGTCAGCATGGCTTCCGAAATCGGGGAAAAGGAAGGGCCTATTTGCCTAAACTCCAGGGAAAGAACTCCCCCTTTTTGCAGGACAGGATCCCCGCTTTTAAATTTTTTCAGTTTTTCGGGAATTTCTAATTTTGTGTTGTAAAAATGAATAATGATTTTTTCCGGTTGCGAAAGCCTTCGAATCATATATTTGGAAGGACCATCAGAAGTTAAAACGAGCTTTATCCCATTTTCCATCGGTTTTACTGAAGCATCAATCAATCTTGAATAAAATCCTTTCTCGGAGTTTCCATCGGTGGCGGCGGGAGATTGAGCGTCGTTTGTTTTTTCGGTAGTAACATCGGAATTTTCAGGAACATTCAAAAGTAAAGCGTAACCCGAATCGGTTTTTTCCATTCTCCACTTCTTAACACCAGAAACGTCAAAAACAATCCAAGCGGTCTTGGAATGCATTGAGGACCGGATCGCCTTTACCATATCATTTTTTTCGTTCAGTTTCGGGGGAATTCCCAAAGCTGTTCCGGCGAATTTCACCAATATTTTTTTTGCTGAAAGTTTTTCGACAGATGGGTCGGAAAGGCTTGTCCCTTCAATAGAAACCCTTGTCCCGTCCGCTTCTGATGCCAACTCGACCTTTTCAACTTTCGGACGATCGCCGGAAGAAGGCGTGGTTTCCTTTTCCGTTCCAGCGGTTCCCGAATTATCGGTGCCGCTTGCTTTAATCGCATTTGATTGCGGCGAGGAGATACTGGAAACAGGGCTCGATGATGCCTGTGATGATTTTGTGGTTGCGGGTTGCGAACCTTTCAAATCAATTTCGATGTCATCAGCCCAAGCAAATTCGAGGAAAATAAACGCAGTTAATAAACCGACGCAAATCCTTAAAAAAGAAGAGAAACTGCGCATCAATGATTCTCCTTTATTGCCGTGGGTAAACTATTTTTTGATCCCCTTGGATCAAAATGACTTGCGAATCCGTGATATCACCAACCACTCCATCTATCGCAATATCAGCATCGCTGTACAACTTTCTTTGCTTTAAGGTGTATCTTTTTGATTGATCTGTTCGCCAGCCAAACAACGCCATTGACGTTCCCCCAAACTCCACTATTCCATGGTATTCGAGCTCAGCGATTGAAATTTTTGGTTCGTTTAAAATCCAGTCCAATGGTTTAAATGGATCCCTCCCATGATATGTCGGAATATAAGGTGGTTGAATCGAAAAATTTAAGAAAACAGGCTCAGGAACATCCTGTTGTTGAGCCTGCGTTCGCAATGCCGTTAGGAACAGGCCGCTCGTCACAGCGATTAGGATGAATAAACTTTTCATTGTTTTGCCTGTATCCCACTAATGGTCAACTGGGTTTGTATCGAAAAATTGGGATGGTCGGCTACCGTAATAGGGGTTACAACCAGATCGCGGACTGTCATGACTAAATTCGACTCGTTGGTTTGATATAAAAAATTAATCAGGCCGGTAAAATCGGAATTGAATCGGACCGAAGCCGGTAACTCGGAATAATCCTTTGATACTTGGGGCGTTTGGGGAAATATAAAGCTTGTCAGGATGACCCCGGAACGACCTTGCGCCAGACTTACGGCCTCCAATAATTTAGTTCTCTCTACCGTTTTTGGTATTCGATTTTGATACCACTCAAGCTCTCGTTGTATTGAGTCTGCCTGTTTTTTAAACTCCACGTAGTTGGCGACTTTTTTCTTTGCTTCTTCCAGCTTGTCTTTTTTTTGCTTGAGGGTGGCCTGAAGGCTCTCTATTTGTGCGTTAACGGGCTTCAACAGGAACTGATAGTAAAGAAAGGCAATGCCCAAAAAAGCAACAACGCCCAAAATCATATATTGTTGTAATGGTGTAAGTTTCATGTGCCTTGGTCCGCAACCCTAAAACTAATTATAAATTGATGAACCTTAACGTTGGGATTCGTTGCCAATGGCGCGGCCACATTTTTTTCATCGAACGTCGCCTCTTTGAGCAAGCCGCCGGGCCGTTGCAAATTGGAAAGATAAGCCTTCATCTTTTCAACCGAAACCGCATAACCTTGGATTGTAAATAGGTTGGCATCCTTGTCCTTGCCCTCTTCGATCCTGGTTAACCAAACCCCCTCGGGCAGATTGATTCCCAATTGATCGACGCCGGCCAATACCTTTCGTTGAATCTCTGAAATTCCCGTCATCACCTTTTTAATGGCTTCCAGGCTGTCCTTTTGGGCATTGAAAGCGTCGATCTCATCCTCTTCTTTTTTATAACTTTCGGCTTCTTTGTCAACTTCGACAATTTGCTTATTTATGTCATTAACTACCGCTTTTCGTTTCGCATAAATAAGAAGCATGCCGGAAATCACCAGCGCCAGCAAAAACACGGAACATAAGATGATAAAAAACTCCTGGCGTTTCTTTTTCTCTTTGACGGGGACGAGGTTAATCTTAATCATTTTTATGATTCCATTTGGCGCAATGCGAGACCCAGACAAACACCCATGTGATATTCTTTCTCGGCCAACTGTTCCGCATCGATATTTTTATTGGCTTCAATGTTCCTAAAGGCCCCGAAGTGTTCCACGGGTATACCCAACTTGTTTGCAAGGAAGCGGTTAACATTCTTCAACCTGGCGCTTCCTCCCAGAAGAATGACTCGTTCAACGGTCTTTTTTCGGGCTTGAGTCTCGTAGTAATCGAAGGAACGCCTAATCTCACCCAGCAATTTGTTCAAAACAGGAGTCATCACATCCGACATCCTCAAAACCCTGTCATCTTTCTGCGAGACTGTCGATAAGCTAAAATCATCTTCTTCCATCGAAATGGTTCCATGTGATTTCTTTAGTTCTTCCGCTTCCGAAAATTTCAAGTTGAATTCTTTTTGAATCTCTTTCGTAAAATCATTGCCCGCCACTGGAATATCCCGGGTAAAACGTGTGTTGTTGCCTTCTAAAATGTTGATTGTGGTTAAAGAAGCCCCCATATTGACCAAGGCCACCGTTTCTTCACTAGGCTCAAGACGGTTGATCTCATAAGCATTTTGTAGTGCAAAAGCATCTACATCAATCACCATCGGGGTTAGTCCCGTCGACTTAAGCATCAAAAGATGTTGGTCCACAACATCAACCTTTGCCGCCACCAGCAAAACATCCAACTTTTTCTGGCCATCCTCTTGGGCTTCGCCCAGTATTTGAAAGTCCAAAACAACCTGATCAATATTCAGCGGAATATATTGTTCCGCCTCTTTTGAAATGGCTCCCTTTAATTCTTCGGCCGTCATGAACGGGAGCTTGACATAACGGATGATGACAGAATCTCCCGACAAAGAAGTGGCGACTTTTTTGCTTTTGATGCCACTTTCCTTAAAAACTCGTTTGATCGCATCCATCACGGCCGCTCTTTGCACATCTTGATTTTTCAGTTCTAAGGATTCTTTTGGAATTTCAGCCATGCCCATAGCCATCAATTGCCATTGAGTGCCTGATGGTTTTAATTGGACAATTTTCACACTGGAAGAACCTATGTCCAATCCCACGATAGTTTTGGAAAATAGACTCATAGCGGGACTCCCACTTTGACCAATAAGTTCGGCCAGAACCAAATAAGAAGGGAACCTATCGCCAAGAAGGGGCCAAATGGGATCATTGATTTCCTCGTCACTTTCTTCATTAAGAGAAAAGGAATCACCACTAAAAGGCATAAGCCAACCGCAAGCGATAAAACAACAAAAGTTTTAGGTAGGCCAAGCCAGAGGGCCAACCCCGCTCCCAGTTTGATATCGCCACCCCCTAATCCTTGCGGGATTATTTGGGTAGTCCCGTATAAAACAAATCCAAGTATTAAAAAATCAGCAATTGAAAAAAACCAATGTTGAAAGGGATTAGGGCTCAGAAGGAATAACCCGGTTAAAATGAAAAAATTAGTGAAGGGATGAGGAAGCAGCTTCCATTTAATGTCGCTAACAAAAAACAAAATCATAAAACTACCGAAAAAAAAGCTGTTAATGAGCGAGTGCAAGTCGGGAAAACGGTAAAAAGATAGTGCAAACAATAGGGCCGTACTTATTTCAACGATTGGATATTGCCAGGAAATGGGTTTGTTACAAAAACGGCATTTCGCTCGCAAAAGAATAAAGCTTACTACCGGGAGATTGTCGTACCACAAGATGGAATGATGACAGCGGGGACATTGTGAAGAAGTCGGAAAAAAAACATTTCCACCGTTTTTCCAACGGCTGAGGCAGACATTCAAAAAGCTGCCGATGCATGCGCCTAAAAGAATTGAGCCCAGGAGAGTTGAAAAGAGAGGGGTCATCAGAGCTTGGATAAAGTCACCTCAACAATCGTTCCGAATAAAACAATGGGCGGCATTTCTGTCGCCCATTGTCCCATCGCAACCTTTATTTACAGATCACTCAAACCCGTAAAACGAATACGGAAGGCTCTTGGAGTCTTGTACGGTGCTGTTGACGTACACGCTTCCAAAGCTGCTGTCGTACAACCACCCGGTACTGCTACCGGTCGGAACCGAACTCATCGTGGTCATAGTGACCTTGGCGCCCGACGGGCTAACAGCACCCGATACAAAAGCCCCTGTCACTTTCACCGGCGAAATGTTATCCAGGTACCGGCTGAACCCATAAGTGCTGAAGGAATTCAGCGTAGTCGGCCAGATACCCTGGGTATCCCCATAGTAAATAGAAGCGGCCGACTTGATACTGCCCAAATTTCCTTTGGTCGACCCTTCCCTTGACTTTTCAAGCATTTGGGCAAACCGCGGAATCGCGATAGCCGCCAAGATACCGATGATCGCGACAACGATCATCAGTTCAATCAAGGTAAAACCTTTTGCTTTTAAACGAATCATAAAACCCTCCCATTCGATCTAAACCCGACCAGAACTAAATTAACGTTCTAATCAGGCTTATATTAATTTTATCTTTCCAAAATCCCATTGTCAACTTGACCTTAAAAGCACTTCCAAAGGCCTGACTAACAAGAATTAGACAACGTTTCCTATTGAAAACATTGGCATAAACATTGCGACGACAATAAAACCAATCGTCACACCCAAAAACACAATCAAAATGGGTTCAATAATGGAAGTCAGCCCCTCAACTGCCGCATCCACTTCGTCCTCATAAAAATCGGCGATTTTACTCAACATGGCATCCAGGGCCCCAGTCTCTTCACCTACGTTGATCATCTGGGTCACCATGGGAGGGAAAACTTTACTCTCTTTCAAGGGTTGAGTTAATGTTTTACCTTCCCTGACCGAATCACGGGCATTCAATACCGCCCTTTCTAAGACAAGGTTGCCGGAAGTTTTGGCAACGGTTTCCAGCGCATCCATGATGGGAACGCCCGATTTGATAAGAGTTCCCAATGTTCTTGCAAATTTTGCAACAGCGGCTTTTCGAGCCAATACCCCGAAAACAGGCAATTTTAAAATCATCAAGTCCCAGTTATAAGCTCCCGCTTTCGTTTTACGATACATGCTCAGGGCGATCCAAAATGCCACAAGAAATATGACGATAAGCACGGACTTTTTACTTGCTAAAAAATCGCTCACATCGATAAGAAATTGAGTCGGGGCTGGCAGTTTCGCTCCGAAAGAAGCAAATACATCCCGGAAGGTAGGGACCACTTTAACCATCAAAAAAATAACTACAAGGAGGGCGACTGACATAACCACAATGGGATACATCATGGCGGATTTTACTTTGCGGGAAACACCCTCGGCTTTTTCCATATACTCGGACAATCTTTCAAAAATGACATCCAAAATACCACCCTGCTCCCCGGCCTTGACCATGTTGACATAAAGAGTAGTAAACACCTTCGGATATTTGGCCATGGCTTCGGAAAGGGGTACACCATTGGAAATATCGTCACGAACCTTAGTCATTACCACGCGAAAATCCGGGTTTTCCGCTTGCTCTGCAACGATTGTCAAACCCTGAAGTATGGGCAGTCCTGCATTGACCATGGTTGAGAATTGGCGGCTAAAAACAACGACGTCCTTCGTCGTAACTTTTCCGCCCTTCTTGTTAAGCGCACTTAAAAAACCTCCCAAACCGCCAGCAGCCGAAACCGAAACAACTTCCAGCCTTTTTTGGCGCAAAGCCGCGGCAACAGCCGACTCGGCTTCGGCATCAATCGTTCCTTCGATGACCTTCCCCAAGTTATTCTTGGCCTTATATTTAAACGTTGGCACTTAAAGTCCTTTTTAAATCAGATGACGCCCTTCACCATCCGTTGAAGTTCCTTCGGGTCAAGAGTCCTTGAAAAGATTTCGTTGTAGCTGACCAATTGTTTTTGATAAAGCTCAAACAAGGACTGGTTCATGGTTTGCATGCCGTATTCCGTTCCTGTCTGCATGGACGAGTAAATCTGATGGATTTTTTCCTCACGGATAAGGTTCCGGACAGCCGCCGTAGGTATCAAAACCTCGACGGCCATGCAACGGCCCGAACCATAAGCCTTGGGAAGGAGTTGTTGGGATAGAACCGCTTGAAGCACAAAGGAAATTTGGGCCCGGATTTGTTGCTGCTGACTCCCGGGAAAGACGTCAATAATACGATTGATGGTTTGGATGGCATCAACCGTGTGGAGAGTCGCGAAAACCAAGTGACCGGTCTCAGCGATCGTCAGTGCGGCATTGACGGTTTCCAAGTCGCGCATTTCCCCGATGAGGATTACGTCCGGATCCTGCCGTAGGGCATATTTTAAGGCGCTCGCAAAAGTGTGGGTGTCGGTTCCGACTTCCCGTTGGTTGACGATACTGGATTTATGGGTATGGACATACTCGATTGGATCTTCGATGGTGATGATATGGTGCTGTTGGTTGGTGTTGATCCAATCCAACATGGCCGCCAGGGTGGTGGATTTTCCCGAACCGGTGGGCCCCGTTACCAGCACCAATCCCTTGGGCAGCTTCACGATATCTTGAACAACTGCGGGCAGTTTTAAATCGTCAAAAGTGCGGATGGAGGTTGGAATATTACGGAGGGCGGCCGCCACAGCTCCGCGTTGCTGGTAAACATTCATACGCACACGTCCCACGCCCTCCACCCCGAAAGAAACGTCCAACTCGTTGTCTTTCTCGAATTTCTCCTTCTGTTCATCCGTCAAAATGCTGTAAATCAATTGCTGGGTCGTTTCGGGCCTCAATTTTTCGTATTCCGTGGCTGTCATCACGCCGTCGATGCGCAGCATGGGTGGGGCCCCCGCCGTGATATGAAGGTCCGAAGCATTCCGTTCAAACATCAGCCTTAAAAGCGTATCAATATTAACCATGAAATCTTATCTTCTCCTTTGGCAGGTTCTTCAGCCTTATTCTTCCGAATCCGCATGGGCTACGCGCAAGAGCTCCTCAACGGACGTCAATCCCTTCAAAACCTTCCTCACGCCACATTCCCGCAGGGTTTGCATGCCTCCCTCTCGGGCGACTTTCTTGAGTTCGGAAGTTGGCTTTCTTTGGATCACGCCCTTTTTGAAATCATCGTTCGTAATGAGGACTTCATGAATTGCCATACGGCCCTTGTACCCCGTATTGGAACAGGTCGCACAACCCCGGCCTCGGTAAAGTGTCACCGTCTCACCCGCGTTGGGTTTGACCCCGATTTCCTCCAAAACTTCCAGGGGGGCCTCGTAAGATTCTTTGCAGTCCTTGCAAATGCGGCGCAATAACCGCTGGGCCACTACACAATGGACCGTCGAAGTAATGAGGAAGGGTTCCACTCCCATGTTGGTCATACGGGTGACGGCTCCCGGTGCATCGTTGGTGTGCAAGGTTGAGAAAACCAAATGGCCCGTCAAGGCCGCGTTGATGGCGACCTCGGCGGTTTCCTTATCCCGGATTTCCCCCACCATGATCACATCTGGGTCCTGCCGCAGAAAGGATCTCAAACCAGCCGCAAAGGTTAACCCGATCCCCGCCTTGGCATTGACCTGGTTGATGCCGGGCAGGTTGTATTCCACCGGGTCTTCGATGGTGGAAATATTGGTGTCAGGATTGTTGATGTAATGAAGGGCGGAATAAAGCGTGGTGGATTTACCCGAGCCGGTCGGACCCGTGACCAGTACCATGCCATAGGGTTCCACAATGGCCTTCTCGAATTTCGGCAGGATATCGTCCTCAAATCCCAGTTTTGGAAGGTCCAAAGACAGGTTGGAGGAATCCAAAATGCGCATAACGATTTTTTCGCCGAATTGGACGGGGCAAATCGAAACACGAAGGTCGATTTCTTTTCCCAAGACTTTGATCTTGATACGGCCGTCCTGGGGAAGGCGCCTTTCTGCGATGTCCAACGAGGACATGATCTTGAGGCGCGAGGAAATGGCCGCGGAAAGCGACCGGGGCGGCGACTGAACTTCGTGCAGCACACCGTCGATACGGTAGCGACACCGCAGGCTTTTTTCATAGGGTTCAATGTGGATGTCGCTGGCGCCCGACCGCACCGCCTCGGTAAGGATCAGGTTCACCAACCGGACCACGGGAGCGTCCTCGCCCGCCGCCTCCAGCTTGGAGATGTCCATCTCCTCTTGTTTCTCTTCCATGACTTCCAGGTTGTCCCCCGCACCCATGGAATTGATGATTTCCTGCATATCGCCGCCAACTTCCCCGCCGCCACCGCCTCCCGCACCCGCCGCCGCGCCGTAGTATTTGGCCTGCATGGCCTTAATCTCGGTTTCACTAGCAATGGCGGGTTCCACTTCAAAGCCCGTCATCATTTTGATGTCATCGATGGCGAAAACGTTTAGGGGGTCCGCCATGGCGACTGTTAGTTTCTTGTCTTTTTTAACGATGGGAATGAGGCAGTGGTTGATGGCGATGGATTCGGGAACGGAAAAAACAACGTCATTGGGAATATCGCCAATTTCAGTCAGGCTTACGTGGGGAATGCCCAATTGGGTTCCCACGAAAGCCATAATCACGTCCTGGGTGACGTAACCCTGGCTGATGAGGATTTTCTCGAGCCGCCCGCCCTTGATCTTTTGTTCGTGGAGGGCTTCCTGCAGCTGTTCTTCCGAGATAATGCCTTCATCCACCAACATTTCGCCCAGGCGTTTTTTCATGGATTCAGGCATTGAAACACCTCGGCCGGATGGAATTGCGCCGGATCGTCGGCATCTTCGAAGAAGTATAGAATCGAAAAAAAATGAAGTCAACGATTGTCGGGCCGACCCATCGCAGGATCAGACTGACGACAACCGCCGGAGCAGGACACGGCGCATCACGGCCAGCGGTGCCTTGCGGCCTGTCCAATATTCAAAGGCGAGAGCGCCCTGGTGCAGCAGCATACCGAGGCCGTCCAAGTTCGGCAGGTGGATTCGCCGGGCTTCCTGGAGGAACGCAGTGGGACGGTGGTAAACCAGGTCCACCGCCAAGATGGCTCGTCTGGCGCTCTTAAGGGAAATGGGAGCGGAATCCCCCGCTTTGAGGCCGAGGGAAGTGGACTGAACCACCCAGTCGCATTGGTTTAAAAGCCTTTCTCCCTCCTTTAAAGAACCAACCCCAACCTTCAAGCCGGGGTGGCGCTTCAAAAGCAGTCGGGTCAGATTGAGGGCTCGGCCAAAAGACCGGTTGGCGATAAAAAGACCTTTAATTCCCGACCCGGCCAAAGCCTCCCCCACTGCCTTGGCGGCTCCGCCCGCCCCTATCAGCAGGCCCTGCGATCCCCTTAGCTTCCTGCGCCACAGCCCTAAGGACCTTAAAAAACCTTCACCATCCGTGGAAGTTCCACAAAGCTTTCCATTCCGACGGTAAATGGTATTGACCGAACCGAGCCAAGCGGATTCTTTTGGCACATGGTCCAGGAAAGGCATCACTTCTTCTTTGTGAGGTATTGTCACATTGGCGCCCTCCACATTGGAAGACCGTAGCACCTCCACCGCGTTTTGAACCTGGTCTTTCGCAACATCCAAGGGTGAATAAACCCAAGACATTTGCAGGGCCCGAAAAGCCGCATTGTGCATCAAAGGGGAAAGACTGTGGCCCACAGGATGGCCAAGGATGAAGACAAGATGCCCTGCGCCACGAATGCCTGGTTCAAGAACTGGAGAGGACTTCATGGGGCGCCCTCCGGCGTCGAGCTGTAGAAGAATTGGAGCATGGCAAGAATGGCGACTCCAGCGGTTTCGGTGCGAAGGATCGGTGTTGGAAGATGCACCGGGGCGGCGCCCATTTCCTCCGCTTCCCTCACCTCATCCTTATCCCAGCCGCCTTCCGGCCCTACCAAGACCAAAACCTTCCGGGCTTGGGGTTTTGATTCTAACACCGTCTTGAGGGTGGGCGCTTCCTGTTCATAGGGAAGGAGTACCAAGTCAAACTCCTTGAAGACCTCCAAGACCTTGGGCCAATCAGCCACCCCATCGAGGCGGGGCACGTCGTTGCGGCCGCATTGCCGGCAGGCTTCAACCAGTATCTTTTGCCAGCGCTCGTTTTTATGGCCGAACTGTGAATCATCTGGTCGGGAGACACTGCGCCGGGTGACCATCGGCAGGAAACGGTGTACCCCGGCTTCCGTGCCTTGCCGCAGAATCAAATCCATCTTGGCGGCCTTTGGCAGGCTTTGCGCCAGGGAGAGCGACAAATGGGCTGTCCCCCTGGAAGCTTCCTGACAGGATAGGACAGCGGCCAAGGCTTGCCCGCCTTCGGCTTTTTTCAAAGCCAGTTCGTACTGGCGTCCCTCAGCGTCAAATCCTCCAAACCGGCCGCCTTCTTCCATCCGCAGGACCTTCACCAGGTATCTTGTGGCGGATTCGTCCAGGGTGATTTCGGCTTGGTTTTTGGGGATCGACGGCAGGTAGAGCCTCGGAACGGAGCTCATGGGCGAGAAGTCCGGTTCGTGGCAAAGTCCCCGTAGGTCATTTCTTGCGGGCGAAAAAACTTTTCATCTTGTGCATGAACTTGGAAATCTGGGGCGTGTTGTTTTCTTCGGTAAGCGCCGTGAACTCCTCCAGCAATTTCTTTTGCTTGGAATTTAAGTCGCTTGGTGTCTCCACCACGACGGTCACCAGCAGATCCCCCACACCCTCTTCTTGGGGATGCTTCAAGCCTTTTTCCCGCAGGCGGAAAACCTTGCCCGATTGGGTTCCCGCCGGGATTTTCATTTTGACCGTGCCTTCCAAGGTGGGCACTTCCAGTTCGAACCCCAAAGCGGCTTGGGGAAACGAAATGGGGATTTCACAATGAAGGTCGCTTCCTTCCCTCTGGAAAAAATCGTGGGCTTCCACGTGCAGGAAGACGTAAAGGTCGCCGGCCGGTCCCCCGTTCAAGCCCGCTTCCCCCTCGCCTCTCAGGCGCAGGCGCGAGCCCTCGTCCACTCCCGCGGGCACCTTGACGGAGATGGTCCTCTCCTTTTCCACCCGCCCGTGGCCTTTGCAGGCCGGGCAGGGGCTTCCCGGCATCTCGCCCTGGCCACCGCAACGGGTACAGGTGCGGGCGATGGTAAAGAAGCCCTGCGTGGACCGGATCTGGCCCGTGCCTTTGCAGGTAGTGCAGACCACCCGGCCCGAACCAGGCTTGGCGCCGGACCCGTGGCAGGATTCGCAGGTGGCCAGCTTGTGGACCTTGATGTCTTTGGTGATTCCGAAAGCCGCTTCCTCGAAGGTCAGGTTAAGGTCGTAGCGGAGGTCGTCGCCCTCTTGGGCCTGGTTGCGGGCCCGGCCTGGGCGCGCACCCGCCGTGCCGCCGAAGAAATTGCTGAAGACGTCCCCGAAAATATCCTCGAAATCGGCCGCATTGCCGAAGTCCTGAGGGCGGAATCCCCCACCGCCGAAACCTCCCGGGCCCCCAACACCCGCACCCGCATGGCCGAACTGGTCGTAGGCGGCCTTCTTTTGCGTATCCGAAAGGATTTCGTAGGCCTCATTGATTTCCTTAAACTTTTCCTCGGCTTCTTTATTATTGGGGTTGGCGTCCGGGTGGTATTTCTTGGCCAAGTTTCGGAAGGCCTTTTTGATGTCGTCGGCCGAAGCCCCCCGTTGGACGCCCAGGACCTCGTAGTAATCTCTTTTAGCAGCCATGTTTTCCTTCATGTCTTGCTCGCCTTTCTGATTTGCGGGAGAAATTTACGAAGCGGAAAGGGAGCTTTCAATAATGTGGAATCAGGGTGGCCGGTTTCAGAAAGCGGGAACCTTTCCACCGTCCCATGAAGCTCCCTCAAACTATCATTCCGGGACGGTGGCGTAAAGGACCCATTTACGGGCAAAAAACCCAAAAATGGCCTTGCGAAAGAAAGGCCCGCTCTTCTAAACTATGCTGGCTTTGGTGGTCGAAGAGGCTTCAAACCCCTCCCTTTAAAGGGAGAGTGAATATCGAAGGAGGCGTGTCATGCCGTACGTCATTACCGAGAAGTGCCTGGGTGAAGTTTACGCCCAATGCGTGGATGTGTGCCCCGTGAATTGCATTCACCCCGGGCAGTACAAGAATCAAGCTTTCATGATCATCGACCCCGAGGAATGTACCGAGTGCACCAGCTGCTATTCGGCCTGCCCCATCGGCGCGATCGTCGAAGGCGTGGACAAGGATCCCGAATACGGCAAGATCAACGCCGAATTGGCCCCTTCGTTCAAGAACAATGCGCCCGTGGCTACCCGCCCAGCCAACGATCCCCCGAAGCGCCCGGATGTGAACAAGCTCGTCAACTAAGAAGCGAGAAGCTTAAAGGCCGTTTCCCTTATGGGAAACGGCCTTTTTTTATTTTGGGGTCTGGACTTTTCAAAAATCTTTATCTTTTGAATCCCATTTATGGACGGCCTTGATTCGCCGGAAACTATATTTAAATTTCTTAGGGATTCTGAAGGCATTTCCGAATGAACCCATTAACTTCTTCAGAATGGGTTAAATTGATGAGATGTCCGCCTCCTGGAATAACTTTGTCCGGTTGAACCCGACCGACAGGGATTAAATGGTCTTTTTCCCCGTGAATATGTTGGATTTTCACGCTTTTCATTTCGCATCCTTTCCAATGGCGAATAGCCTTCACCGTCCATTCGGCGAATTCATCGGGTGTTTCTAGGAACATCCTAATAAGCAGATCGCGCTGGTCCGGGGTCTCGGCCCCCAAAAAGCGGCCGCTGGATTTCGGAAGCACTCTGCAAAGGCCCTTGGAAAGATGGGACCATGTTGGAAATGTTCCGGCCATCCTCAAATAAAGGGGAATACTCGCCGGGGTCCGACAGCTGCTGATTAAAACAACGCACTTGGGCTCAACCCAACGGGCCATTTCCTGGATCACCATTCCCCCAAAAGAAACACCCACTAAAGAGCAGCCCCGTTTCAACTTTAGTTGTCTCACCCAGCGTTCTGCATAATTCGCCAAAGATTCATCTTTGTTCGGCGGAAGCCAGGATGGAAAAAACGAATTTTGAAAGGCTTTTTGCTGATGAAGAAAAAGGCGCCTATCGGCTCCTAAACCCGGGATAAAGAACAATGAAGATTTCGTCGCAGTCTCCTGCCCAAATGATTTTAAAAAGCAGGGATTTTCTGCCCGGACAAATAACGGAATGAAAAAACAGGCGGTCTTACGGCCCTGGGAAACATACGAGGGATTCATCGGAATAATAAACCGAGAACACCCTTCATCATCAGCGAAGTCCGCTTTCACAGACCAAAGCCCGCTGGTCTTACCCATTCCTTTGAAATAAAGCGGCAAAACCGTTTTTCAATTTTCGACGAATAAGCCGCCTCAAAACCGGTTCCAAAAACGGGTTCATCTATTGAACCGGTTTACATTTAAAGTTCAACCCGGGACGTAAAACGGGGGACAGGTTTTTAGGTCATTTTCCATTGAGCCACCGGTCATAACCGGATTATTTTAATAATGAAACTTTCCGGAACTTCCAGTCACCTTTTCCAATAAAACGATTTTAATGGAAAACAAAGGGAAAATTAGGATTTCAAAGTTCAGATCGGGCTGCCCCCCGGTCGGGAAATAGGTCTCTTGGAAAAGAAGTCTGACAACTTCACTTTTCCAAAGGTGGAAGCTTTTCTCCGCCTTTGGTTCAGCCTTTGGGGAAGAAAAACCAGCTCTGTTTGTTTCTTTTTGCATTCTAAAGAAAACGATTCGACGTTTTCTCGATCCATTCGAAACCAGGCTGGCTGGTTTCTTCTTTTCTTGTTCCTTCCCCCCTCTGTCCTCCTGGCCCAATCGGCCTGTGTCACCAACACCAGCAACGTCCCTGATCTATGCATCACTGTTTCTCCGGCCAATCCGGCCCCCGGCTCGGCCCTGACCGTCGTTGCCAATTATTGCAGCCAGGTCACCGGCGGAAACGGCACCGAATTCACCGTTTCCCTGAACAGCAATGCCGCCACCATCCAGGCCTGTCCCACTTCCGGACAGATCTTCCTGGTGGATTTGAACGGGCAAAACCAGAACGACACCAATCCCTGTGGGGCCGCGAGCGGCTGCGATATCGGGCACTACATGAATGATGAGGCCACCAATAGCACCACTTCGCCCTGTACCCTCGGTCATTCGGTGACCTGGGTGGTGACGGTCCCCAACAACGTCCAGGTTGGCGGCACTTATAACGTGGTGGTGGCGGCCGGGGGCTATACGAACCTCCGGTGCAGCGGCTCCCTTTCCAACCTGGCCTCGGTGCCCATTACTATTCCCCTTCCCCCTCCCGGCATCTCCGCCGTCAAAAGCGCCGAAATGAGCGGAACCACCATCAACCCCGGCGACCTGGTGCTTTTTCGGATCGATTATAGTTTCGTGAACACGGATACCTTCGCCATAGCGGACGCGGTCCCTCCTTATACCACCCTGGTCTCCACCGGTCCGCCGGGCATCGAGACCGGTGCCTCCCCGGGCGCTGCTGCGGGAACACCGGTCACTTGGTCCCTCGGTGCGGCCACCACGCAAATCTCTGGGGAAGTATGGATGCTGGCGCGGGTCAATTCCGGCGCTTCGGCACCGGCATCCGGCACGGTCATCTCCAATACCGCAGCCCTTTCTTCCACTCAAATACCATCCGCCACCAGCAACACTGCCTCGGTCACGGTGGGGCCTGGTTTTCAGATAACCAAGAGTGAGTCTTCCACTTCGCTCCTGCCGGGGCAGAACGTCACCTACACCCTTTCCTATTCCCACGGCGGCCAGAGCCTGCAGTTCTTCGATTCCTATGATAACGACACGGCGGGCACGATCGGCAACGCCATCCAAGGCTACGATGGCACTCCCTATACCGCCTCAACCGGCGTTTCCTTCATCACCGCCGTTGACCCCCAAAACAACCATTACATCGTTGCTACCGCCTGCCTGGGCATGGCCCAGGGCGTAACTTGCAATACCTTCGGCTCTCTCCTGCGGAATTCCCCGCCGGTGAGCCTTTGTGCCACCTATACGGTGGAAGGGAACGCCTATATCCCGGTGGGCGATCCCGAGGGTGCCGATGCCCACTTGATCATCGCCGACAATACCGCCGCGCCCAACGTGGGTGACGCTTATATGATCGGCATTTCGCTCGACAACTATCCTGGCAACTTTTTCCTCCAAAAAAACAATTCCGCCGCCTCTACCGTCACCAACCCGGTCACCCTGCTCGATCCCGCCATTGGAACGACCATCACCGCCGGGGTCTGGTACACCCTCAAGGCCCAGGTCAGCTATGCGGGCGGCATCCTGACCATTTGCGGCAAGGTCTGGCCCACCAGCTCCGCCGAACCCGCCGCCTGGGCCTTCTGCTACAACGATAACGCGCCCCTGCCCTGTACGCCCCGCAACGGCGGCCAATACCAGGTCGGCTGGCAGGCCGACGGGTCGGCCAATGTCGACTATTATTCGAACTTGAAGCTTTTCGGCCCCGATCCCGCCATCAACACCGCTGTTTGGGACACCCTGCCTGCCGGGGTTGTCTATGTCGGCAACAACTCCACCAATTCCGGGGCACCCAGCGTGGTCTTTTCCCAAGGCCCTCCCTTGAGCTGGACCATGCCGGGAACGATCCTCAATGGCCCTACCGGCGCCATTACCTGGTGGGGATCGGTCAATTGTTCCTCCACTGGGGCGATTACCAACCTTTCCTCTATCCAGGCGGCGGGGGTCAGCGCAATCCTTTCCAACTCGGTTACCTTAAGCGTGGCCACCTGCACCTTTACCCCCACTCCCACGAATACGCCGACAAACACCCCTACCCTTACGCCCACCTTCACACCCACCAATACGCCGACAAGAACGCCGACTTTCACTCCCACGAACACCGACACCAACACCCCCACGAATACGCCGACGAATACACCCACCAATACGGCCACCAACACCCCGACCTATACCCCCACCAATACCCCAACCAACACCCCGACGAACACGCCCACTAACACTCCGACCAACACTCCCACCGACACTCCCCAATTCACCTACACCCCTACCAATACCCCGACCAACACCGCAACCTTCACCCCTACGGCCACCCCCACTAATACGCCCACCATTACCCCGACGAATACCCCCACCAACACCCCCACGGTGACCGATACCTTTACGCCAACCGATACGCCCACCAACACCTTTACCAATACTCCGACTGACACGCCGACCAACACCATATCGGCCACGCCCACGCCCACCAACACCCCGACCAGTACGCCGACCAACACCCCAACAGTCACTGACACTTCCACGCCGACAAATACCCCTACCGTGACCGACACCTATACTCCCACCGACACACCCACCAACACTGTTTCGGCGACGCCGACCCCCACCCTTACCCCGACCGATACCCCCACCAATAGCTTTACGCCCACCGATACGCCGACTCATACGGCCACTCCAACCCCCACTAACAGCTTTACGGCAACACCCACCAATACGCCAACATTTACATTTACCAATACCCCGACCAACACGCCGACCAGCACTGCCACTTTCACTCCCACCCTGACAGACACCAATACCCCGACCTCCACCGCCACCTTCACACCCACCAACACGCCTACCCCGACTCCCGGCATCCAGATCGGCAAAACGGTCAATCGGAGCACTGCTTCCAGCGGGGATACCCTCACTTACGATATTCCCTTGACGGTCACCGGGAGCACGGCCTTTAACGTGGTCGTGGATGACACCCTGCCGGTCAACATAACTTTCACTGGGTTTGGAACGACACCAGCCGGGGCGGTTACCAGCCAAACGGGCTCCCTCCTGACCTGGAGCTTCCCTTCCCTGGGCGTGGGGACCTACAACCTTTACTACCAGGCGCAAGTCAACGGCTTCCTCACCGCCGGGACCCTGTTGGAAAACAAGGCCCAAGTAACGTGGTCGGGCGGCGGTCCGGTGTCGGCATTGGCGGATGTGGTAGTGGCGGGTAATTACACGGTGAAGGTCGGGGTTTACAACGAGGCGGGCGAACTCGTGAAAGTCATTACCATCACCCAGTTCTCCCAGCCGGTCAACAGCATCGCTTTGGAAGGCAGCAACACCATCTCGAGCCTGAACGGGGCCAATAACGCAGTGACCGTCTATTACGGCAACATCCCCATCGGGGTCTGGGACGGCAGTAATAGCCAGGGCAACCCGGTTTCCAACGGCGCCTATTACATCAAGGTGGACAACGTCGATCCCAGCGGGGTCATCACCAGCATCACCCAGCAGGCCGTGGTCAGCCGAATCCTGGCGAAGGTCACCATCAAGATCTACAACGAGGCCGGAGAGGTCATCCGTCAGCTTTATACCTATATGGACGACCCCAACAGCAACCTGATCAACAACGTGGCCCTTTCCAGCAACGTGATTGCGCCCGATTCATCCGGTTCCTCGCCGAGTATTGTCACCATATCGGACAACTCGGGCTCCCCGATTTGCCAATGGGACGGCCGCACGGACAATGGGGAGGTCGTTTCCAACGGCATTTATTACATGGAATTCAGGGCTTCCTACGGCAACGGCCAGCAGACCGTGATCGTCAAGACCATCTCGGTCATGGACCATCCGGGTGGCGGCTTGGTTGTCGCCGAGCCCAATGTGCTGACACCTCAGTCGCAGGTAGCCCATTTCCTGGCCCCCTCAAGCGACATGGTTTTGGACTTGAGGATTTACGACGTGGCGGGGGAATGGGTGACCAAGCTCCAAAGCGCACCGGGAACGGGCACCGCCGCCTGGGACGCCTCAGGCTTGGCCAGCGGCCTTTACCTGGCGGTGGTGGATCTGAAGGATGACGCCGGAAGAAATAGGGGCCGGCAGGTTTTGAAGCTGATTGTCCGGCACTAAGGTCGGCTGGCTGGAATCAAACCTTCTGGTAGATCTCGGAGCCTGTCTCGACGAAGGTCTCGGACATCTTCTTCATGCCCGCTTCCAGCACCTTCTCTTCGGTAATGCCCTGTTCCTTGGCGTAATCCCGGACGTCCTGTGTAATCTTCATGCTGCAGAACTTGGGGCCGCACATGGAGCAGAAATGGGCCACCTTGGCTCCATCCGCCGGCAGGGTCTCGTCGTGGTATTCGCGGGCCAACTCCGGATCCAGCGACAGGTTGAACTGGTCTTCCCACCGGAATTCGAAACGGGCTTTGGAAAGCGCGTTGTCCCAGCGCTGGGCGGCCGGATGGCCCTTGGCCAGGTCCGCCGCGTGGGCCGCAATCTTGTAGGCGATGACCCCGGCGCGGACGTCGTCCTTGTTGGGCAATCCCAGGTGTTCCTTGGGGGTCACATAGCAGAGCATGGCGGTGCCGAACCAGCCGATCATGGCCGCGCCGATGGCGCTGGTGATATGGTCGTAACCGGGGGCGATGTCGGTCGTCAGGGGGCCCAGGGTGTAGAAGGGTGCCTCGTGGCATTCGGCCAGCTGTTTGTCCATGTTTTCCTTGATCAAGTGCATGGGCACGTGGCCCGGGCCCTCGATCATGACCTGTACGTCATGCTTCCAGGCGGTCTGGGTCAGTTCCCCCAGGGTCTTGAGCTCGGAGAATTGGGCGTCGTCGTTGGCGTCCTCGATGGAACCGGGCCTCAGGCCGTCGCCCAGGCTGAAGGAAACGTTGTAGGCCTTCATGATTTCGCAGATCTCCTCGAAATGGGTATAGGTGAAGTTTTCCTGGTGGTGGGCCAGGCACCACTTGGCGTGGATGGACCCGCCCCGGGAGACGATGCCCGTGCGGCGGTAGGCGGTCAGGGGCACGTAGCGCAGAAGAACGCCGGCATGGATGGTGAAATAGTCCACCCCCTGCTCGGCCTGCTCGATCAGGGTGTCCCGGAAGATTTCCCAGGTCAGGTCCTCGGCGATGCCGCCGACCTTTTCCAGGGCCTGGTAGATGGGTACGGTCCCCACCGGCACCGGGCAGTTGCGGATGATCCATTCGCGGGTTTCATGGATGTTCTTGCCCGTCGAGAGGTCCATCAGGGTGTCGCCGCCCCAACGCACCGACCAGACCATCTTTTCCACTTCTTCTTCGATGGAGGAAGCCACGGCCGAATTGCCGATGTTGGTGTTGATCTTCACCAGGAAGTTGCGGCCGATGACCATCGGCTCCAGTTCCAGGTGGTTGATGTTGGAGGGGATGATGGCCCTTCCCCGGGCCACTTCGTCGCGCACGAATTCCGGGGTGATGACCGGCGGCATGACCGCCCCAAAAGCCTGGCCCTTGTGCATCCGCCCCTTGGCGGCCTGTTCCTCAACCAAAAGGTTCTCGCGCACGGCGATGTATTCCATCTCCGGGGTGATGATTCCCTTTTTGGCATAATGCATTTGGCTGACATTGGAACCCTTCTTGGCCTTCAAGGGTTTTCGGCGGGCGGCTTCCGGAAATACCTCGACTCCAGTCGAGGATTTCTCCTTATACGAAGTTTCCACTTCCTCCACATCGCCCCGGCCCAGTATCCAGTCCCGGCGCAGGGGGTTCAGGCCCCGCCGTAAATCGATCTTTACCGTGGGGTCGGTATAAGGGCCGCTGGTGTCATAGACCGCGAAAGGGGCATTCACTTCATCGCCCTTCTCGGTCTTGGTCGGGGAAAGCTGTATCTGGCGCATGGGAACGTGGATGTGGTGGGCCTTCCCGCCGATATAAACCTTGCTGGAACCCGGGAAGGGTGCGCGGGTGATGCCTTCCTGGAGGGTGGTCTTTCCGTTACCGTTGCTCTTGGACATGTTTTTGGTTCCTTATGGCCCTTTAATAAGTTACCTCATTCCCCCTTCGAAAAATCGAGCCCCGCTCGATGAAGGCAATGAGGGTGACACAATTCTCCTTTCGGGGCATTGGGCCCCTTTTATAAGGACGAATTGTGTAAGTGGATGTTAAAAACCAGCATAGCCAGCCCAACCGGGGATTGCAACGCAATCAACGGTGGGTCTACAGCCATTTTTCCTCGATCTGATAACATTCGTAGCGAAACCGTTTGAACTTGGCCGAAGCGGGATGCTTGATCAGCTTGGAGAATTCCTCCAGTGAGCGGAGGGCTTCCTGGGCCCGTTTTAAATTAGCTTTGAGCAGGTCTTTGGGGCTGGTCCTTACTTTTTCACCTTTTTCCTTGTTACTTTTTCCCAAATCTTTTGCCACGTCGCGTGCCATGGACCGGATTTGGATGGATTTAAAGAGGGATTTCTCGGCTTCCGTCACCCCATGGCGGAGCCTCTTGAGCCGGCCCCAAAGCGCGGGATCGTTCAAGACGAACCGGGCCACATCCTCGGCCACACGGAAACCTTCCCGGGCGCGGTTGCAATTGGCGTCCAGGGCCCGGTAGACGGCTAGGTTTTTAGCAGGGGTCTTCACAGGAGAACCACCCGGAAGGAAAAGCTGGAACGGCGCCGCTTATTTCTCTTTTTTGATCATCTTGACCGGGGCGGAAGCCACGGTCTTCTTGCTGAAAAGGGGCTTGGGCGGCTTCTTGACCTTGGGGGCCGGAGCGGCCTTGACCTCGCCCTTCTTGGGGGCGACAGCTGCGCCTTTTTCGGCCTTCTTGTCTTCGTGCTTCTTATCCGCGCCCTTCTTATCCTCGGGCTTCTTCCCTTCGGCGCCCTTTTTGTCCGCGCCCTTCTTGCCGGCTTTTTCCATTCCCGGCACCGGGTGTTCGGGGTTCTTGGGGAATAACGGCACGGTGACCTTGATGGACTTGCCCTTTTGCGGGGCCACTTTCTTGGCCTCTTCGGGGAACTTGCGTTTGGGGGGGTCTTCCCGCAGGAACAAGTCATCCTTCAAATAGGGGACGGCTGAGATGCGGCTGACCTTGGAGGCGAAATCCAGGTCCTTGCCGTAGCCCTTCTGGGTCAGTTCCTTTCCTTCGGGGCATTCGCGCAAAAGGTCGATAATCCTGCCCTGCCAGGGTTTGTACAGGGCGATGGCGTCCTTGGCGCTTTCAGCCAAAACAATGGGCGTGTCGCCCAAGGTGCTTTGGAGGAAGTCCACCAGCATCCCGGCGAAGGCCGAATCCTCCTGCCCGCCAGCGCAGACGATGACCACGTCGCGCTTGCCCCTCAGGCAGGAATCATAGACGTCGCCCAGGTTGACGAAGGACCCGAGTACCACGTATTTGGCGTTCTTGAGGACTTTCAGGTGGGTTTGGGTGCTGAAGCAGACCACCCGGCCCTTGACCTTGTCACGGGTCGAATCATTGGGCGATCCGCCCAGGTGGAAGCCGGGTATTTTTTCCCAGTCGCGTTCGCCGGCCAAAAGGCCCTCGCCTCGCTTTTGCTTGTCGAACATCTTTTTCGCCGTGCCGGGGTCGGGGCAGAACGCCACGCCCTCCGCGCCGTGGTAGAGGAAAACAGGGATGGTCGTGGTGGCCCGCAGGACATCCGCCAGCACCACGGTGGCGTTCTGGATGATCGTCGGTTTCACATCCTTGGGATCGAAATAAACCGTAATTTTCAATTTAGACTCCGCTTTCTTGAACCGGTAATAGCCGGTTGGTGTGAATAAAGTTACGGCTGCCTTTTGGCCGCCGCTATGGGCTAGGCTTTTTCCTCGCCCTTGTCCTTCTTGTTGTTCTTCATGAACTTTTCCACGAAGTGGGTGGAATAGTTGCCCCGGCGGAAGGATTCGCTTTCCAGTATCGTCTTAAGGAAGTCGGTCGTGGTATGGACGCCCTCGACCACCAGTTCGTCCAAGGCCCGCACCATGCGGCGGATGGCCTGCTGGCGGTTGGGCGCGTGCACGATGATCTTGGCCAGCATGGAATCGTAATAGGGTGGCACCTTGTAACCCTGGTACAGGTGGGTATCCACCCGCACGCCCGGGCCGCCCGGCACGTGGTAGGTCGTAATGGTTCCCGGCGAGGGCCTGAACCCGTCGGCCGGGTTTTCGGCGTTGATGCGGCACTCGATGGCATGGCCCCGGGGTTCCAGGTCCTTGGAAACGGACAGCTTTTCGCCCGCGGCGATCCGGATCTGCTCCTTGATGATGTCCACGCCCGTGGTCAGTTCGGTGACCGGGTGCTCCACCTGCACGCGGGTGTTCATTTCCATGAAATAAAAGTCGCCGTGCTTGTCCATGAGGAACTCGATGGTGCCCGCCGAGCTGTATTTGACTTCCTTAGCCAGTTTTACGGCGAACTTGCAAACCTTTTTGCGTTGCTTGGCCGTCAGGACCGAGGAGGGGGCTTCCTCAATGAGCTTCTGGTGGGATCGCTGGATGGTGCAATCCCGCTCGCCCAGGTGCATGACATGGCCGTATTCATCGCCCAGGATCTGCACCTCGATGTGCCGGGGATCCTCGATGTATTTCTCAATGTAAACCTCGGGGTTTCCGAAGGCCGCCTCGGCTTCCGTACGGGCCGTTTGGAAGGCCTGGGTGAGCGAAATATCCGTATGGGCGACCCGCATGCCCTTGCCGCCGCCGCCCGCGGAGGCCTTGATGATGACGGGGTACTTGATGGCCTTGGCCACTTCCAGGGCGCGCTTGGTGTCGTTGACCGCCCCGTCGCTGCCGGGGGTGGTGGGTGCTCCCGCGCGCTTGGCCGTCTGGATGGCCGCCACTTTGTCGCCCATCAGGCGCATGACCTCGGGTTTGGGGCCGATGAACTTGATCTGGCAGCTGGCGCAGACCTCGGCGAAATGGGCGTTCTCGGCCAAAAAGCCGTAGCCGGGGTGGATGGCCTCGGCGTCGGTGATTTCCGCGGCGCTGATGATGGCGGGGATGTTGAGGTAGCTTTCCTTGCTGAAAGCCTTGCCGATGCAGACGCTTTCATCGGCCAGGTGCACATGCAGGGAGTCGGCGTCGGCTTGGGAATAGACCGCCACGGTCTTGATCCCCAATTCCTTGCAGGCCCGGATGACACGAAGGGCGATCTCCCCGCGGTTGGCGATTAGAATCTTGTTGAACACGCTTTTTCCTTTGTATGAAAACCCGTTCGCCGCCAGCCTTGTCTTGACCGCGGACCGCGAACCGTCGACTGTGAACTGTCTTTAGCTTGGATCAATGACGAGCAAGGGCTGGTTGAACTCGACGGCCTGGCCGTTTTGGACGAGGATCTTGACGACCTTCCCGTTCACTTCGGACTTCACCTCGTTCATGAGCTTCATCGCCTCCACGATGCAATAGACCTGTCCCACGGTGACCTTGTCGCCCTCTTCCACGAAAACTTTGGCGTCGGGCGAAGGCGCGCGGTAGAAGGTGCCCACCATGGGGGAATTGAGGGTCACCGTGTTGTCCGACTTGGCGGCGGGCGCGCCGGCCGCGGGGGCGGCGG